>JAGXIC010000251.1 GCA_024635875.1 Pricia sp.
AACGGAGCATGGCCGATTAACGGATTAATCGGCATGTGGTCGAATGGTTCGGCTGCCATTATTCAATGTGGCGTTCTATTGGTGAAACAAAACTAAACATAGATATGAAAAAGATATATACGAAGCATACCGAAAACTGTGCACTTGTTAAGGCTCGACCCCATACGGTAGCATACTTGCTGAACTATTCCAATTCACTCAAGATTCCAGAAATTAGGGGCATAAAATTTGGAATTAACCTGAATTAAGAAGAACCGAGGTGAAAATCAACATTAAGGAGTGTGTAGTTCATTTGGAACCACTTCTACCAAATTAAACTGATGTCCTGAAACAGCCGATTGAAAGGACGTGATGAAAATACCTAGAGCAAGGACAAAGTCCGATTAATCGTTCGTGGCTGTTGCAGAACTCCGATAAACATCAATTTTTGCTTTTACCATTGTGCGGAAATCCGTTACTTAAAGGTATGCAGGGCAAACAGAACTTTACCGAAAAACTCTTCGTCAGCTTCCGGTTGATGGACCGGATCCCAAAGGAAAACATTTACGGAAGGCTCCTCGAAACGCTCGACTCGGGTTTTCTTTACAAGGAAACGGAGTAACTCTATGGCAGGACCGGCAACCCCTCTATCGACCCCGTGGTGTTTTTCAAGCTGTTGATCACGGGATACCTCGGGAACATCACCTCCGACCCAAAACTGGTGGAACACTGCAGCATGCGGCTGGACGTGCTCTACTTCCTTGGCTATGACCTGGACGAAGACCGGCGGTGGCACTCGACGATCGGCAGGAAGGGGCAGCTCTGCCCGGCATCCCTTTTTGGAATATTGTCCGACCGACAGGGTATTTGCCCTGTGCGTTGACAGCGGAGCGGTATCCGCCATACCCAGGCGGTGGATCCGGTCCCGATAAAGGCGAACGCGTCCATGAAAAGCGTAGTGCCGATAAGGGAGACCACGAAAAAGTGGTCGATGCCCATCAGGAACTGGGGCATAATCCTAAAATTAGTTCCTCACGATCTATGAAAAAAGGGTCAGGCTTTAAAAAAGCCCAACCCCTGTTATTTTTAACTTACACAGTTAATGGGATAGTGTCTGGAAAAATCAAGGATGCGTCAACAACTGCTGCCTATTGTATGGTCAAAATGAAAAACCTGATTTGACAAATATTCTAACCGACATCAAAATCCCCAAATCCCCATACCTCTGCGTGCCTAAGGTCTCTTCTTGAAATTTAAATTATCAATATGCTCAGGTAAGATTGAATTTTCCAATATTGGGTTTTCGCTCTTGTAAACACTCAATTTTCCGGATTGTTCGTAATAGGAGTGTTCAACTTGGGAAAGATATCTTATGCCGGATTGTCTGAGCAACATCAGGACCTCATTTTCATCAATTTCGTCCATGGCAAAATTTTCGGTCAACAATCTCCCATTTTCTACTAATTTCAATACCGTAGGATGTGTTATTTTTCTAACGGAACTATACCTGATACCAATGGAAACATATGCTCTTTGAAATGCCGCGATCAAAGTTATTACGAATATCGGGATGGACAGGGGAATGGACGGATACAACATCGCATCGCCGACCGCACTCCCAAAGGCTACGATCAATAAAATATCTGCACTGCCCAAACCCCCAACGGCCCGTTTTCCTATCCATCTAATCATTAAGATCGTATGGACCATAATGACAAGTACCCTTAAAATGATTTCAACGTATATTAGAATACTGAAATCACCGAACAAAATTCTCATAAAATCGGACGTATAGTCGTTACTGTCCATCATAGGTCTGTCTCTTTAAATCAACATTAAATTTAATTATTTTTATTTCATCCAGTTACAATTGAGTTGTTATTGTTGTAGGATGGGAACAGGTATCAAAACTATGGATAGTTTATCACCTAAAGACAAGTCCAGAATTTCCTCGGTTTCTTATGATGGACTACAGAGCTATGGTTCTTGGATTTACTTGGCGGATGAATTCGCAGATTTCGATTTTGACCCTTTGGACGGCCACGAGAACATTCTAGGAAGAAACCATTGCGGAATTTTTATCCAGAGTAAAAAGCTCGCGTAAAGTAATGGCTTTTTAGTGGACACTAGTGAAATACGATAGTACCTTACTTCATATTATAGGGGTATTTCCCTGTTCAGAACTTTAGTGATCAAGAATACAATAAAGGATATAATCAGGCAACTTGTCCCGACCAATAAGTTCCGACTTTCAAAACGATTTTTTAGCTTTGCGTAAATTGCTTTCATAGACTATTGTTTACTACAAAGTTCTTTCTAATTTGATATCGATTAGCAGAAAATCGACTAACGAATGTAATTGTGGACAATCAGTAGGCAAGACTTGGATAGTCAAAAAATTCTTACCTAGCGTCGATCTTAATCTTTTACAAGGAAGGAAAGGGCTACAAAACCAACCGATAAAATCTAAAATGAACGATTAAAAAGGGTCTCCTTTAAGAAGAGACCCTTAAACGGTTGCGACAACCTTGTTCCCGAATACCGATCAAGAAACCGGGAGGACACGTTGCCGCACCCAAAGCATAACCATAACGATTCCTGTCCTATCTTTAGTGTCCCTATACCGTTAAACTATAGTTGTTCAATCGCAAGGTCATGTATGACAGAGAAATACTGTAATACCCATAAAGTACTTTTTTATTATGTGAACGAAGCTTATGAACACCGATTGTTGAAAAATCCGGGGTTTTTCTTGAAAACTATGGGCCTTCCACCAACCGTCATGGACACTTCACCTATTATATTTGTCTCTGAAAAACCATACCAACCTTCGAACCATGTCCGTTCCGTTCCTTCTTCTATTCCCGAGCCTCCTTTTTGCAGTTGCCGTCGGCTCCCTTCTGCTGTCGTTCCATCGAAGGAAGAAACCGGACACAAAATCCGACGGCCGGGCAATGTAATACCCCTCCCGAAGGCAAATCGCAGGGGAAGGGAATCCGTTCACCGGATTTTTCGAGTACAACAATAACTATTTTCCGTATTTTGTAGAAGCATTGTTTCTATCCTAACAACTGAACTATGTTTGTAATACGTATTGTACTCCTATTGGTTTGTTGTGCAAATTATCTGTTTGGCTTTTCCCAGGCTAACGTCCACAATCCGCAACCCCTCGACGTTGCAATGGCCCAATCTGAATCAAATGGCAATCAATTACTTGAGCTTGCCAAAGAATACAGTTATAACGACCCTGTAAAATCCAAAGCGTTTGCGCATAGAGCACTGAACCTATTTACCGATCAAAATGACAAGAAGGGCATTGTAAAGGCAAACTACCAATTAGGTTCCATACATATTATACAAGGAGACCCCCAAAGAGCATTTATCTACTTTAAAAAAGGCATAACCAACGCCGAACTACTGAAGAATGAAACTCTTCTGGCCGAAGGGTACTACCATTTGAGTCGCTATCATGAAGGAGAGGGAGAATATTCAACTTCTTTGAACTATTTAAACAGTTCACTTGAGTTATATAGATCTATGGACAGCAAAAAGAATATTGCCTACTGTTTTACTTCGTTCGGCAGAATTTATCAAGAACTCGGTGATTACGAAAAGGCTCTCGACAATTTTTACCGTTCCTTGAATATCAATGAAGGTTTGGACAACCAAAGAGGCATCTCGGTCGTTAAAACCAATATTGGCCACACCCTTATGCTAAATTCAAAATATAAGGATGCACTGCGCTATTTTTCTGAAGCCATAGCTATAGACAGAAAAAATAATGACGATGCGGGCATCATGATCAACCTTATCAATATGGGTGCCACCTATCAAAAATTGGGGCATTATGAACAAGCACTTACAAATTTCAAAGAATCCCTTGCTATTGCCCAACAACAAAAATACAAACAAGATGAGGCTATTCTACTTGGAAATATAGGTTCGACCCTTAGACAAATTGGAGAAACTGATACGGCTTTGGAGAAGCTGTTCGAAGCTTTGGAAGTTGAAGGTCAGAACAACTTTAAAAAGGCCCATACCTTAAATGACATTGCTTCCACCTATTTGTCTATCAATAGCTACACCGAAGCTAGAAAATATACGGAACTCGCTATCGAAGAGGCCAAGGCTAGGAATGATATCGATCAATTGCAGGAAGCCTATAATTCCTTTGCCTTGGCCGCACAAAATCAAAATGATTTCAAAGAAGCCTTCAATGCCCTGGCCCAATCAAACAAAATACGGGACAGCCTATTTGATTTGGAAAAAGAAAACCAAATGAACAATTTACAAATAAGCTATGAAACTTCTAAAAAAGAACAAGAAATAGATAGGCTCAATGAAGAGAAAGAAACAGCACAATTCAAACGTACGGTCTATTTGATCTTGGGGATTTTAATCTCGACGGTTCTGCTTTTACTTTATAGAAATCAACGTATTATAAGTAAAAAAAATAGGCAAATGTTTCAAAAAGAGTACGAGTTCACCCTCATGAAATCCACCTTTTTTTCCAATATTTCGCATGAATTTCGCACCCCGCTCACACTGATATTGGGCCCCATACAAATTTTGAAAGAGCATATTTCAGACACTAAGCTCCATGTGCATTTAGAGGTCATGCAAAGAAGTGCCAATAGGCTTCTCAAACTTATCAACCAGCTTTTAGATCTTTCCAAGTTGGAATCAGGAAAAATGAACCTGTCTTTACGGGAGGTAGATATGGTTCCTCTTGTTAAGGGAATTGCAATGACCTTTCAATCCCTGGCCGAAACTAAGAACATTGGCCTTTCTGCGAGTTCCGGGACTTCATCGTTGACAATGCATGTTGACCAACAAAAGCTCGAGACGATCATGATAAATGTCCTTACCAATTCTTTTAACCATACACCGGAAAACGGAAGGATAAAAGTGAATGTTGACGCGTGCGGCAATAAGCAATACTGTACAATCAGGATCGAGGATAGTGGTGAAGGAATGACGAGGGAGACGCTTGAAAATATATTCAACAGGTATTATCAAAGCGAAGAGAATCAGACAAAATCCGGTTATGGAATCGGTTTGGCCTTAACAAAAGAGCTGGTAGAATTACATAAAGGGACTATAGAAATAGAAAGTGAAAAAGGAGCCGGCACAACGGTCTCGCTATCGCTTCCTACCGATCTTGAGCAAAAAAATATAAACGCAACAGATACTTCAGTTAGAACAAACGTCAAGATTGAAGATGATCACAACATAGTCTATTCGGAAAATATAGGCAAAACCGACACCAAACCGGTCTTATTGATCATAGAAGATAATTTGGACGTTATGCATTATTTGAAAGAAATTTTAAAAGACCGATTTGCTATTATTTCTGCATTAGATGGAGAAAATGGTATATACATGGCTCTTGAGTTTATACCTGACCTTATCATAAGTGATGTAATGATGCCCAAAAAGAATGGGTATCAGGTATGTGCAACCTTGAAACAGGATGAAAAAACAAGTCATATCCCCATAATTTTACTAACTGCCAAAGCATCTTTAGAAGACAAAATGCAGGGATTGAACATACAAGCGGACGAATATTTAACGAAGCCTTTTATTCCCAAAGAACTTCTGATCAGGATTCAAAACCTTATCGCTACGCGCAGACAATTAAGGGAGCGGTACAACAAAGAACTGGTACTCAAACCAGACGCTATTCATTTGACTTCAATAGATGAAAACTTCTTGATAAAAGTAAAAAAAGTGGTCGATGACAATCTGGATAATACAGACTTTAACATGGACATACTTGGAGATGGTGTGGGCATGAGCAGGTCACAAATTCATAGAAAACTGCACGCATTGACCAATCGATCAGCCACTCAATTTATACGATCCTACCGTTTGGAACGGGCCATGGACCTCCTAAAAAAGAATACGGGTTCCGTTTCTGAAATCGCCTATTCCGTTGGCTTTAGCGACCCCTCCTATTTTTCCAAAAGCTTTCAGCAACAGTTTAAAATTACCCCAACAGAGGCCCGGGATAAGACTTCCTAATGTTCGAAAATTAAATACTGAAGTGATTTAAAATTTTTTCTTGTTTTTCTTTTCGAATTTTTTCAAAGCTATAACCATAAACGCCAGATAGTTGAATCCTTTCCAGCTTGCGTTGGTGGTATCGAAACGGTTGAGCAAGGAACGGTAGCTGTCCATCCAAGCGTTGGTCCGTTCCACGGCATAGCGCTTGTCGTATAGTACTTGATCGAAATATTCGTCCCTTTCGGTGCTGCCGTTCCGTTTGTTGAAACAGACGTTGGCGTTTATCCCTTTGGCGGAGCATGGCTCCCGGAAAACCTTGGAATCAAATCCGGCATCCGCATTAAGGAACAGCCCTTCCGTGGATATGTCGGCCTCCTCCAGCGTTGCGGTCACGACCTCGAACTGTACCTCTATATCGTACAGGTCGTTATGGTTGCCCGCCACGGGTTCCGACATTGCGATGGGAAGCCCCTGTCTATCGGTCATGTAGAGCGAATTGGTCGTCTTCCCCTTCTTCCTGCCCTGATAGGCCACGCCTTCGCCGCCCCTTAGGGCAGGGGTATGGCTGCCGTCGAGGTCTACGCTCGAAAGGTCGAACGATGCCCTGTGCCTGTAGAGCATCTTTATCCAACAGTCCTTCCAGACCCCTGCCTTGCACCATTTACGATAGTGGTGGTAGACCGATTGCCAGCTAAGGGCGACCTTGCCGAAAAGCGAGGTTACCGGCAGGTTCGACCATTGTACGCCGGTCTTGAGCTTAAAGAGAATGGCGTTCACGATCTCGTGCAGCGGGACCGTCGGCGGGAATCCCCTACTTGTTCTTGGAATATATGGCACGATCTCTATTTCTATCATATATTTGTCGAGTACTTTGTACATAACGTGTTGTCTTGGATTTATTTATGTTTCGCAACACAAATATCCGCAACCCTTTCTTTTGATCCAAAAAAGTTTAAATCACTTCACTATTAACAATCTTAGTTAAAAAAAAGAAAAAGATGTTGCGGAACAATAGTCATAGCCTTTGCAACATAGCTCCAAGTAAAATAAAGAGGATATCGATAGTTTTATGGCAGTGTTTTTAATGAAGAAAACACAATTAAAGCTATTGGTTATGAAAACTTTAAAACAACCGTTACAACTCTCCCTCCTACTGATCCTTACTTTGTCCTTATCATTTTGCTCCAAGGATGATGGTACAGAGCCCGGCAACCCGGATACCGAATCCATCAACGCCTATTTTAGGGCTATTCCCAATTGGGAAATCAATGAAACAATACCTAAAGATGATGTTTATAAAGATTCTGTCGTAGTTCAGGGAACAACGGACAGCGAAGAATATGAATGCCCCATATTTGAAAGGAATATAGTTACCACCATTAAAAACTTTGTATCCGTGGGCACCAACTTCGGAACGATTTGGCCAGGTGCGTTAATTCAAGGTAACTCATTGGCGACTGGAGAGTTACAGCTAATCAATGCAAACCAAAAACGTGCGCCCATAACGCTCACAACCAATCTAACCTTGGGCGAAACATCTAAAACCATCGACCCAAACAGCACTACGGCCCAACAAGCAATTGCCGACTTTAAGATTGCAGCTGGTGAAATGCCCGAAGGTTCCCAAGGAGGAGGCACCATGAATTTTCAAGTGATCGAGGCCAGCACTTTTGAACAATCCATGCAGCAAATGGGAATAAGTGCCGGCTTTACCGAGCCACAATCCAGTGTCGGGTTAGATGGAAGTTTATCGGTCGAGAAGTCCAGAAGCAGCTTTGACCATACCGTAGTAGCCCAATTTGTACAGGAAATGTTCACGGTAAGGGTCGCCGACGACCTAATCCCGACCCCAGCGGATTTCTTTACCAGTGACTTTTCTGGCACAGATATAGAAAAAATGGAAAATGCTGGTGAAATAGGTGATGAAAATATTCCTATTTATATAGAATCGGTGACCTACGGTAGGTTATTGTTGTTTTCAATGCGATCCGAGAGTGTTGCCTCTGGCGGTAAATTAGAAACCGCATTAAGAGCTTCCATGGCACAGTATGCCAATGCGGAAGGCGAACTATCCGAGGAACATGAGGAAATATTCAGAACCGCCTCCCATAGGATTTACTCAGCCGGAGGCTCGCAAGAAGGAGCGAATGCCGCAATCGCTAATTTGGACTGGAGCCGGTTTTTTGTTAAATCAACTGCATCAGAAGCAGTCCCGATCTCGTTTGTAGCAAAAACTTTGAAAGGCAAAAAGATTGTTGGTTTGGTCAACAGCGCAACGTTCGACCAAAGGGATAATTGTTCGCTGCTTGAGTTAATTGGGCCTCCAGCTCCAGAGATTGAATCGTATGATATCATAGTTACTTGGACAAAGACAGATAATACGGGTGCTTGTATCGGCGGTTCCTTTGGCACGTGCAGACCGGATGCTTTTGTAAAACTTGAACGGGAAGACACTTTTACCACCCTAACCGCCATAAATAGTTTTCAACGATCTTTCAATATTCCGGCGGAAGGCGATTATACTAAATTTACGGTAAGATCTTTGGCACGCTTAGCAATACCGTGGCCTTATCAAGGTTTTACGACAAAAAGTCAAACCACCACTTTAAATGCAGCCTCACCAAACTTAACAGGAGGAAACAACACGTATAAACATACCTTGACTAATTTTGCAGGAAGCGTCACCTTCACATATAATGTACGAAAAGTCATAAATTATAAGTGATGTTCAACGATTGGCCCCAGTTAAATAAGGATTCCCGCTTTCATGATTACAAACCCATTGCTATTAAATCAATGGGTTTTTTTGGTTATATCCTCTTTTGAACCTCTACGTAATAAGTAAACAATACCCGTACGGAAGAATTGTTTTTCGGAATCTGCACTCCATGTGGGCTCCCTTAAAAAGTAGTTATCGATTCTGTCATCTCTAAGGCATTTGAAAAGAAGAATGGCTATGAAGTAGTAATCCTAAAATGAAGTATCTATATCGAAAAGAACTGAATTACTGGCCACACATCCCCCAGAGGTGAAAATTGAAGTAGATTCCGATTAGTATATACAAACATTATGAAAACAGTTCTACTTATCAAGGAAATCTCTATCGAGGAATTCAAGAATTTGGGCAGCTTCCTGATCAGGGAGTATTTTAAGGTTTTCGCATGGTTCCGATTTGCAATGTATATTATCGCGTTGTACGCGTTCCTTTTCCGACTGACCACGGGATGCCTTTGATTAGGTTTCCGGCCATTACCACGTATAGGATAAAATCGTTTCTTCGGTACCCGGCCCGTAACCTCTACATGGTTTTTGGATGGCTATGTTTTGCTCTGTCCCTGACTGTCCTTAACCTTTGTCTTTTTGGATGAGTGCAACTTTTTGGACGTTTTGGAGCGAAACGTCCGGTTTCTGGCGAGCCCGAACGGTCATGTTCTCAACGGTCCCTATGATATCGTCAAAAGTCGCAAATAGACGATTAGAAGGGCTCCCCCAAGGGAGAATCCTGGTCGGGATACAACGATTATCTTTTATCCTTACCAAAACAATCCAAGAATTCATGGACTCAATGGGTAAAAATCGCTGAACAGAAACATTTGCTATTAAGGGACCGGAATACAAGGGCATATGAAAATACAAGTGCTCTTCCGGCAATGGGCATCCAGTATCCCGCTTTGGGGCAGGGTTGTGGGCATCCCCCATGGAAAAACCGAAGGACCACCCCGACCCGATATTGTATAAGCAGCCGCAAAGTTCCACATTGAGGGATTATCCCGGCAAGATTCCAAATATTACTGCTTATGGGGACTGAAAATTGTTTGTTACAGCTTTTTTGAAAGAGACCCGGTTCAAGCTTACCTAAGAAAACCCTCGGGTGGTGGATTCCAAGGTCGAGGAAAAGATAGGCCGAAATCGGGGACTGTCGTACCAAAGTTCAAATAAACGATTAAAAAAAATTAGTTAACGAACATTTTCCCAGCGCATAAAAAGCAACAACGGGTATCGATGTAATCGATAAGCCCACCAGGTGCCCCAAGTGAAAATAACTAGGGGCAAGAACCGGTATCCCGCCTCTTGCGCCCGATCATTTATTTTGCAATTTTTGCGTTCTATGGCACTTGCTCCGTTTCCTTATCTATTTGTTCAAAAGCCGCCTCCAGTTCTTCCCTGCTTGGATCGGGCAGTCTTTGATTATCCGCAATTCCTGGTTCGAAACTCAGAACCGTGTAGAAGGGAAAATGATCGGA
>JAGXIC010000252.1 GCA_024635875.1 Pricia sp.
CAACGATGCCACCCATAAGTTCCGAATATTGTTTTACGATATGCAGCCCCAGCCCCTTACTTTGGATGTTGTTTAGGTTCCCCGCCCGAAAAAACCGCTCGAACAGGCTTTTTTGTTCCGCTTGGGGAATGCCGATTCCCTTGTCCACCACATTAAAAATCACTCCCTCACCGGATATTTTTAGTTCCAGGATGATTTCCGCGCCCTCTTCGGAATATTTCAAGGCGTTCGACACTAGGTTGATCAAGATATGGCTCAATAGTTTCGGATCAAGAAATACGCGAATAGCTGCCTGAGTATGTGTAAACCGGATGCTCTGCCCGTCTTTTTTTACCGATTTCATTTCTTCGACCAACAGCTTTGTAAACTGCACCAATTCAAAATGCTGGGGCTCAGCCCTTACCTTGCCCTCCTCGAGCTTGCTCAGCGACAGAAAATCGTTCAGGATGACTACCAGGTTTTTTACGTTGTTGCGAATGCGGACCACATGTTTCATCCGACGTTCTTCCTTGCCTGGCCCGTTCTGCTTCCCGATAAGGATGGCAGAGGACAGAATGGCGCTCAGCGGCGTTCGGAATTCGTGGGAGGCCATGGAAATAAAACGGGATTTCAGCTCGTTCATTTCCTGCTCCACCTTCAATGCCACCGATAGTTTTTCCTGTGCTTTTCGTTGATCGGTAATGTTATGGTAAACGAACAACGACCAGACAATAGTCTCCGCATCGGAATGCAAGGGGGTCGAATTGACCGCATAGCAATTCTCCTGAAATTCCACTTCGAAGGAAAGGCTATCGCCTCGTATCGTTTTTTCGATATCCCTTTTGATACGTTCGATTTGTTCCGCGGAAAAAATGGAAATATCATCGATGCGCTCTCCCTCGAAATCCTCTTTTTTAACGTCGAGCCGTCGTAACTCCTCCCCTTCCACATACAACAGTTCAAAATCGGCATTGAAGACCACGATAAGGCCCTTTGGAAAATTCTTGGCAATCGCGGCGAACTGCGACTGGCTCCTTTGCGCTTTGCTTTCCGCCGATCGGGTTACCTGAATCTGATTTTCGAGATCTAGGTTGGTTTCCACTAAACGCTGCACAGTAAATTCCAGTTCTAGCGTACGTTCCACAACTTTTTCCTCAAGCCGATCGGCATGGTCTTGTAATTGTCTTCTGGCTTTATTGATCTCGGTAACGTCCACTCCTGAACTGATCAAACCCGTAACATTACCATTTTCATCTTTTAAGAGCGCGTTGCGCCATTGTATCAGTTTCCTTTTATTTCCTTGTGCCAATACCCAGTTTTCATACACATCGGGCGGTTCAACGGTTCCGGCGACAACTCGGTCAAATAATAGGGCCAGTTCCTTTTTTTCCTTTTTAGGGATGCAGCTATGGAACCAATCCTTGCCGATAATCTCATCGCGACGGTAATCCAGCACTTCGCAGCCCTTCCGGTTGATTAGTTCGATGGAATGGTCACTATTGATGACCATAAAGATAGACGCTGCGACGTCCAAATACTGGAAAAGGTTTTGGTTCTCTATTTCTGTGGATACATCCATATTTTTATAGGTTACATGCCAGCGAGTTTATCGTATGAACCTTCAAGGTTCATCTATTCGCTCAAAGTCACGAAATCAAGGCAAGGAATTCCTGTTGTTCTTGGTAAATGTATTACATGGATTTTCTTTTAAAAATGACATCGGTCATGCGCACTAACCCTATAGGGCGAAATATGATTTTGGTCATTTGTTACGAGCCCAACTAAAGCTATTTTTGGACATCCTTAACTAAAACGCGAAATATGAATATAGGTTTGGTGCTTTCCGGAGGCGGTGTACGTGGAATCGCCCATATCGGGGCCCTAAAGGCCCTTGGGGAATATGGGATCTATCCTTCGCATATTGCCGGCACTAGCGCGGGGGCTCTTGTGGGCGCCTTATACGCGGCCGGTTGCGAATGGGAAGAACTATTGGACTTCTTTAAGACTACGGAAATTTTCAGTATCTATAACTACGCAAGGAGCAAACCAGGATTTGTGGATACCGAAAAGCTGTATGGGCAGTTTAAGACCTACCTCCCCGATGATAGTTTTGAGTCCTTAAAAATTCCGCTCTATGTGACCGCTACCAATCTTCTTGATGGTAGGCTAAAGGTTTTCCATCAGGGAGAACTTATCCGACCAATATTGGCCTCGGCGGCAGTGCCGGGTCTGTTCGCACCCGTAGCTTTTCAGGACGGCTATTATATTGATGGAGGTACCTTAAACAATTTCCCCGTTGACCTTATCAAAAAGCACTGCGACCAGATTGTCGGGGTATATGTCAATCCCTTCGACAAAATGAGGATTGCCGATCTTAAACATGCCCACCAAGTGCTGGAGCGCGCCTATCATATCATGGTGGCCAACGAAACCGTACTAAAATTCGAAGACTGTGATGTACTGATTCGACCGAAAGGCATGGCGGACTTCAGCATGTTTTCTTTTCGGAATATGGATGCTATTTTTGAATTGGGGTATACTGCGACCCTAAAAGCCTTGAAAAATGATACCACCCTCAAAATGGCTATTTCCGAGGATGATTTGGGGGCCGAACGTACGGCAAAACACCTTAGGATAAAATGACCTATGTCAGTCCCGGAAATTTTTTCCCTTTATTTTTGGATAATGGTGTTCGAAACAAAAGTCAATCAACCTTATGATCAACCCGGTAGATTTTGGAATCAAAGGACTTTCGGATGAGGCGGTGCTCCGCTCTCGAAAGACCCACGGAAAAAACATCCTAGACTATAAAAAGAAAAATAGTTTCTTGGATGCCCTAAAAAGCATTCTCAAAGAACCCATGGTCATTTTGTTGGCGGTAGCCTCCGGCATTTACTTTATCAGCGGAAACGCCGGCGATGGTATTTTTTTGGTCTGCGCCATTGTCCTTGTGGCCTCTATTTCATTGTATCAGGATTCCAGAAGCCGAAAGGCCTTAGAGAAACTGAAAAACCTGACGCAACCCAACAGCAGGGTCGTTCGCAACGGGGCCCTCGTAGAGATACACAGCGATGAACTGGTCATCGGCGACAGTTTGATGGTGGAAGAGGGCAACATCGTTCCTGCAGACGGTACCCTACAACATTCCAACGATTTTTCGGTCAACGAATCGCTGCTGACCGGGGAGTCGTTTTCCGTTTTCAAGGATGTCACAAAATCCGACAACCGTATTTTCACCGGTACCACGGTGGCCAGCGGACTCGCCATTGCCACGGTAACCGCCATCGGAAATTCCACCGAACTGGGAAAGATCGGCAAAAGCCTGGAAGCCATCCAAGAGGAAAAAACACCTTTGGAAAGACAGATTTCCAATTTCGTCAAGAACATGTCCATCTGGGGCGGCATCGCTTTCCTATTGGTCTGGAGCATCAATTATTTTAAATCATACGACCTGCTCGACAGTTTGCTCAAGGCCCTTACCTTGGCCATGAGCATTTTGCCAGAGGAAATTCCCGTTGCCTTTACCACTTTTATGGCCTTGGGCGCCTGGCGGTTGATGAAAATAGGTATCGTGGTCAAACAGATGAAGACCGTGGAGAGCTTGGGGAGTGCGACCGTAATCTGCGTGGACAAAACCGGAACCATTACCGAGAACAAAATGGAGCTGGCTAAATTGTTTACGATGGCATCGGGAAAAATCAGCCCGGTGGACGGCGAATTCGACGCGTCCGAAAAAGAACTGATCGCCCTCGCGATGTGGGCCAGCGAACCCATCCCTTTTGATCCAATGGAAACTGCTTTGCACAAGGCCTATGGTCAAATGACCGCTTTAGATGAAAGGCCCAGTTACCGCATGGTACACGAATATCCCTTGGGCGGCAAACCACCTATGATGACCCATCTCTTTGAAAACGATCAGGGCCATCGCATCATAGCGGCAAAGGGCGCACCGGAAGCCTTCTTAACTATTTCGAATCTCCCGGACAAAGAAATAACACATATAGCGAAAACAATACAAACCTTGGGGAAGGAAGGCTATCGTCTCTTGGGTGTGGGCATAGCCGATTTTAAGGGAACCGATTATCCCAAAAAGCAGCAGGACTTCCGATTTGATTTTAAAGGGATGGTGGCTTTCTACGATCCCCCGAAGAAAAACATCGGCAGGGTACTGCAAGACTTCGATACCGCGGGCATCAACGTGAAATTGGTCACCGGCGACTATGCGGATACCGCCTTGGCCATCGCCAAACAGATTGGTTTTAGGGGATACGAAAAATGCATTTCGGGCGACGAACTAATGCAGTTGCAGGATACCGAGCTCCAACAAAAGGTCAAGGAAACCCAAATTTTTGCCCGGATGTTTCCCGATGCCAAAATGCGTATCATCAATGCCCTGAAGGCAAACAACGAGGTAGTGGCGATGATCGGCGACGGGGTCAACGACGGCCCTGCCCTAAAAGCCTCCCATTTCGGAATCGCCATGGGCAAAAAGGGAACGGAAATCGCCAAAGAGGCCGCATCCCTAATTTTGGTAGACGATGACCTATCTAAAATGATAGATGCCATTGCCGCAGGCAGAAAAATCTATACCAACCTGAAAAAGGCGATTCAGTACATCATTTCCATCCACATCCCCATCATATTGACCGTATTCGTCCCGCTGGCGCTAAATTGGTTGTATCCTACCATCTTTTCCCCCTCGCATGTGATTTTGCTCGAATTGATTATGGGCCCCACTTGTTCCATTATCTACGAAAACGAACCCATGGAAAAAAATATCATGCTGCAAAAACCGAGACCGTTTACCAAAACGTTCTTCAATTCTAAGGAATTGGCAACGAGTATTATACAGGGACTGGCCATTGCCCTTGGAAGCCTTTCTGTTTATCAATATGCCGTTGTACAGGGATTTGATGAAGATGTTACGCGAACGATGGTCTTTATAGTCTTGATCGTGGCGAACATTTTCCTGACACTGGTCAACCGTTCTTTCTACTATTCCATACTAACGACCCTAAAATATAAAAACAATTTGGTGCCGCTCATTATCGGACTTACTATTGCGATTGCCGCACTATTGCTCTTAGTACCGTCCTTCACGGCGTTCTTCGATTTTAGGAGGTTGAGCTTGGGTCAATTGTCGGTATCCGTTTTGGCTGGCAGCATTGCTGCGCTTTGGTACGAGGTGGTGAAATGGATAAAAAGAAAAAAATAGATTAATGGGGCAGCCTGTCCCTGAGCAATCCGTAAACAAATGTTCCCAACAAGGCTCCGAAGATGACCACCAAAATCGATACGTAGCCGGCACCCGCCAGTACGTACATGGGTCCAGGGCACGCACCTGCCAAAGCCCAGCCAAGTCCGAAAATGATACCGCCTACCAGGTATCTGGTCACACTTCTGTTCTTCGGGTCGAGCTGCATATGCTTTCCGCCGATGGCCCTGATGTTATTACGTTTTATAAGCTGTACCCCGATAATACCCAAAAACAGGGCCGAACCGATGATACCGTACATGTGGAAGGAACCGAACTCGAACATCTCATAAATCCGGAACCAAGAGGCGGCCTCAGATTTGTAC
>JAGXIC010000026.1 GCA_024635875.1 Pricia sp.
CCTATATAAGGTCCTTGACTCCCGAATCAGTGATTCCAGTTTTAACAGCGAACGCCTCGGCAAAGAAGTAAGATTCAGCAAAGCCCAGGCCTATAGAAAAATAAAATCCCTCACGGGTATGTCGCCAAATACCTTAATACGCGAGATGCGATTGCGCCGATCTTTGGAATCCCTAAAACAAAATGGCAAGACCGTGGCCGAAATCGCTTATAATCTTGGTTTCAACAGTCCCACCTATTTTACAAGGGTTTTTAAAAAGAGATTTGAAATGTTGCCGACTTCGTATGCCAAATTCGCGGTATTACTCTAAAGGAGTTAAAAACAATAACTCTGATGCCACTATATCTTGATTTGCACGAGGTCGACAGTGACACGTTTTCAATTGAAGACGCCTATGAGGCTCATTTCAAAGATTTTACTATTCAAAAAAAACATGGCGTCACCTACCCTATATATTGGATGAGTATAGATGCTAAAATGTCGTTTTGCCTAATGGAAGGACCCTAAGGTGGCATGCCGTGACGTACATTTGGAATCACACGGGGCTTAATTGGGGCTTAGCAAAGCACAAACCTATTCCTAAACAACAAGCCTTGACCGGCATTTCTCCCAATGCACTAATTCACGAGATACGATTATACCAATCGCTCAGTGCCTTAAAAAAGAACGTAAGAGTGTGGCGGAAATCGCCTACGCCCTTGGTTTTAAAAGCCCCACCAATTTTACACAGGTCTTTAGAAAGAGGTATAACGTATTGCCTACCTCGTTTGCAAAACTTTGTAACGGATAATCTGACGGAAGGATTTCGGCCACCGTTGATGGCCAAAGGAAAATAATCATTCCTGTGAACAATTCAGAAACGTTATTTTTCCAATTTCTGTCCGGAATTCCATTTATAAGGAATACCCGGGATGGTTCGTACTAAGCAATATCGATAATGTTTCCTATTCCCAAGCCGGGAAACAGAACAAAACCTATAAGGTGCGGATGGGAGAGGGCAATCCTCAAAAGAAATTAAATATTGATGCGGACGGCAAGCTGTTGTTGGCATTAAGGGATTAAATGATTTCAATTCCCCATATACACATTCGTTGATATGGTATTCACATAACTGATGAACCATTTGTTACAGAATTTGATTTGAAAAGTACAGTCATGGTTCAAATGTGCGAACCTTTGAAACAAACCTTACATTTTTCAACAGCATCTTGTTGTAGTTTTGCCATATCAATTTTCAATAGGATCACTGGCCTTGCCGGTAACTATTACTCCCAACATACACGTTAAACGGAGGTGGACATGCTATGTCCGTCAGGACTTTACTGTCCAAACCCTAAGTGAAAAAGTAAAATCTAATTTAATGCGTCAGTACCCATGTTTACCAATAGATACATCAAAACATTACCTACTATTAAAAGTTTTTTTTTGGAAAGTACTTCCCGTTGCATTTGTGTCTTGTTGGTAATCATTGTAGTGCTAAGTGGATGTCTTGACAGAAATGGTAAGGAGCTGGCCGACAACTATGGGGAAGTTGATATCTATGATAGGAACTATGATGTATCGGTATTGGATAACTCAAAGGAAAACAAAGAAATTAAATACGGTTTTAAGGTATTCCGGAACACCCCGAAATATTTGGGGCCAGCTACTGAAAACAAAGGTATTGCCTATGCAGGAAACAATCTATCCTGTACCAATTGCCATTTAGGGTCAGGAACAAAACCCTATGCCGCCCCTTTGATCGGAATCATACAAAGGTTTCCACAATATCGCGGTCGGGAAAATAAAATAGGGACTATCGAAGAACGCATTAACGGCTGTATGGAACGCAGTATGAACGGTAGCATGATGCCACCAGACAGCAAAGAAATGAAGGCCATGATCGCTTATCTAAATTGGTTGAGCCGATATGCACCGGAGGACGGAAAAATCGAGGGCCAAGGATTTGTAGAAATAGAAATCCCGGATCGGGGAGTTGATCTGAAAAATGGAAAACGGGTTTTTTCATCACACTGCATTGTATGCCATGGCATCAATGGGCAAGGAACAAAATCAATAGATGAATTTGCATACCAATATCCGCCGCTCTGGGGCAAAGGCTCTTATAACGATGGCGCAGGAATGACCCGTGTGCTTACCGCCGCTCAATTTATAAAAGCCAATATGCCCTTTGGGACGACTTATGACAATCCGGTCTTGACAGACGAAGAAGCCTACGATGTGGCCGGTTATATCAATCAACAAGAACGCCCGGAAAAAGCGAACAGGGAAAAAGATTTTCCCGACTTAAAGAATAAACCGGTCTCAACGCCCTATCCCCCGTATGCCGATACCTTTCCGTTGGCACAGCATCAATTGGGTCCTTTCAAACCCATTATGGACTACTATAAAAATGAATATAATATTGTTAAATCTAAATAAATAATTATGGAAACAAAGGAGAACAATTCAAGAAGAAAGTTTATGGGAGCAGTACTCATGGGGGCTACTGCAAGTACCCTATCGATGATTACCAGCCCCATGTATGCCAATGTGACATCTTTCGATGATGAAAAGATGACGGAAGCCGAAGGCTGGTTTGAAAAAATCAAGGGCGAGCATCGCATTGTTTATGATGGCTCTACGCCCCATGACGGTTTTCCCATTATCTGGAACTGGGCCTTCTATCTCAGCAATAACGAAACCGGGTCGAGCGATGACGATATCACGGCGATGACCGTTCTACGGCACAATGCCATTCCTTTTGCATTGAAATCGGAACTATGGAAAAAGTACAATTTAGGTGAAGTTTTCGGTGTAAACGATAATGCCACCAAAGCTCCGTCACTACGTAATCCTTATTACGAACCAAAGGAGGGGGATTTTCCGATGCCGGTTATTCAGGGTATAAAAGATATGCAAGCCAGAGGCGCAATGTTCTGTGTCTGCAATTTGGCTATTTCTGTATATAGTGGTGCAGTTGCCCAAAAAATGGGACTTGACGCGAAAAAGGTGTATCAAGAATGGGTAGACGGCGTACAACCTGGCATTCAAGTGGTTCCCTCTGGTGTTTGGGCCTTGGGGAGGGCTCAGGAAAAGGGTTGCGGCTACATTTTTGCGAGTAATTAATAAGTAGGAACCGGCCTGTCCGTTAGGCAGACCCTAAAATTTAAAACATGAAAAAGTATATTATTCTATTATGCATGCTTATGGGCAGCACCTCGTTGGTATTGGCCCAAGAAGAGCCGATAAAAATTGTATTCGATGTTACCAGTGACGATACAGCCGTACATGGGTATACGATACGACATGTGGAATATATGTCCGAAGAATACCCGGATTCCCAATTTCAGGTGGTTATGTACAGTGGGGCCTACGACATGGTCAACAAGGACAAATCGACCGTAGCCGATGAACTGGAAAAATTGGTAAAAAAGGACAATGTAGCGTTCGTGGTGTGCAAGGCTACCATAGACCGACACAACATGACCGATTCCGATTTAATACCCGGCGTAACAACGGTTCCCAACGGAATCTATGAAATCTTTACCAGACAAAAAGAAGGTTGGGGGTATATAAAGGAAGGGAAATAGCAACTCCGAGTTTTTAAGGCAAAATGGAAACAATACAAATTTTCGGTTATATAGGTGCACTGGTCTTAGGTGTAATCCTAGGTCTGATGGGAAGCGGGGGCTCCCTGATGGCCGTACCGATTTTTGCTTATTTGTTCCATATCAGCCCTATTACGACCACGGCCTATTCCCTATTCGTGGTGGGGACTTCCGCCTCGGTCGGGGCCTTTCAAAATTTTAAAAGGGGATTGGTTGATTACAGAATTGCCCTGGTTCTAGGCATTCCGGCCTTTATCACTGTATATATGGTACGTAAATTTTTAGTGCCGCTCATCCCGCAGGAACTATTCACAATTCAAAATTTTGTTTTGAAAAGGGATATGGCCATCATGGTTCTATTTGCCATTCTGATGCTGTGCGCTTCGATTTCCATGATAAAAAAGAAAGATTTGAAGGTCGATGGCACTAAATCTGTGAAGTACAACTATCCCATAATCGTACTGGAAGGTATTCTTGTTGGGGCACTAACTGGAATCGTGGGTATCGGCGGGGGGTTTTTAATCATTCCGGTTTTAGTGTTATGGGTAAAATTGTCCATGAAAAAGGCCGTCGCGACCTCACTGTTCATTATCTCCTTAAAATCATTGATCGGTTTCACGGGTGATCTTGGGAATCTGGAAGTAAATTGGTCGTTTCTGCTAAGTTTTACAGCGGTTTCCATTGTAGGCATAGGACTAGGGCTTTATCTATCTTCTTTTATTGAAGGGGAAAACCTAAAAAAAACCTTCGGTTGGTTGGTATTGATTGTGGCTATGGGCATTTTCTATAAGGAATTGTTTTGAGTAGTACCAAACTATTCAGGGTTTAGGATAGTATAAGACGAGCAATGAAAATGCCTCCAACCGAACTATTTGTTCCATAATTATGGGTGTTAAGTACATTTTTGAGACGAACGTTTCATGATTTGAATCAAAACTTACATTTTTTATAAGCTGCAAGTGGTACTTTTAAAGTATTCATTGCATATGCTCTTTTAGTATTGCCCAATAATACGATTCAAGTAAAAGCAAACATGGTATGTTCTACAAGGGCTTTCATTACTTCTTGAACCATCCAGTGTCCTAAAAACAGTTAATACAATATAATTCACAAAAACAAAAATAATGATAGACACACAGACAAGCACGAAAGGAGAGCTCTTAACAAAATTGGAAATCATTTTTCAAAATTGCCAAGAGCGAGCGGCACACTACGATGCCAACAATCTATTTTTTCAAGAAGATTTTGATGAGCTTAAAGAAGCCGGGTATTTGCTAATTGCCGTACCCGAAGAATTTGGCGGCTATGGAATGTTATTGGACGAGGTCGAGCAACTTACAAGGAAATTGGCCTACCATGCCGCGCCAACCGCACTTGCCCTGAACATGCATATCTATTGGACAGGTTTGGTCGCCGATCTTTGGCGAAGTGGTGATACTTCCATACAATGGCTTTTGGAAGAAGCGGGAAAAGGAAAAGTCTTTGCCGCCGGTCATGGCGAATCGGGCAACGATTCTCCCGGAACCTATTCTACCTGCAAAGCGGAAAAAGTAGATGGCGGATATAAATTTACTGGTCATAAGATGTTCGGGAGCCTGACCCCAGTTTGGGATTATTTAGGTTTTCACGGTCAGGACAATAGCGACCCCAACAATCCTATGGTCATACATGCTTTTATGCCTAGGGATACTAAAAATTATGAGATCAAAAAATCTTGGGACAATGTATTGGGAATGCGCGCCACTCGTTCTGACGATACCATTTTAAATGGAGTTTTCATACCCGATGACATGATCGTTAGAAAACTCCCTACAGGTTTTAAAGGTATGGATAGTTTTGTACTCGGCATTTTTGTTTGGGCGTTGATGGGATTTGCAAATGTGTATTACGGTTTGGCGCAACGCGTTCTAGACAAAGTTTTGGAGAAATTGCCTCAAAAGAAATCCATATCCTTCGATCGGCCCTCAATGGCATACAATGGAGTAATACAACATGACGTTGGCGAAATGGTCATGGAAATCGAGGGCATCGGCCCCCATTTAGATACCATTGCCCGCGAATGGAGCGAAGGTAAAGATTACGGTCCGGCTTGGGGTGTAAAGATCGTAGCTGTAAAATGCCGTTCGGTCGAAGGCTCTTGGCGCGTTGTTGATAAGGCCATGGACATCATGGGCGGTTACGGACTGCTCAGAAAGGCAGGTTTCGAACGATTGTTCCGTGATGCGCGCTTGGGCAGAATCCATCCGGCGAACGGTTATATGTCGCGTGAATTTTTGGCAAAGGCCATGATGGGGATTGATCCTGACCTCCAGCCCAGATAATTTCGTAAATGCGCCAACACCAGGTACAACCTAAAATAAAATTTAACAACTTTATAAAAAAGATTACTATGAAAATCAACAAAAAAGACATTCCGGTTACAATGGAAGCTCCAGGTACCGTAATGCGCGCGTTACCCGATTATGGCGGTATGACCGTATGTTTCAACGAATTGCCCAAAGGAACGGATTTCACCCCTTTATTGCAGGGATTGAGCAATGATAGCTGCCATTGCCCGCATTGGGGCTATGTTACCGAAGGAAAGATATTGATTAAATATGACGATGGCCAAGAAGAGACCGTAAGTGCCGGGGAGGTTTTCTATTGGCCCGCAGGACATACGGCCATTGTGCAAGAAGATGTAAAGCTAATCGATTTTAGTCCCTCGAAGGAATTCAACGAAGTGATTACCCATGTCGGCAAAAAAATGGCCGAATTGGGCGGATAATTATAAATGAGCCACGACGGGATCAATCATTACCAACGCGAATGAAAAATCATGGCGTACATTTTAGACGGTTGAAACTAATCATAACGTTGCTATTAATGGCGCTACTTTCTTATGGACAAGAAGCTATCGTCGATAAAGCGAAAATCGAGGACGGCAACGGCTTCAAATTTTCTGGCACTATTGGCTTGAACACCAATGGTATTTCTCCGGTACCTGCCTTTTCATTGGGAAAGTCTGCTATCATGGGATTCTTTTCATTGCGGAAGAACAGGTTCAGCTTTGATCCCGAAATCGCATACGCTACTGACGGCACACCTTGGTTTTTCAGTAGTTGCTTTCGATATCGAATCTTGGATAAAAAGAAATGGGGCATAAAAGTCGCAGCCGTTTGGAATGTATCTCACAGTTATCCTGAAGTCATTGAGAATAGTATTTTAAAAACCATTACAAAAGCCGAACGGTATGTGGTCTTTGAGTTTATACCCACTTATAAATTTTCCGAAAAATTTAGTCTTGTTTCGGCCGTTTTTGTAGGTCGGGGCTTTGACAAGGGTTCGTTAAAGCAAATGCACTTTATTTCGCTGGTCGGGAATATTACGAAAGTGGGGCTGTCCGAAAAATCGTTTTGCAGCATCTTCCCTCAAGTATTTTATTTGAATTTGGATGGTGATACGGATAGTTTTTTTGTTTCCGGCGTCTTTGGTATCGGGCATGAAAAACTTCCGTTGTTTTTATCCACACAAATGAACCGACCTGTGGTCACCTCCATTTCGCCTAATCCCGGATTCTCGTGGAATGTCGGTCTTTCTTATATTTTTTAGAACATCAAATTTCCTGCTTATCTTCATTCGGATAAATAAAACTTTATGGCTCAGGTAATACTAAGAACGCTCCAACCCACCGATAAAACCCAAATGGCCCAACTCGCCGATAACAAAAAAATCTGGGACAACGTCCGTGACGGTTTTGGCCATCCCTACTCCGAAAAAAATGCAGAAGATTTTATAGAACGACAAGCCAAGAGCGATACCGAAAAGGTTTTTGCCATCGATTTTAATGGCCAGCTGAGTGGCTTATGCGGATTGATCCTACAAAAAGATGTCTATCGAAAATCAGCCGAGATCGGGTATTGGATCGGGGAGCCCAATTGGGGTCAGGGAATCGCTACCCAGGCCATCGGTCTCTTGGTATTGTACGCTTTTGAAAAAATGGACTTGGTACGTTTATACGCCGGGGTGTTTGAATACAACGTAGGTTCGATGCGCGTTTTGGAAAAGAACGGCTTTGTAAAAGAGGGCATTTCGAAAAAGGCGATATTTAAGAACGGAAAGTTTTGGGAGGAGCATAGATTTGCGCTGGTCAATGAAAATTTGTTCCAATAAAAACATTCCAAATGAAAGATAATAAATCTATCCACAATGGCTCGGATTATATATTATGTAGCGATTTCAATCGACGGCTTCATCGCCGGCCCTAATGATGACAGTAGCGGATTTAAGGCCGCCGGCGATGGAGTAGCAAGATATTTGGAAGACCTAAAGGATTTCAAGACCGTAATTATGGGAAGGCGAACCTACGAGTTCGGCTATAATTATGGTTTGGAACCAGGTCAACCGGCATACTCGCACATGCAGCATTATATTTTCTCAAAAACCTTACAGTTCGAAAAGCAAAGCGAACAGCTTACACTTTGCCATATTGAGCTTGACATTATTAAAGAACTTAAAAAAACATCGGAAACTGACATCTATCTCTGTGGAGGGGGCCAGTTCGCAGGGTGGCTGTTGGAAAATGAAATGGTCGATGTTCTTAAAATAAAACTCAATCCCCTAATTTTAGGAGATGGCATCCGTGTATTCGGGGTTTCCCAAAAGCAGTATCAACTTCGACTGACCCAAAATGATATCTTCAATGATGGGCTAGCCATATTGACCTATGAAATCGGCTATTGACAAAGGCATCTTTCAAATCTACCACTACCCTCTTTCCGTTAGAAATTTCGAAAATTGCTACCTTAAACTCCCATTACTCCGGAACATAGCCACTTTTAGCGGCACAGTTTTGCAATATCCATGTGATCAGCCTACATTCACAGGATTTAATAGCACACATATTTATGAAAAGCAACTACAGTACCTGGTACCATCCGTACAAACCTGCAAAGGAATTCAATAAAAAAACTGCCTATTTCAGTATGGAGTTCGCCATTCAGCAAGGCCTAAAGACCTACTCGGGTGGATTGGGCTTCTTGGCGGGATCTCACATGCGCTCGGCCTTTGACATGAAACAGAACGTGATTGGCATTGGCATGTTGTGGAAATATGGTTATTATGACCAAGGAAGGAATCACGACCAAACGCTGCAGGTCAATTCCATAGAAAAAAATTATAGTTTTTTAGAAGATTCCGGATTGGAGGTCGAAGTACGTATCAACGGCAATGGTTGTGTAAAAGTGCGTGCCTACGTTTTGAAACCGGAAACGGCGCAATCGGCACCGATCTATTTTCTAACCACTGATGTAGAGGGCAACGATTACCTTTCCCGAACGATCACCGACCGTCTGTACGATGGCAATGATGATACCCGTATCGCGCAAAGCATTATTTTGGGCATAGGCGGGGCCAAAATTGTCGAGGCATTGGGCGGTGCCGATGTATATCACCTTAACGAGGGGCACGCACTACCTGCGTTCTATTATTTGCGCGACCGGGGTGTTAAAAAGTCGCAGATGGTATTCACCACCCATACCCCCGAAAAGGCAGGAAATGAGGAACGGGGCGGTCATCATCTGAACGATTTTGGCTTTTTCGGAAAAAAATTATCAAAAAAAGAACTGAAAAAAGAAACCATTGAAGGAGGTCTCCTGAATTACACAGTTTCGGCATTAAGGCTTTCCAAAAAAGCAAATGCGGTATCAAAACTACATGCCAAGGTATCCCAAGATATGTGGAAAGAATTTAAGGACACCGCCGAAATTATACCCATCACCAACGCTCAAAACGATGGGTTTTGGCAAGATATAGAAATGAGAAAAGCCTGGGAAAAGAAAAACGGTAAAGCCTTTAAGAAAAGAAAGGTGGAACTTAAAAAAGAGTTATTCGATGTCGTGCTCGATCAGACCGGAAAACTTTTTGATCCAGATAGGATCACTATCGTTTGGGCCAGAAGGTTCGCGGCCTACAAGCGGGCGGATCTGCTGCTTCACGATTTGGAACAGTTCCGTCAACTTGTTTCAAACAACAAATATCCTGTACAGATTATCTGGGCGGGCAAGCCCTTCCCTACCGATCACGGTGCGATTGAAACATTCAATCGCTTGGTGCACATGAGCAAACATTCCTCTAATCTGGCCGTTCTTACAGGGTACGAGATCGAACTCTCAAAAAAGCTGAAAACGGGATCTGATGTATGGCTCAACACCCCTAGAATAACCCGGGAAGCTTCCGGCACAAGCGGTATGACAGCTGCCATGAACGGCTCGGTAAACCTAAGCACCAACGACGGATGGATACCTGAATTTGCCAAAGACGGAGTAAACTGTTTCGTGCTGCCCAATATTGACCATAGGCTACCTGAATGGGAACAGGACAATCTTGATGCGACCCAACTCTATAAAATCTTGACACAAAAGGTGATACCGACCTTCTACGATGACCCCAAACGGTGGCTACAGATTGTATTCAAGGCTATGGACGATGTTTCCCCAGCATTTTCGAGCCATAGAATGGCACGGCAGTATTATGAAGAGCTGTACAGTTAAACTGGCTATATAAAAAGTAATAAAACACAATGCACTAAAAGCACATAGCTTTTAAGTAATGAATAAAATTCATTCTTCAGATTCCATGTTGCAGTCGCAGTAGCGGTAAGCGGTCACTGCAACTGATACTACCACGGGGAAAAATTTTAGAGCCTAAAGGTAGATGCTCCAAAGCGCATAGCTCAAAGTATTTTTTTTGACCAGATAAGCGCTTATGTCAGTTCCAACTTCTCCGCAAAATAGGCACAGAAATCCTTCATCGTAGCGGTCATCTTTTCGTCTTGTGTAGCCTTCATAAAAGTATCCGATAGAGAGACCAAGGTTTGGTGAAAGAAAATTTTCATTTCTTCCACGGGCATATCCTTTGTCCACAAATCAATTTTTAGAGATTCTTGGTTCTTGCTGTCCCACACTGAAAGCAGCATCGCTTTGGCCTCTTCGTTGTTGATACCGCCATCTTGGGCAGACCACTTGAGTTTTTCGGGAACCCGGTTTTCATCCAGACCTACCGTTAAGGTTATTTCCGATGTATGTAGCTTTGCCATTTTATTTTTTAGGTTTGTAATTCGATTTCGTAAATATTTCTTCCGCAGAAAGGGGTAGCATTTGCTGTAGGGTCACTCCGTTCTTTTCCATAAAAGCCCTGACTATTTGCCATCCGACATAACGGCCAACTCGGCCAGGGGATGCATTGTCGAGCTCGAGTCCGAATTTCGAAAAAGGCGCGGGGTCCAAAAAGCGTTGGGCCAATTTGCTGTCAGTGCTGTATAAGTATTCGCTCTCGATAAAGTTACGCCAAATCTGCTCTTCGTTGGCCTCGGTCCAAGCCAATTCTTCTTCCGAATAGTTTATTTTTTGGGCATCGGATATAAAAGGGGTAATCCTATCCTTCAGTGCCAATTCTTTACCATAATAGACCATTTGAGCCAAAAAGTTACGGTCTTTAGGTTTGGGAACCACCTGTTTTGCAAAGGCATTCGCCACGTCGCTTACCAAATACTGTTTATCCAGTCCCGCTGCAATATATTTTGGAAAGCTTTCGTAGAATTTATGCTCCGGACCCAGATAATTGTCCAAGCCAATTAACAGTAAGCTATCCGTCATAATGATCCGATTATTGTAACTCACATCCGAGGTTACGGTAACTACTTTGGGCAGAACATAGTCGGGAAAATAATATTTGATGTGTTTAAAAAGGAGGACCAAATCATCCTTTTCTTCGGAAAAATCGGTGAACGTAGCATCTACCTCGGATAAAAGCTCGACCTGAAGGCTATCTTGCAACTTAGCGACCCAAACGCTATCCGTATATTGTGCAGGAAATAAATAGGGATATGCTTTTTTTAAAATGGGAATATCCAAAGGTTCCGCTTTTGCGAATTCACGGTCAAACCGGGCAATTTGTAGATCTATGTCAATTTTTTCGATTTCCGCTTCAACCCTATCGCTATCGTTACAGGCGATAAACCCCGCGCAAATTACCGATATGATAAAAATCTTCATAGCGCTGTAAAGTAATTCCCTATACATTTTATAATTTACGGTCAAGGCATTATTTTTAGCTTACAAAGTTAATTGATTTAGATAAAATGAAAGGCTTATGCAAACAGAAAAGGTAACGGCACATATTGTAGACTGGTTAAGGGAGTATGCCTACAAGGCCAAAATGAAAGGATTCGTCATAGGCATTTCAGGAGGTATCGATTCAGCGGTCACCTCTACCCTATGCGCTAAAACCGGTCTGGAACTGCTCGTTTTGGAAATGCCGATACATCAGACCAAAAGCCAGGTAAATCGGGCTTCTAAACATATTGAGTGGCTACAGGGAAAATTTGACAAGGTAAAAAGATTACCTATCGAGCTTACCCCGGTATTTGACAGTCTCATCAATGCCCTGCCCACCGTAGCGAATGAAGAAGAGCGATTTATGTCATTGGCCAATACCCGCGCACGGCTTCGTATGACAACGCTGTATTATTTTGCGGCATTAGATTCGCTGTTAGTAGCCGGAACTGGAAATAAGGTAGAGGATTTTGGTGTAGGATTTTACACCAAATACGGCGATGGAGGGGTAGATTTGAGTCCGATTGCCGATTTGTTGAAAACCGAGGTGTATGAAATTGCAAGGTTTCTGAAAATTAACGACGAAATAATACGGGCAGCACCTACCGATGGCCTTTGGGGCGATGAGAGAACCGACGAAGACCAAATCGGAGCATCATATCCTGAATTGGAA
>JAGXIC010000253.1 GCA_024635875.1 Pricia sp.
ATACTTTGGTTTACGACGATACGCTTCAGCCAAGCTCCAAAGGTGACCTCGGCACTGAACTGATGCAACTTTTCAAAAGCCTTTATAAAGGCTTCCTGAAGCACGTCTTCGGCATCGTCGGGATTCTTCACGAATCGCATGGCTACCCAAAACATGCCATCGCAATACTGTTCGTATAGTTTTAGCTGAGCCCTTCGGTCATTGCGCTTACAGCGATTTACTAATTCAATTGGGAACATCGGTCGGTTTCGTTGTCGGTTTTGGACGCGTTCATTATAAGGACGAGACAAAAAACGGATTGTTGCAAAAAAGAAGGTATTTTTACAAATGCGCAGGTCGCCTAACGCTATTCGCGATATTCAATTACAGATAAACCAAGACTTTGAAACAAGTTACGATAAGCAATACGCAAATGACCTTAATGGTACTGGACTATGGTGCGATTGTTCAAAAATTGCTGCTCAAAGGGGAGGATGGCAATTATACAAATGTGGTTGTGGGTTTCGATTACCCCAATGATTATTTGGAGGATAAAAAGTTCCTTGGCGCCTGTATTGGGCGCTATGCCGGGCGAATCTCTAACGGACAATTTGTTTTGGACAGGGACAGTTATCACATCCATTCCGAAAAAGGAGTCCACCTGCACGGAGGAAAAAAGGGCTTTGGCAAACAATATTGGACTTTTGAGGAAGTAGCGTATGGAGAGCATCCCTTTATAAGACTATCGTACCTCAGCAAACATTTGGAAGAAGGATATCCCGGTAATCTTAAAGTCAATGTGACCTACCAATTGATCGGAAGCTCTCTGCATATCGTTCACGAGGCCACCACCGACCGTACTACTGTGGTCAATTTGACCAATCATTCGTATTTCCGATTTGACGACTCCGATTCGGTAAATGCATATCGTTTACAGCTCAACTGTTCCCGCTATGCCGAAACCCATGAGAATCTACTACCAACGGGACAACTGCACCCAGTGCAGCAGACGGATTATGATTTTCTGACCGAAAAACCGATTGGTGAGATTCGTTTGGACAGCCCTTTGTCCATCGACCTCAAGCCGCAAACCGCGGGAACAGTCCGCTCTGAAAAAACGGGAATTTCCATGGAAGTTATCACGGATCAACCGGCCTTGATCGTTTACATACCTCCGGAATTCCCCGCTATCTGTTTCGAGACCCAGAATTTCCCGGATGCGCCGAACCAGACAAACTTTCCGAGCAGCGTTTTACGGCCTGGCGAAACGTACCGCAATGCCTCGGAGTTCCGGTTCAAGATTTAATCGCTACTTCGTAGCTGTTCAAGGTTTAAGGCTCTAAAGTTCGACCCTACCTTGCGCTAGGTTCGAAGTTCAAGTCAATCGTCCCCCAAAAATTAAAATGTCTTCAATCCTCCACCAATAAATTCAATTTTACGGTGATATTATCACGGGTTGCCTTGCTATACGGGCAAATTTCATGGGCGGCGTTCACCAGTTTCTCTCCCGTTTCCGTATCAACCGTGGGCAGCAGACAATCTAAAGTAGCACCGATAAAAAATCCGTCATCATCTTTATTGAAGCTTACTACGGCGGTTACTTTAAAATCGCCGAGATCATCTACATCATGGTCTTTGGCAACGGCCTGAATGGCCCCGGCAAAGCAGGTGGCATAGGCCGCGGCAAAAAGCTGTTCCGGATTTGTCGATTTTCCGTCAGTTTTACCTTCGGCATCCGGCATTTTGATGGGCAAGTCGATGGCGCCGTCCTTACTTTTTACGTGTCCCTTTCTGCCGCCTGTATTTGTTGCTTTTGTCTTAAAAATAGTTTTCATGTGTGTTTTATTATGTATGATAGAAATATTGATTCCAAGATACTTTCGCTCCTCCAAATAAGCTAAATAACAATATTAAATTTATGTGAAAAGAGCCTTGCACCAAAATTCGTGGGTATTTCGTAAATTAGGGATTTTGTATAACAACTAAAACCAATACTATGAAATTTCTAAAATGGCTTTTAATTATTCTATCGGTATTGGGGCTACTGTCGTACTTTGTTATAGGGCCCTACATGCAAGAGCAGACCAAAAAAATCAGTCCCGAAGAAACAAATACCTACGTTCAAGACGGCTTCGATCTTTCGGTCAATTATTCGAGTCCTGCTAAAAAAGACCGGGTCATTTTTGGCGAACTGGTCCCGTACAATACCGTATGGCGCACCGGGGCGAACGAACCGACAACCTTTACTACTGCCAGTGCCATTCGTATCATCGATCAAGAATTACCCCCCGGCACCTATTCGTTATGGACAATACCGGGCGAAAAAAATTGGTCGGTTATTTTTAATACGGAAATTCCCGATTGGGGCGTTAGCCTTCTTAGTGGCGGAAAGGAAACTACCCGTACACCGGAAAAAGATATCATAAAAGTAGAAGTTCCGGTGGAAGGGACCGCTACGACCGTCGAAAAGTTTACCATAGAATTTTCGGACAAGGAAAACTTGAGTATGGATATTTCTTGGGACACCACCAAGGTAAAAGTACCCATTAAAAAATAAGGTTGGGCAAACAGAAAAATACAGAACATAAACCGGTATCAAAAAGGAAAAGTCAGCGCATGCCTTCTACGGAGGAATTGTTGAATGGAATTATTAAGGGGGATGCTTCTGCCCTAGGCCGGGCCATCACCTTGATCGAAAGTCATCGGAAAGACCATCTCGTAAAAGCCAATGCGATAGTCCAACAATGTCTCTCCCAAAAAAGGGATGCCATCCGCATCGGCATTACCGGAGTACCCGGTGTAGGCAAAAGCACCTTTATCGAAACCTTGGGAGCGCAACTGATTACCGACGGAAACCGCGTTGCCGTATTGGCCGTAGATCCTACCAGCACCCAGAGCAAGGGTAGTATTCTTGGGGATAAGACCCGGATGGAGGAACTGGTGAAAAATCCGCATGCGTTTATCCGCCCCTCTCCATCGGGGGAGACCTTGGGCGGGGTCGCCCGCAAGACCCGGGAGACCATTATTCTGTGCGAGGCGGCGGGCTACAACATTGTGCTAATCGAGACCGTCGGCGTCGGACAAAGTGAAACGGCGGTACACGGCATGGTCGATTTTTTTCTTTTACTGAAACTGTCCGGCGCTGGCGACGAGCTACAGGGCATTAAAAGGGGAATCGTAGAAATGGCGGACGCCCTAGTGGTCAACAAAGCCGATGGCGACAATACCAAACAAGCCGAGGCCGCCGCCAGGGAGTTCAGAAGGGCCTTGCACCTATATCCCCCTAAAGAAAACGGCTGGATACCGAAAGTATTGACTTGTTCCGCAACCGAAAATACCGGTATCGATGCTATTTGGGACCTGATTCTTGACTACATCGAAAAGAACAAAATTTCAAGTGATTTTCTAGAAAAACGGAAACGACAAAACAAAAACTGGCTTTACGAGTCCATCGAACAAGGCTTAAAATCCGATTTTTTCCAAGACGATCGTATGATACCCGAAATCGAGAAATTTGCCGAAAAAGTGATGGCCGACACCATCTCCCCTTTCCACGCTGCGGAACAATTGATAGGTATGTTTAAAAACAAAAGCTAAATTTGCCCGTAAATCGATATTCAGAACATGCATCCTGTAACCTCCTCCTTACTCTCACTAGTCATTCCCCTCTACAACGAAGCCGACAATGTGCTACCGCTGACGCAAAAAATTCATGAGGCGCTAGAAGGCTACGATTATCAAATTATTTATATCGATGATCTTTCTACGGATGCCACACGAAAGATCATTACCGATATGCACGACGATAAGGTACACCTCATCGCCCTCAAAAAGAATTACGGACAGAGTTTGGCGTTGGCCGCAGGCATCGATTACGCCGAAGGACAATATATCATCACCATGGACGGGGACCTACAAAACGACCCAGGCGATATCCCCCAGATGTTGGAATATGCCGTGAACCAAGACTTTGATCTGGTAACCGGCATTCGCCAAAAACGTCAGGATTCCCTGGTAAAAAAGATACCCTCGAAAATCGCCAATTTTCTGGTGCGCCGGGTGACACAGCTCGATATCAAGGATAATGGATGTGCCCTTAAAATTTTTAAAAGGGAAGTCGCCAAAGACCTAAACCTCTACGGCGAAATGCACCGTTTTATCACCCTGCTCGCCCATCTAGAAGGCGCACAGATCAAACAGGTGCCTGTAAAGCATCACGCCCGACATTCCGGCGTTTCCAAATACGGACTCGAGCGCGTATTCAAGGTCGTGGCAGACATGATGCTTTTATTGTTCATCCGTAAATATTTTCAACGGCCCATACATCTCTTCGGTATTTTTGGATTTTTTCTGATTATCATCGGTGGGTTCATCAATATCTACCTGTTGATCGTAAAATTCGGTTTTGGGGAGGATATCGGTACGCGGCCCTTACTGATTTTCGGACTGATGTTCATACTGGCGGGCATTCAACTGTTTACCATCGGTATAGTCATGGAATTATTGATACGTACTTATTACGAATCGCAACAAAAAAGGCCGTACCGAATCAGAAAAATATCCGTCGGTGGCAAAATGGCGTAAAAAGGGGATAGCCCTACTCAAAATCGCCATCAGTCTGCTTTTGGTGTATTTTGTGTTTACCAAGGTCGATTTTGGGGCAGTCTGGGGCATCCTTCAAAAATCACATCCGGGCTTCATCGGTTTGGCCCTACTGTTCTTCATCGCTTCAAAAGTCATTTCAGCCTTTCGGCTCAACCTCTATTTTCATCAGCTGGGCGTTTTTCTCACCCAAAAAAGTAACTTGAAATTGTATCTGCTGGGTATGTTCTACAACCTTTTTCTACCCGGGGGTATCGGTGGGGATGCCTTTAAGGGTTATCTCATCCGGAAAAAGTTCGAGGTTCGCACCAAAAAAATAATTGCGGTGCTGTTGCTCGATCGGTTGAGCGGCATGTTACTGCTGTTCGTTTACGCCTGCTTATTGGCCGTGGGACTTAAATACCGGTTTTTAAGCGATTATCGCATCCTATTTGGCTTGGGCATCGTCCTCAGTATTCTAGCATTTTGGTTGTTGAACAAACGCTTCTTCGGTTATGTGTTTCCCGTTTTTTGGACATCCATCGGGTATTCCGCTTTGGTGCAGGCTTTGCAGCTGATCAGTTTGTATTTTATTTTGTGTGCCCTATCCATAGAAAATCATATGCTTACCTATCTGTTTATTTTCTTGATTTCCTCCATCGTTTCCGTCATACCCTTAACTATTGGAGGTATCGGAAGTCGCGAGGTGACCTTCTACTACGGTGCGCTTTGGTTGGGACTGAATCAGGATACTTCAATCGGTATCAGTATGGCGTTTTTCCTTATAACCGCTTTTGTTTCACTTTTGGGCGTTTATTTTCATTTTAAGAAACCAGTTTTGTTGGTAAGAAGTAATCAGTAATTTATTTTTTATAAACTCATACACCAATAAACTGCTAAACTTTTTTGCGTTTGAACGTGAACTTGAGCTTTAGTAGATGTGTATCAAGTGCATTTTATGCAAGGTCCGCTTGCGAGTGGATGGGTCCAGAAACTTCTTGCTCAAGCGAGTGATCCTGAAATGCGGTTTGGTGTATTGTCTGTCCCAATCAAAACCTTGATCGTGTAGTTCTTGAAGCTCGGTATCGTTTATATAGAGCCAAATGTTGTGCTTTTTCTTCAAATTCTGAATCGAGGTTATCGATACCGGTCTTTGGTTGTAGAAATCAAGCGACCACGTATGAAAATCGCCTAATTTATAGATAGTATCGACGGGAATCTGTTCTTCGGCAACTACTTCGGCCATGCTCGAACCGGCTTGATAGGTCAATAAGTTCGGATAGAAATGTAGGTTGAGAACGGCGTTCAACAATACGGAACTGTAAACCGATAGGGTGATGATACGCAGATAGTAGGCTTCTCGCTTCAAACAGAAATAAATGATAATCAATAATAGGATACTAAGTAAAATCGAAGCGTAGATATGCTTGAAGGGAAAAACATAAAAACAAATTAATAGTGTAGCGACAAAAACAATGCTCAGAATAAAATATTGTACGCCCAACAAAACTTTTACCGGTTTTGTACGGGTAGCGCTATACAGGTCGTAGATATAGGAAGCGGTAAGTACGGAGAACAGGGGAATGATGATATTCAGGTAATGCGGCAATTTGAACTGTGAAAAACTGGCTATTAGAAAAAACACCGTTATTGTACCCAAGGTCAAAAACTCGTACGTGTTGCTATAGGCGAATTTCAGTTTGAACAACGACTTGAGCCTGGTTGCGAAGGCAACAATACCCAAAACCGTCCAAGGAACAAATACCCAAAGAAAGGTGTGAAAGAAGAAGAAATAGTCACTGCTATTTGCACCCATACCCTCGCCACTAAGACGTTCGAAACTTTGTTCCCAAAAAATAAAAAAAATACCACTACGGTCTCCCCTGCCCCGAACAAGCTTTTCAGGATGCATATCGAACTGCATATAATACGCATAGAGCATAGGCGTAATTGCCAAGGCAAAGACAAGCAAGGCCACAAGAACCTTCCAGTGTATCAAAGCGGCCCATTTACGAGTGTAGGCCAAATGGCAGAGCATGGCAATACCGATAACGAGCAGGGCGATCTGCCCCTTGGTCGAGAAAGCGAGACCGGCACCCAATGCCCCTAACATTATGGCCAGCAGCGACCTTTTTTCGATGTAGACCGCCAATTGCCAAATCGCAAAAATGGTAAATCCGGTCAGCGTTGCATCGGTGCGGACATCTATTGCAGACAACATAATGGTCTGCGCCGTCATAAAGACCAAGGCGGCCAACTTTCCGGTATCGATAGTATAGAGCAACCTGCCCAAGCCAAAGCAGCTATAGGCCCCTAGCAACGTCACTAAAATTCCAGGAATGCGGTAGGCCCAATCGTAAAGTCCGAATATTTTATAGGACAGTCCTGCAAGCCAATAGTGCATGTGGGGCTTGTCCAAATACTCCTCCGAGCCTTTGAAAAGATTGATAAAATCGTTTTCCTGATACATGCGCATGGCCATAACGGCGAACTGCGCGGAGTCGTTCTCCATCAAATTGACGAACATACCGGCGATATAAACCAATACGATCAAAATCAATAAAAACCAATACCTGTGGTTGGATATCATTTGGGGAACTTAGCGATTGCAAAGATAAATAACTTTACGAAAAAGCTACTTAGCATCAGGCCGATTACGGCACCGGAAAGAACATCCAAAGGAAAATGGACCCCGATATATATGCGGCTATAAGCGACCAAAAACGCCCAGATCATCAGGAAAATTCCTATATAGCTGAATTTGGGCTTTAACACCAAGGTAAAGAAAAGCGCCACCGCAAAATGGTTGGCCGCATGGGCAGAAAAATAGCCGAATTTGCCGCCGCAATACCCTTTTACCAATCGCATCGTCTCGCTGACTTCGGGGTCGTAACATGGCCGTAGGCGCGCGACCCCGTACTTGAAGAGATTGGCCAACTGATCGGTGGCGACAATCATAAGCACTACGGTTACCAAAGCCACCGCGGTTTTTTTCAATCCTAAATAACTGTAGGACACTGTCAAAAGCAGTACATAAACAGCGATGTTGACAGCCCCTACTTTATTGGTCATTAGAAGCCAAAACGCGTCCCATGTTTCATTTCCCAAGTTATTAAGGAAGAGGAAGAGTTCTTTATCGCAGTGTATCAGTTGGTCAAGCATTCGCCTTATTCTTCATAGCGGGATATTTCCCGGTCGTAGAAAACACTTGCCTGTTCAATTAGACCTTCAGCTTCGGCCTCCAGTTCATCTTCATCCTCTTTGGAAAAATCCTCAAGCCATTCTACCTCATCGTTCTCGAGGTTGATGATAAACCTTGGATATTCGGTATGGACGACAAATATGGCCGTTGGATAATCGGTGTTATCTCCTAATAGAAATTTTGGGAATTCCATTTCAATATTTTTTAGATTATGTCGTTCCGGAATGCAACGGTACAAATTCACCGACACCCCCTCGCCCTTCTCAAAGGGAAAATTATATCCATTCAAAACTAAGAATCAATACAACCAATCACTAATTTACTGGCACCCTAGTCCACTATTTTAATCTCTTCTCCCCCTATCAACTTATCAGTCAAATAATTGAAGCGAATATACAACAGAATCGCCGAAGCGGTAAGGCCTGCTAGGAGCCCGAACCAGATACCTATACTTTCCAGGTCAGTTTTGAGTCCCAGATAATACATCACAGGAAAACCGACGCCCCAATAGGCCACAAAGGTAATCAAAGTAGGTATTTTGACATCTTGCAGCCCGCGTAATGCGCCCAGAACAACGACTTGAATACCATCAGAAATCTGAAAGAACGCGGCCACCAACAACAACTCCCCCGCCAGCGTGATTACTTCGGTATTGTCGGCCATATTCGATACATCGTCTACATCGAGATAGAGGGACGGAAACAAATGGCGACCCAGCAGAAATAAAGCAGCGAATACAACCTCCAGTAAAAAGGTCAACAAGAAAATGGACTTCGCAATGCGCCGTAGTTCCCTGAAATTCCTCAATCCCTTTTGGATACCGACGCGGATCATGGCCGCTACGCCGAGGCCCATACCGAACATAAAGGTCATGCTGCTCAGGTTCAGGGCAATCTGGTTGGCGGCCTGTGAGTTTTTGCCCAGAACCCCGCTCAGCCAAATGGCGGAAGTAAAAATAGCCACCTCGAAAAACATCTGCAACGCCGATGGAAAACCCAAACTGATAATCTTGTCCATTACCCTTCGTTCTATCTTCCGAAAATTGAATCCTGTTACATAAAAGCGGAATTTCTCCCTGCGTTTGAGAAGGTACCAAAGATGGGCGACCATTATAAACCGGGACGCCAAGGTCCCGATGGCAGCGCCTACGATGCCCATTTCAGGAAAACCGAACGTGCCGAAAATTAGCAGATAGTTCAGAACAATGTTTACGACATTGGCCAAAATGGTAGCATACATTGGATATTTTGTCTGCGAGAGCCCTTCCGAAAATTGCTTAAAGGCTTGAAAAATAATCAATGGCACTAATGAAAAGGCGACCAGATCGAGATAGGGAATCGCCAGTTCGACCACCTCGGGGGGTTGTTCCATCAAATACATTAAGGGCTTGGCCAGTAAAATGACGCCGAAAAGCGCCAGGCCTAGAACGGTGCATAACAGAAGGCCGTGTTTAAGCGCGCTCTTTCCGTCCGCTTGATTGCCCGCCCCGTCAGACTCGGCCACTAAGGGAGTGATTGCAGTCGAAAAACCGATACCCAGCGACATGGCAATAAATACAAAGCTGTTGCCCAACGAAACGGCGGCGAGCTCTGCCGTACCGAGCTGGCCAACCATAATATTATCGGCCAATTGCACGAAGGTATGCCCCAACATACCCATGATTACCGGCACGGCAAGTTTTATGTTATAGCGAAATTCTTTAGTGTAGGTTTTCAAGGGCAGTTCGTTGATTATTGCAAGTTTGCCGGATTGACTAGTTAAAGGTTTAATCGCTGCTTCGCAGCTGTTCAAGGTTCAAGGTTATTTCAAGGGGAAACTATTCTTAGGTTCTTTAGGAACTTTCAATACGCCTTATTTTCGACCTTGAACTTTAAACGCAGCTTTGGCGAACTCGAACACCTGCCCTGAGCATAGTCGAAGGGTTAAACCAAAACTTTACCCCTGTTAGCCGAAACAAGGATGCTAAAAACCGCGACTACCTACCGCCACTGCCAACTCCCTTCGCTTCTTCCCAAAAAACATCCATTTCGGCAAGGGTCATGTCTTTTAATGGTTTGCCCAATTCCTTGGCTTTTTGTTCCAGATATTGAAAACGGCCGATGAATTTTTTATTGGTGCGTTCGAGCGCGTTTTCCGGGTCGATATTCAAAAAGCGGGCGTAGTTGACCAAGGAGAACATGACGTCGCCGAATTCCGCCTCCATTTTTTCTGCATTGCCGGATTTGATTTCTTCCTGAAATTCTTGAAGTTCTTCCTGCACTTTTTCCCAGACCTGTTCGGGCCTTTCCCAATCGAAACCCACTCCTGCGACTTTATCCTGTATGCGGTTGGCCTTTACCAAGGCCGGTAGACCTTTCGGCACGCCCTCAAGTACACTCTTTTTTCCTTCCTTAAGTTTGATATTTTCCCAGTTGCGCTTTACATCGGCCTCATCTTTCACTTCAACATCGCCATAAATATGCGGATGCCTATTGATCAGCTTTTCGCAGATATCGTTACAGACATCCGCCATATCGAAATCATTGGCTTCGGAACCGATCTTGGCGTAAAAAACAATGTGCAGGAGTACGTCACCCAGCTCCTTTTTTACTTCCTCAAGGTCATCCTCTAAAATGGCATCCCCCAGTTCGTAGGTTTCCTCGATGGTGAGATGGCGCAGGGACTTCATCGTCTGCTTTTTGTCCCATGGACATTGGGCACGGAGCTCGTCCATGATGGTCAGTAGACGGTCAAAAGCCTCTAGTTGTGCTTGTCTGGAATTCATCTTCTTTAAAGATTTTCGCAAAGGTAATTATCTCTTCGGGGTATACATCACTTGTTGCCCAAACCTTTCCGCCTACATTTTTGAATGCAAAAGCCGATGTACAAATTTGAGCTTTTTTACCGTTTTTTTGGGGATGACGAACGGATAGATATCTTTCTGCCCCATGCTGCGGTTGAGGCTGTTCAGGGCGAAGGTAAGCGGCACAAATGCCTTTAGCAGGATATCGAATTGCCCTTCTTCATAGGGATCGAAATCGGCCTGCATCTTTAAAGGGGAATTTTCGCGGAACGCTGCACCGGTCGATATACCAAAATAGAAAGCAGTCTCCAACATATCTACCAAGTGCAGGTAGTGTGCCCAGGTTTCCGCCCAGTCTTCCCATGGGTGGGAAGCAGCGTACTTGCTAATATAGCTTTGCCGCCATTGCTTCGGCGGACCGTTCCGGTAATGATTTTTCAGGGCTTCGCCATAATCGGTCCGCTCATCCCCAAAATGCTTTCGGAATTTTTGGAGGATTTCAGGACGGTCGCGAATGAGCCTTTCCCAATAATAATGTCCCACTTCGTGCCTAAAATGGCCGATCAGGGTGCGGTACGGCTCGGCCATCTGCTTTCGCATATACTCTCGGTGTACGTTATCGGCTTCCGCTACGTTGATGGTGATTAGTCCGTTGAGATGACCGGTGCGGACGGGCTGCGCGCTGCCGGATGCAGTTGCATCCGACAGAAAATCGAAGGCCAGTCCCTTATTGGGCGCCTCGTCCTTATCGATGACCGGAAGTCCGAACCGAAGCAAGGCATAGACCAGACGGTGTTTGGCGCGTTCGAGTTTCCGCCATTCCCGTAAATTTTTCCGCTTTTGAAGATTAGGGATGGTGCGGTTTAGGGTACAGGCCGTACAGAATTCCGCTTTATCATCCGTATAGATTATCCAATTACAGGCTTTGTGTCCGAAATTTTTGCAGTATCGGTAGTGCTCGCCATCATCCCGCAACAAAGAATAGATATTTTGAGAATCCGCATCCTTCGGGTTATCCGTCTTTACCAATGTCGCCAACGTAGACGATTTCTCACAATATCCAAGTTGACATCCACAGACCTCACATTTGGTATTCTCAAAATAGAGCGGGTTTTCGCACTGCTGGCATCGGAATATTTTCATCCGTTAAAAGTAAGCATTGCATACCTTTTAAACGATGCCCCTCTTACAGATTATTACATGGCAATGGGTTCATTAAATTTCAGTATCTTCATCCGTTCAACACTATATCTTATGAAAACACGTAGAACTTTTTTAAGCCAATCGGGCACTTTGGCCATCGGAACTATGTTATTGCCCTCTTTAGGCTTCGCCATAAAAAGCGACCAGAAATTTGGGGTACAACTCTACTCCTTTCGCGATGCCATGGCCAAGGATGCGAAAGCCACCTTGAAAAAAATCGCAGCCATTGGCATCAAGGAAATCGAATCCGCAAGGAGCGATAAGGGCCTCTATTATGGTCTTTCGGCCAAAGACATGAAAACAGCATGTGAAGACTTGGGAATGCAACTGACCAGCGGCCACGTTGCCCTCGACGATGATTTTCAGAACACTATGGAACAAGCAGTGGCATCGGGCCAAAAATACGTCATCTGTTCCTCGCTGCCCAGTAAAGGACAAACGGTCGACAACTATAAAAAGGTAGCTGAGCAATTTAACACCGCCGGGGAAGCTTGCAAAACATTGGGACTCAAATTCGGATACCACAACCACGAGTACGAATTCGAATCGGACAACGGAACGGTCTTATATGATGTTTTAATGGATAATACGGATGAAGATCTTGTACACATGGAATTAGATTTGGGATGGGTCGTCGTAGCCGGAAAAGACCCGCTGGATTATTTTAACAAGTACCCCGGTCGTTTCCCCTTATGGCACCTAAAGGATATGAATATGGATAAAAAGGAAAGCACCGAATTCGGAAAAGGAGGTGTGGACATCGCCGCCATGATGGCACATCAAAAGGAATCCGGTGTAAAACATATCTATATCGAACAGGAAGAGTATGCGAGCACGCCTTTTGAAAGTATGAAGGAGAATATGGCGTTCTTAAAAAATATATAAGGAGGCAACTTCGGTTTTTATCCCGTCAAAAGATTCCTATGAAATTCAAATGGTTTGTGTATTCGGTACTAGGTGCTGTATTGCTCTGTGCCTGTAACACCGTCGCGCCCTATGACATCTTGATCAAAAACGGCCGGATTTTAGATGGTTCCGGCAATCCCTCCTACCTAGGTGATATCGCAATCAACGCCGATACTATCGCTGCTATCGGCACACTCGAAAAAGCGACGGGCACTTTGGAAATCGATGCCGAGGGCCTGGCCGTGGCGCCCGGTTTTATCAATATGCTGAGCTGGGCCAACGAATCCTTGATCGAAGACGGGCGGTCGCAGGGCGATATCAGACAGGGCGTTACTTTAGAGGTGCTCGGTGAGGGAAGTTCCATGGGGCCTTTGACGCCAGCAATGAAAAAAGAGATGAAGGACGGCCAAGAGGACATTACCTATGATATTCCCTGGACTACGTTAGGTGAATATCTCGAATTTTTGGAAGCTAAAGGCGTTTCTACCAACATTGCCTCATTTCTCGGTAACGGTACTTTACGGCAGCATACCATCGGCTATGAAAACCGCCCGCCTACGGACACCGAATTGGAAACCATGAAAACCCTGACGAGGCAAGCCATGGAAGAAGGTGCGGTCGGCCTTTCCACGTCCTTGATATATGTGCCCAGCGGCCATGCCAAGACCGATGAAATTATCGAACTGGCCAAAGTGGTCTCCGAATACGATGGCATGTACATTTCCCATATTCGCGATGAGGAGGGC
>JAGXIC010000254.1 GCA_024635875.1 Pricia sp.
AAGATGAGCCCCAAACGGATAAACGTAGGACCGAACCGAAGAGGTCCAGAAAACTGTATCGTGACACCGACCAGAAATATGTGGCCGGGGTTTCATCGGGCTTGGCGCATTATTTCAACATCGACCCCCTGTGGATCCGATTATTGTGGATCATTCTGACCATCGGTTCGAGCGGCGGTTTCATTCTGGTCTATGGTCTTTTGTGGCTTTTGGTGCCAGAGGCGGTCACTACTTCCCAAAAACTCGATATGCGGGGGGAGGATGTCAACATCAGCAATATAGAACGTAAGGTCAAGGAAGGCTTTGATGATGTTGCCCAAAAAATCAAGAGTGTCGATTACGAGGGGGTCGGGAACAAGGTAAAAAGCAGCGGCAAGACCTTTTTCGATACCCTGGGCGATGTTATGATGTTCTTTTTTAAAATTATCGGTAAGTTCATCGGTATCTTATTGATTATCGTAGGTGCATCGACTATAATCGGACTGTTTATCGGTATGATAACCGTAGGCATCGCCGATGTCGTCAACATCCCCGGCCTCAATCTTTACCATATCGTCGACGCCAGTAATATGCCTATTTGGTTTGTCTCGCTATTGGGCTTTTTTGCCATCGGAATTCCCTTTTTCTTCCTATTGTATTTAGGTTTAAAGATTTTGGTGAACAACTTGAACTCCATTGGAAAAATCGCCAAATTCTCTTTACTTGGGCTCTGGTTGATATCCATAATTCTGCTTATCGTCTTCGGAGTCAGACAGGCAACCGCACGGGCGTATTCCGATTCCGTCGAAATCGAAGAAGAACTTGTTTTTCAAGATGTGAAAGACACCCTACAGATCGATATCGCCTCTTACGACCGCGCCTACAGAAATAAACGAACGGTCAAGATGGGTGATGGAAGTATTCTTAGCCGGAACGAAGAGGGCGAAGAGGTCATCGTTCTTGACGACGTTGAGATGTATCTTGAGAAATCAAAGGACTCCTTAGCCCGAATCAAAATCATAAAAGGATCAGACGGTCCCTCGTTCGATAGGGCGGAAGAACTCGCAACTTCAATAGTCTATGCGTATGCGATTGAAGGAAACACACTGTTTTTGAACGATTTTATAACCACGGCGCGCAATAACAAGGTAATGGACCAAGAGGTCCGCATCAACCTAATACTTCCGGAAGGCACACTGCTGAAGTTCAGCAACGTCTCGAACTACCGCTGCTGGCGCTTTCATTTTGAGAATGATAGGAGTTTAGGAGGATGTGATCTTCAGGATTTTACATGGGTAATGGGCGCCGACGGCGAACTTAACTGTCAAGGATGTCCCGAAGCCGAAAAATCGGATACCGAACAAAAAAATAAGATCATAATAAATGAGGATGGTGTCGACATTGATATTAAAGAGGATGGCGAATCCTTTAAAGTCAAAATAGACCAAAACGGCGTCAAGATAAACGCCAAGGAAAATGAAAACGATGGGGATAACGAAATCATTATGGATCGGAACGGGATAGCTATTGATGTGCAGCGTAATGTGGATTCGCTGAGGTAGTAAAACGGTTACATGAAAAAGCTCCTTCTTTTTTTCAAAGGGAGGTGTCAAATTAGCTGACGCAGGGATTACAATTCAGAAGCAACATATGACAGTTCAATACAAAATACTGTCACTGATTTATCAAAATCAACACCTTTACATCAATCGAAGAACATTTATTAACCAAACCCTGATATATCCCCGAAGCTTCGGGCAGGACAAAAAACAACAATCATGACAACTTTAGTACGTATTGCAGTAGCCGCATTGGTGGCCCTATTTTTATCTTCTTGCGGATTCGACATCAACCTTGGGGACTTCACGACCGGCAAAAAAGGAAACGGTAAGGTAGTGACCGAAACCCGTGAAATTATTGAGGATTTCACCGAGATTTCCGCTTCTGAAGGCCTGATGGTCTATGTAACTCAGGCTACTGATTTCAACATCGAGGTCGAGGCGGACGAAAACGTCATTGAATTAATTGCCACGGACATTAAAAATGGGAAACTCCGTATTCACGCCCGTGAGAATATCGGTAATGCGACCAAGAAAATTCATGTGTCGTTGCCCGAGATAAGCGCTTTAAAAAGTTCTAGCGGATCTCAATTGCATAGCGAAAACACAATCGAAAGCAATAGTCTGGAAGTCGACGGTAGTAGCGGCGCCCTGATTCGATTGGAAATGGCGGTCAACGAGCTTGAAATCGATGCCAGTAGCGGGGCAAACCTGAGTATTTCCGGCAATGCAGACCACGCCGAAGTAGCGGTAAGCAGTGGTGGCCTAATCAACGCCAAAGACCTACAGACCAAAAGTTGCAACGCCGACGCTAGCAGTGGGGGCAACATGAAGATACAAGTATCTGAAGCCCTGACCGCCGATGCCAGCAGCGGAGGAAATATTGGGTACTCGGGAAATCCGAAAATACAGAACAAAAAATCGCTTTCCGGAAGTGTTCATCAGTATTAACTTTTGAATAGTTGATCCATCTGTATTTTGCATAAAAAGCTTACCAAATAGACCTGTCAGGTTTTTGTCCGCCCGCCGAAGCTTTTTTTGCTTAGCAGGGAAACCTTTCGGGTCTTTTGCTATCTTCGTCAAAACGTTTTTAATGCAACTGAAACTCGAAAAATTTACGCTTCCCTTAAAGCATACTTTCAGTATTTCCCGCGAATCCCATGATTTTCAGGACACGTTGATCGTATCGCTTTCTCTACATGGCAATTCCGGATACGGTGAAACCACTTCCAATCCCTATTATAAAATTACGATGGAGAGTCTTTCCGATGAAATTGAAGCGGTACGGGGCGATATTGAAAGCTTCCCATTTAAAACACCGGAAGCTTTCCATAAATTCCTTTCGCAAAAGAAGCTATCCAATTTTGCGCTTTGTGCGTTGGATTTAGCTGCGCATGATCTCTACGGGAAATTAGTGGACAAACCCTTATATGAAATTTGGGGTACAAATCTTGAACAGTATCCCATTACAAATTATACGATCGGTATCGCATCCACAGAAAAAATGCTCGCCAAGATGCAGGAAACCCCGTGGCCCATTTATAAAATAAAACTGGGTACGGAAGATGACGTCGCCATTGTGAGGGAACTCCGAAAACATACCGATGCAGTGTTCCGAATCGATGCCAACTGTGCTTGGACCGCCGAAGAGACTATCGAAAATGCGCCGTTGCTAAAAGATTTGGGAGTCGAGTTCTTGGAGCAGCCGCTAAAAGCCGATGATTGGGCAGGAATGGAAAAAGTAATGCATAAAAGCGTATTGCCCGTCATTGCCGATGAAAGCTGCATCGTCGAAGCCGATGTTGAAAAATGCGGCCTGCATTTCAACGGCATCAACATCAAGCTTACCAAATGCGGCGGCCTCACCCCTGCCCTGCGTATGATAAAAAAGGCCAAAGCCTTGGGATTAAAAACCATGGTCGGCTGTATGACGGAATCCACAGTTGGCATCTCGGCCATTGCCCAATTGCTGCCCCAGCTCGATTATGTAGACATGGACGGACCGTTATTGATCAAAGAAGATATCGCCGACGGCATCCAGATTCTAGAGGGCGGAAAACTGATCTTTCCCAAATTGGGAGGAAGTGGTGTTACTTTAAGATGATGGCGCAGTATATCGATTCCTTTCCGGGCCGTGAGATTTTGATAGATGGAAAAAAACATTTGTATTTTGGGGGTACCGCTTATTTAGGTTTACAGACCGATGCTATTTTTCAAAATCTCTTTGTCGATAATCTCAAAAAATACGGAACGAACTATGGGGCTTCGCGAAAATCGAACCTGCGGATGTCCATTTTCGGAAAAGCCGAACGCTACCTTGCCGATTTTGTAGGAGCCGAGGATTGTGTTACCGTATCCTCCGGTTATTTGGCCGGGCAATTCGTGGCACAGGCCTTAAACACTAAAGCGCATCGTTTTTTTTATGCGCCCAACACCCATTCCGCCCTTTATCCCATCCAAACCAAGTGCTACACGACATTTACGGCCCTGAACATTGCCTTGAGGGAACACCTGCGATCCCAGCCTAGAAAAACTCCTGTAGTCTTTTTGGATGCCATCGACTTTTCGGGCTGCAACTATCCCGATTTTAATCTTTTACAGCTATTGCCATTAAATGAAGTTATACTGGTAGTAGATGATTCGCACGGTATCGGTATCATTGGTAAAAATGGAAGTGGCGTTTTTAGGATACTTTCTAGATTACCCATAAAAGAACTGTTGGTATGCTGTTCGCTCGGTAAAGGTTTCGGCATACAAGGGGGTGCCGTTTTCGGTACTAAAAATCGAATGTCCCGACTGATGGAAACTTCCTTTTTCGGAGGTTCAAGTCGCGCAGCACCGGCCGCCTTGCAACGCTTTTGGATGCGGAAACGCTCTATTCGGAAAAAAGAATACAACTACAGAACACTATCACCCTATTTTTAAGCACCCTTGAAAATCCAAAGAAATTCAGCAGCATGAAAGACCATCCCGCGTATAGTTTCGCAGATGAACAACTAACGGAATATCTGGCGCAAGAAGGGGTAATTTTAACCAATTTCCCCTATCCTGACGAACATTCCCAATTGATGAGCCGTATCGTACTCAGTGCCCATCATCACGAAGATGATATTAGAAGATTGACGGATTTGCTCAATGAACAGCGGGTTTGAAACCGAATCAAGCTCAAAATGAGGTAGCTAACTATATTTCTACTTAAACGTACATGCCATACGCTTACCGTTTCATCTAATTAGTGTAACATTGAAAAAAACCAGCAAATACTAGCAGGCCTTATGAAAAACTTTCTAAACAAAAGCACGAGTATCTTTTTGGTAGCCCTAGCAACGCTTACAACTACATGGGCGCAGACACACGGCAAACAGGGTATGGTCGTTTCCGATAATACCATGGCTTCACAGGTGGGGGTCGACATTCTAAAAAAAGGAGGTAATGCAATAGATGCTGCCGTTGCCACTGCATTTGCGCTCGCAGTTACGCACCCTCAGGCCGGCAATATCGGTGGTGGCGGATTCATCGTATTTATGGATGCCACAAGTAAAACGACGACCATCGATTTTAGGGAAAAGGCACCTTTGCGCGCCACGCCCAATATGTTCTTGGACCAAGAGGGCCAGCTGGTCGAAGGCAGTAACCACAACGGACTTCAATCCGTAGGCGTTCCCGGAACGGTGGCAGGGCTCTATATGGCGCATAGTAAATACGGTTCATTACCTTGGAAAAAGCTGGTGCAGCCCGCAATAGCTTTGGCCAAGAAAGGGGTGGTTCTTTCCTATACGCTGGCTTCGCATGCCAAAAATATGCAATCGGGTTCATCTCCCGACTTTATGAAGAATTACTTTACCGATTCTGAGGGTAAGTTGCTAGGGCATGGAGACCAATGGGTGCAAAAAGAACTGGCCAATACCTTAAAAAAAATTAAAAAACACGGGAAGGACGGATTTTATAAAGGCAAGGTGGCCCAAGAAATTGCCGACTACATGAAAAAAAACGGTGGGCTTATCGGTCTTGATGATTTAGAAAAATATACCGCTATAGAACGTGAGCCCGTAAAAGGCACGTACCATGGCTATGACATTTATTCCATGCCCCCACCTAGTTCCGGAGGTGTTGCCCTGATCGAAATGATGAACGTAATGGAGCGGGCCAATCTTGATTCCGTACCCTTCAATTCCACCGAATACGTTCACCTTGTTGCAGAGACCATGAGACGGGCTTTTGCCGATAGGGCCGAACATCTTGGAGATCCCGATTTTAATTCAGATTTGCCCCTTGACAAATTGACCTCAAAGGATTTTGCTAAAATGCGGTATGACCATATCGATTTTGATAAGGCCTCCGTCAGCGATTCAACAACATTCGGACAGCTTTATGACGGTTCGAATACGACCCATTTATCGGTAATCGATAAAGACCATAATGCCGTATCGCTCACTTACACCTTGGAACACTCCTACGGATCTGAAATGGGTTCTCCCAAATTGGGATTTATCTTCAACAATGAGATGGGAGATTTCAACCCGCAGCCGGGCTATACGAACAGCAGTGGCCTGATTGGAAGCGACCCGAACCTCATCCGGCCCGAAAAACGCATGCTTTCGAGTATGACGCCTACCATTGTCGCCAAGGATGGAAAACCCTACTTGGTAATCGGCAGTCCCGGCGGCAGAACAATTATCAACACCGTTTTTCAGACCGTGTTGAACGTTTTGGGTTACGAAATGCCAATAGAAAAGGCAATAGAAACTATGAAAATACATCACCAATGGCTACCTGATCAGTTGGTCTACGAAAAATATCTGCTTTCTCCGGATACCAAACAGTCCCTTGAAAAAATGGGACATAAAACAAGGGAAGTGCGAAATTTGGGGCGGTTGATGGGCATTATTTATGATACTGAACTGAATATTTATATCGGTGCTTCCGACTCTTCTAGTCCTGATGGAGCATCGATAGGGTATTAAAATTATATAACTGCTTGTGGGGCAAAGGTTCCAAACACCAAACCTGCCTGCTGACAGGCAAGATTCTAAAAAAATTATGAGCTCGTTAATAGTCAAAAGTGCTTTTTCAATTCTGTTACTTTGTCTGCTTTGTTCATGTCAGGAACCATTTTCTCAAGCAGAAAACTTGCAAAAGACCGTCCAGACCCAGATCGATTCGATTGAAGGCGATGTGGCCGTGGCATTTTATAACCTTTCCGATCCAAAGGACAGTCTGTTGCTCAATGAAAACGAAAAATTTCATGCCGCCAGTACCATGAAAGTCCCTGTTATGATAGAGCTGTTCAAACAGGCCCGACAGGGAAAAATTGATTTGAAAGATTCGATACTATTGAAGAATGAATTTAAAAGTATTGTTGATGGTAGTTCGTACAGCATGGACGTAAGTGACGATAGTGATGATGTGGTTTACAGCCAAATCGGATCGAAAGTAGCCCTTAAGGATTTGATGTACAGCATGATTACGGTGAGCAGCAATCTAGCGACCAATGTGCTGATCGAATTGGTAGACGCAAAAAAGGTCACGGAGAGCATGAGGGATTTGGGCGCTACAGAAATAGAGGTTTTAAGGGGCGTGGAAGATCAAAAAGCGTATGATCAAGGTTTGAGCAATTCGACGACTGCCAAAGATCTGTTATTGATTATGAAGGCCATCGCCGACGATTCCGCGGGCACACCGGAAGATTGCGAAGCGATGGTCGCCATTTTAAAAGAGCAACAATTCAATGATGTGATTCCTCTTTATTTACCTGAGGAAGTAGGCGTTGCCCATAAAACTGGATTTATCACAGGCGTTCAACATGATGCGGCCATCGTCTATTTGACAGATGGCCGCAGTTATGTCTTGGTTTTGCTCTCTAAAAATTTAGAGGATGTTGATAAGGGTACGGACCAACTGGCCGGTATTTCTAAAACCGTTTATGAGTATTTGATTAATTAAAGCGTTTTAGAAAACCGCAGTCCAAATCAATATGGATTTTGACCTTTTATTCAGCGTCCCAAAAAATACGATCTAGCAAGGTTACGGAAGGTACATTATTCCCATTTCTACTGGTTTCACTATCCGGATACGGTAACCTTCTGATATATTGTCCGTTCAATCCTGTATTTAAGTTGGCCGGCAGGGTCATGTCTTTATACTGATAATCATACCTTCTAGCATCGTTCCAGGCCTCGGGATGTAGGAACAAGGCTACCCATTTTTCCTTAAAAATGTCATCGATTGTAAACGCCCCTTCACCCATACCAACTTCTGGATTGGCCAAATAGGAGTCTATCTCGGCCTGAGAAACTTCAAGCATTTCCATATGGGCTATAATACCATCTAAATAGGCTTGGTAAGATCTTGGTTTGTCAATGGTAAACGCTGCCTCTGCTTCTATAAACTTTTGTTCGCTGTAGGTCGCAATCAATACAGGGGCTGTCTCGGAAGTGTAGTACTGGTCTTCTATCAGCGTAGATCTAGCC
>JAGXIC010000255.1 GCA_024635875.1 Pricia sp.
ATCCGCAGCTATGCCCTGGTTGTATTTTGAAATATGCGTCCAATCTTTTTCGATATTGGAGGCGTTGACCACCAAAAGATACGTCTCATTTTTTATGCGATAAACGATAAGATCGTCGACAACACCGCCGGTCTCGTTGGGCAGGTAGCTATATTGTGCCTTTCCGACCGTCAATTTTGAAGCATCGTTCGCCGTTACTTTTTGAATCAATTCCAATGCCTTTGGTCCCTCTATCAAAAATTCACCCATATGTGAAACGTCGAAAACACCGACGCCTTTACGTACCGTTTCATGTTCGGCATTGACACCTTCATAGGAAACGGGCATGTTATACCCTGCAAAAGGCACCATCTTAGCGCCTAAGGCGATATGGGTGTCGGTAAGGGCCGTGTTTTTCATTAGTAAAAGTTTATGAGTTTAGAAGTTTATTCGTTTCGTTAATTTAAATCACTTATCACTGCCTACCGCAACTGCTACTGCCAACTGACATGCAAAGCTATTGAAATATTTAAGGATAGTAAATTGCTTGTTGTTATGTTTTGCACAATATTTGTAAATTACTATGCTATAGTTTCATTTTAAAATTAATCTACCATGCCAAGATTCCTCGTTGTTTTGACAATAGTGCTGTTCACCTTTATGCAACTCGCTGCCCAAGAGGTGCCGACGGATTTTCTATCCGCCGAGTTCCACAAAGGCCGTAGGGAGCTCGTACGCGAGATGATGCCCGCGAACAGCGTGGCCGTATTTTTTGCCAATGCCGAACGCAACCGGGCCAATGACGTGGACTATATCTACCATCAAGATCCTAATTTTTACTATTTGACGGGATATAGGGAACCGAATGCCGTTCTGCTAATTTTTTCAGAGAATCAGAATGATACCAATACCGCCTACAATGAAGTTTTATACGTTCAGGAGCGCGATCCAAGGGCGGAACAATGGAACGGCAAGCGGCTGGGAGTGGAAGGTGCAAAGTCAACATTAGGTTTCGAAACGGTTTTCAATGGAAGTGAATTTTCAAAGGCCTCGACCAATTTTACGGATTTCGATACGGTTATGTTTTTCGATTTTGAGAACGATTATCGGGATACGGGAAACAAGGCCGATTTGTTCAATCTGACGATGGATTTTAAGAAAAAAACCAATTATCCCTCTGATTATGACCCTGCCAAACAGCGATTGTATTCCATGATAAAATCCACCGACGTTGAAAATAGTGCAAATGTTGCCCAGATTTTGGGACGCTATCTTAGTAGGGACGAGGACCTTAAGAAAGATGAACTATTAAGTGGATTCGTAAATGCATCCGATAATAAATTACGCGGTGAGATAAAGAATAAAGTAGCACTGCATTTGGATGCGAACAACTTGAACTCGGCAAGACTCGGGGAAATCATGGCTACGCTGCGCGAGACTAAAACGGACGAAGAAATGATGCTGCTCAAAAAGGCCATTGAGATTTCCGCGGTGGGCCAGGTCGAGGTGATGAAGGCCATGCATCCAAATATGTCCGAGACAGAAATTCAGGGGGTACATGAATACGTTTATAAGAAGTATGGCGCGGAATACGAGGGCTATCCCTCAATTGTTGGCGGGGGAAACAACGGCTGTATCCTCCATTATATCGAAAACAATAAACCTAAAGTTGGAGATGACCTGGTGCTGATGGATTTGGGTGCGGAATACCACGGATATACCGCCGATGTTACCCGTACCATTCCCGCTAATGGCAAGTTCAGCAAAGCACAAAAGCAGATTTATGATATTGTTTACGATGCCCAAGAAGCTGGAATAAGGGCGAGTATGGTCGGTGCGCCATTTCAGGCTCCAGGCCAAGCGGCGAGCAAGGTAGTCACCGAAGGATTAATTAAATTGGGCATAATTTCAAAGGATGAAGAAGCAAAAACCTATTTCCCCCACGGTACTTCCCATTATTTGGGACTGGATGTTCATGATCCGGGTACCTATCAAGCCTTTGAACCGAATACTGTTATCACCGTCGAACCGGGCATCTACATTCCCGAGGGCAGCGATTGCGATAAAAAATGGTGGGGCATCGCCGTGCGCATTGAAGATGATATCTTGATTACTGATGATGGCCCTGTCAATTTATCTGCCATGGCACCCAGAACAACCAGGGAAATCGAAAAAACCATGGCCCAACCCAGTCCATTGGATGATTTTGAATTGCCGGCGTTGGATTAAATAATAGTGGGATTTTCTAAGGGAACGGATACGATGTCTGTTCGAGTCTTTCTGCTTTAGTTTATACTGAGCGCAGTCGAAGTGCTCAAGATAAACTAAAGTCGAGAACTGCAAGTGACTGCCCGTAGTTATGATTCGACTGCGCTCGACCTGACAACAACACGGACCTGTTTTTTGGATTACTTCTGGGGTTTGCACTAAGAATTAGACCCTCCCAATAAATAATCCTTCAACTCCGCATAATTTTTTATTCGGATAGATTTCTTCTCCTTATCCATCACCTTTTCTATTTGCGGGGGTATATCCAAAGATTTCCCGATAGTATCCTCAACAACATCCAAAAACTTAACTGGGTGCGCGGTTTCTAAAAAGATGCCATAGGTATCCGGATGCTCTTCCTGATATTTTTTCAAGCCGAGATAGCCTACAGCGCCGTGGGGGTCGGCGATGTATCCGCTGCTATCGTAAATGTGTAGGATAGCGTTCCGCGTTTCTTCATCCGTGAAGGCAAAAGAGGAAAGGTTCTCTTTCAAGGCTTCGTAATCATCTTTATATATATGCCGGACACGGATAAAGTTACTTGGATCTCCAACATCCATAGCATTGGAAATGGTCGCCGTAGACGGTTTTGGATTGTATTTTCCGGTCAGCATAAATTCCGGAACCGTATCGTTTACATTGGTGGCCGCCACAAAGTGTTTGACAGGCATGCCGAGGCACTGGGCGACCATACCGGCACAGATATTCCCGAAATTTCCGCTCGGGATTGAAAAAACAATCTCCTTTTCCTTGGATTTGATGGCTTTGTAGGCGAACAGAAAATAAAATAATTGGGGCAGCCATCTCGCTACGTTAATGGAGTTCGCGGAGGTCAGTCGCATTGTCGCCAGTAGCTCTTCGTCCAAAAAGGCGGTCTTGACCATTTTTTGGCAGTCATCGAACGTACCGTCCACTTGCAAGGCCGTGATATTCTGTCCCAAAGTGGTAAGCTGCCGTTCTTGGATATCGCTCACTTTTCCACTGGGGTAGAGTATGACCACCTTTACGCCGTCAACCCCTAAAAAACCATTGGCCACAGCACCGCCGGTATCTCCCGAGGTGGCGACCAAAACGCTTAGTTCGGATTTCTCCCCGAGTGAAAAATAGCCCAGGCACTGCGCCATAAACCGTGCGCCCACATCCTTAAAAGCCATGGTCGGGCCGTGAAAAAGTTCGAGAGTAGCAAGGTCATCCTCTATTTCGACCACCGGAAAATCGAAATCTAGCACGTCCTTCAAAATATCTTTTAAAACCGAATCGGGAATATCATCGGAAACGAACTGACGAATGGCCTGAAAAGCGATTTCGTGATGTGATACATTCTGGATATCCTCAAAAAATGAATCGGGTAGTGGCGTGATGCTCTCGGGGAAATACAATCCCTTATCGGGAGCGATGCCTTTTATAACGGCATCTTTGAAAGATACGTTGGGGGCTTGTTTGTTTAGGCTGTAGTAGTTCATTTTTAGGGTTGACGGATGACAGGTGACCGATGACGATGATTTTGTTATTTAATGTTTCTTTTAAATGTACCCATTATGTCATAAGATAATATGATTCGACATATAATTCTACGAATTTTTTTTCTTTGCTGTACTGCCTTCTTTTTGCTTTAAACAAAAAGGTTACTACTTCGGCCAGTGATCGAAATGAATACCCTATAAATTTGCTTTGTTCTGGATTTGATTGTCCAATGAAACCCTCAGAAATGTTTAAGGCTATTGAATCGGCAGCCCGATAAATTTGTGAAGCTAAATTGATTTTTTCTCTATCAGGAAAACTTAGGGCTATTTGGTTAACGACTTCCCCAAAATCCATTGCTTTTTGCCAAATGATGAGCTTTTCAAATTTAAACATATCCATTTCCCAAAGATGTATTTAGTTTTCCTCAGACATCTTACTGTACCCGTCACCCTTCAAATTTCCCGAATCCCCTCCACATTAACCTTCGAAACATGCACATCATAATCAATCCCAATCTTTGTATAAACCTCTTTCATGGCCCGTGCCACATTTCGGGCGTTTTCTTCTCCTTTACTAAACGCAAATATCGAAGGCCCCGAGCCTGAAATACCGCATCCAAGGGCACCTGTCTCCATAGAAACGGACTTGACCTTATCAAATCCGGGAATCAAGATAGAACGGATGGGTTCTACGATATGATCGATTAGGGAGCGGCCGATGAGGTCGTAATCCTCGGTAAAAAGTCCAGCTACCAAACCACCGAGGTTGCCCCATTGTTTGATGCCGTCGGCTAAAGTAATGTTCGTTTTGAGGATTTTTCGCGAATCGGACGTCCGAACTTCGATCTGTGGGTGTATCACGGTCGCCCACAATTGCGGGGGACTTGGAATCGGAACGATATCCAACGGCGCGTAACTACGAACCAAGGTGAATCCTCCGAATAGGGCGGGGGCCACATTATCTGCATGCGCGACGCCACTGGCAAGTCGCTCGCCTTCCATGGCAAATTTTACCAGTTGGAGCTTCGAAAACGGAGAGCCTAGCAGTGCGTTCATGGCCCAAACGGCACCCGTTGAACTGGCTGCGCTACTACCGATACCGCTACCAGCCTTTATTTTTTTATGGATTTCGATTTCGAATCCCCCTTCATAATCGCTTTCGGCCAAAAGGGCCAATCCGGCCACCCCCGCAACGTTCAAATGAGTTTCGGTGGGGAGATTCTGGCCCGTCAATTTGGTTATGCGGATACCTTTTTGGGCGACTTTTTGGATAATCATCTCATCACCAACGCTCTGCAGGGCAACACCTAACACGTCAAATCCGCAGGAAATATTGGCGATGGTAGCGGGGCAGAAAACACGAATTTCTTTCATCTTTGCATTAATTGCGAGCGCAGCGCAAATTGTTCAACTCGCTTGAATGTTCAACGGAGCGCCTCGTCGCCAGGTAAAACTTGGTAGAATGTTCAACAGATTGCCTCGTCGCTTCAAAAGTGTACCTATTTAACCATTGCGATGCTCCTTGTAATTTAGTATTTAAAAATTCCCGATCCGAATAATATCCGCAAAAATTCCCGAAGCGGTTACATCGGCACCCGCGCCTGCGCCTTTGATGATCATCGGCTGGTTCGGGTAGCGTTCGGTATAGAACAGTACAATATTATCACTTCCTTCGAGATTATAAAAATCGTGGCCTTTGGGAATCTGTTGTAAGCCTACACTGGCCTTTCCGTCTTCATATTGGGCTACATACTTTAATTTGCTATCCGTTTTATGGGCACTGGCATATAGTTTTTGAAAATCAGCTTCATACCTTTTTAAGGAAGCGAAAAAATCTTCATTGTTGTCGGTATCGAGGCTTTCTTTTGGCAAGAAGGGCTTATTCTCAATATCCGAGATTTCAAGACGGTTACCACTTTCCCTCGCTAATATTAATATTTTACGCATCACGTCGATACCGCTCAAATCGATTTTAGGATCGGGTTCTGTGAAACCTTCCATTTTGGCCTGTTCGACCACATCATGAAAAGTGGTCGTATCGTTAAAATTATTAAATACAAAATTGAGGCTTCCCGAAAGTACGGCTTGAATTTTTAGGACCTTATCCCCCGAGGCTATTAAGTGTTTTAAGGTGTCTATAATCGGTAATCCGGCACCTACGTTAGTCTCGAAAAGAAATGGCGCATTATAAGTTCGCGCCAAATCCTTAAGGTTTTTATAATTCTCATAGTTCGAAGAGCAGGCGATTTTGTTACAGGTGACGACCGAAATACTATTGCTCAGATACGAATGATAGGTCGACGCCACTTCGTCGCTGGCGGTATTGTCCACAAAGATGGAATTCCTGTAATTGAGGTTCTGTACCGTTTCGAAAAATCCTATTTTATCTGCTTTTTGACCTTTGGTCAAGAGGGTATCCCATTCCTTGAGCGGGATACCATTTTCGTCGAAGGCCATGGTGCGGGAATTCGATATGCCGATGACCCGAATGTTCAGTTTTAGGTTTTCCTTTAAAAACTTGCGTTGTTGGCGTACTTGCTCCAGGAATTTGGCGCCGACATTGCCTACGCCCATGACAAAAAGATTGAGCTGTTTGATATTTTCCTCGAAAAATTCCTCATGAAGGGCGTTCAAGGCTTTTTTCACATCACTTTTGATGATAACCGCCGAAATATTTCGTTCCGAAGCCCCTTGTGCGATAGCCCTGATATTCACATTGTTTCGCCCTAGGGTGCTGAACATTTTTCCGCTAAGGCCTTGGTGGTGCTTCATATTGTCACCTACCAGCGCAATGATGGCGAGATCAATTTCGGCAATGGTCGATTTGATTTTCCCAAGTTCGATTTCATACTCGAAAGCCGTGTTGACTACGTCTACCGCATGATGGACATCGTCTTCCGAAATTCCGACGCAAATGGAATGCTCGGAAGAGGCCTGTGTAATAAAAACCACACTGATCTCCGATTGCGATAGCACTTCGAAGAAACGTTTCGAAATTCCAGGAATACCTACCATTCCCGGCCCTTCCAAAGACAGCAGGGCCATATGGCCAACATGGGTAATGCCCCTGACGGTCTTTCCTTTTTCGTTCTTGTTCTTGGTAATCAGGGTGCCGGCATCTTCGGGGGCCAAGGTATTTTTTATGTGGATGGAGATGCCTTTCGCCAAAACAGGCTGTATGGTCGGAGGATATAATACCTTTGCGCCAAAATGGGACAGTTCCATGGCCTCTTCGTAGGATATATGCGGAATTGCCTTGGCCTGTTTGACCAGTTTCGGGTTGGCAGTGAACATGCCGCTGACATCCGTCCAAATTTCGAGGACCTCGGCATCGATTGCGGCGGCTACGATGGCAGCGGTATAGTCGGAACCGCCCCTTCCCAAAGTGGTAGAGCTTCCATTTTCCGAAGAGGCGATAAAGCCGGGCATGACGATAATTTTGTTCGGTACCTCCGAAAAATAGGCAGTGCATTTGGCATTGGTGCTTTCGAAATGAACACTCGCCTTTCCGGTGCCATCCCCCGTCTTTATAAGTTCCCTACTATCCTTATAAGCCACATCCATCTGTTCCTGTAAAAAGAATTCGCTAATGATATAGGATGATAAAAGTTCACCATAGCTTACTATCTTATCGGAAAGTCTGGGGGTTATTTCCTTAATCAGATAAGCGCCTTCCAACAAGGTTTCTAAAGTATTGATATCACTTTTTACCTTGCTCAAGACCTGGCTTTGGGCCTGAATGGGAATGAGCTCCTTGATCGTCGCCAAATGCCTATCCTCAATTTCCTTCAAAACATTCTTATAATCCCCGTTCTGAACGGAAGCCAGGAGGGCGGCATGCAAAAGCTGATCGGTAACCCCACCAAAAGCGGAGACCACGACAATGGTTTTGTCCGACACCGTATGGGCGACGATATCTTTGACAAGGCTTATATTTTGGGCGTTGGCAACGGAAGTGCCCCCGAATTTTAGGACTTTCATGCTATGGTTTGTATTAACGAGGAATTTGGGTAATATAGCGGTACATGGCCAAAGAAGTAGAATTTTTTGGGCTTACCCCAAAGAGATGAACCGGCCAATGGAAACAGTGTACGCATTATAAAAAGGGATATAGTCTATTTTTATGTCCGTTCGAGCTAAAAACATACGGTTTTGAAAGCTTCAAAAGTAGTATTTTTAGACGCTTAATCAAACTTTTTCCATTCCGTTGTTGAGTTACTGGGTTATTCAGTTTTAGGGTTGGCCGCATAGGGCACTTAGTAGTCAATATCCCTACTATTTGCACACCAAGATATTCCTGCTTTCACGGGAGGAAGAAAAAATAAAATTTTTATGAAAATATTCTCAGCCGAACAAATTTACGCAGCAGATAAAACTACTATAAAGAAACAGGACATCACCGGCGATGAGCTGATGGAACGTGCCGCAAAGCAGCTGTTCAATTGGTTGCACCTTCGATTGCAGGGCGACACGGTTAAAATCCATCTGTTCTGTGGTATCGGAAACAATGGCGGTGACGGATTGGCGCTGGCACGGCATCTTCGGGAACATGACTACAATATTACGGTCTACGTGGTCAACTATAGCAAAAAACGTTCCGCTGATTTTTTGACCAATTTAAAACGTTTAAAAGATCAAGAGGTGTGGCCTGAATTTTTGGAGAAAGGCGATGAGCTTCCCGAAATCGATAGGGAGGATATTGTAGTTGACGCCGTTTTCGGATTGGGATTGAACCGTCCGCCAGATAATTGGGTGGTCGATTTGTTCGAACATTTACACCGTTCGCAAGCCTTTACCCTTTCCGTGGATATTCCATCAGGACTATATACGGATAGGGTTCCTGCGGATTCAAAAACTGTAGTCAAAGCCAACCATACCCTGAGTTTTCAAGTCCCTAAATTAATCTTCTTCCTTCCGGAAACAGGAATCTATACGGAACAGTGGGAAATTTTGGATATCGGTTTGGATACGGAATTTTTGGTGAACACGGAGACTGATTATGAACTCATCGGGCAGCATGAGGCGCTATCCCATTACATTCCAAGGGAAAAATATTCCCATAAAGGCACTTATGGCCATAGTTTGATTGTTGGCGGCAGCTACGGAAAAATCGGTGCGGTGCATTTGGCCGCCAAAGCCTGTTTGCATGCGGGAAGCGGACTGGTCACTGTCTATGTACCAAAGTGTGGATATATTCCCCTACAGACTAATTTTCCCGAAGCTATGGTGATAACGGATGTGGATGAAGAATACATCTCAAAAATTGATTTTGATATCTCTCCCACAGTGATAGGCATTGGCATCGGCATGGGAAAGCATAAAAAAACGGCTAAAGCCTTCGCCGAATTTTTAGATAAAAACAAAATTCCACTAGCGGTCGATGCAGATGCCCTGAACATCCTTTCAGAAAACAAGGCACTTCTTGAAAAATTACCTTCCAAAACAATTTTGACCCCACATCCCAAAGAACTCGAACGCCTGATAGGGAAATGGGACAATGATTTCCAAAAACTGGAAATGGCTAAGGTATTTTCAAAAAAATACGATTGTGTGCTTGTGATAAAAGGTTCGAACACAATTACAATTTATAATGAAAAGGGCTACGTAAACACAACAGGCAATCCAGGCATGGCCACAGGTGGTACCGGTGATGTTCTCACAGGAATTATTACCGGAATGATCGCACAAGGTTATCAACCTTTACAGGCTGCCATTTTTGGGGTATACCTTCACGGACGGGCAGGTGATCTCTCAATCGAAAAAACAGGGTATCAGGCGTTGACGGCTTCAGGGGTTGTTGAGGGGATTGGGCCGGCTTTTTTAGATTTGTTTGAAAGACCGGAAAGATTTGCTTCCGAAGAAAAGTAAGTAAAAAATTGAGAATTACGTTTCAACGCTACAATTTGGGCAATTGAATTTGCTCCGATTGGTTGAACGTCTTGTAAATAAACTAGGTTTGTAGTACCTTATCCCGTGTAATTTTCAATCGTACAGCTATGTCTTCGTTCAATGTAAATGCAGACTTAGTTCCCCTCTTCCGTGGATTGGTAATCGGTTTACTGCCTTTCGCCAATGCCCAACAGGTCGCCTTGTACTTTAGTGCGGATGTCCAGCATTTGCATGCTTCTTATAACCCTGCTGACGCACTTTCCAAGATAACGGTCCTGTTAACCCGTATAATAACCTTTACCCCTCAGTCTTATTCCGTAACTGTGTCCATTGGCAAGTGCAGCGATACCATAGATCGTTGTATGCTGGTCATCGAAAATACGGGAGTAGACCTTTCACGGGTTGTTGAAATAATATCGACGGTTAGCGATGGTCTTCGATTGGAAAAAGTAAACAGAGGTACCCGTTTTGTAATTGAAATACCCGTAACGGATGAGGTTGACCCGATAAAAATTCAGACCGGAAACGGACCGCTTACTCCCAAAAAATATCCCTTTTATTTTTCCGCCGTATCGAAAAGATTGGCATCCCACTTTTCCAATTCAAAAAACCTAGAAAATACGGTCTCGCAACTAAACGCGACCGACGGGGTGTTTTTAAAAAAGGTAAACGCCGTTATTGATGCGAACATCAACGATTCCGAGTTCAAGGTAGATACCTTGGCGTGTGCCATGGCGCTAAGTAGATCACAATTATTCCGAAAGCTAAAAACCTTGACACGTATGTCGCCCCAAAAATATCTTTTGTTCGTACGTTTGGAACGGGCCAAAAAAATGTTGCAATCGAAGTCCGTTGACGCCAATGTCAGCGAGGTGTGCTACCAAACGGGATTTGCCAGCAAGAGCCATTTTACAAGGGCTTTTCAAAAGAAGTTCGGCTTCAATCCTTCGGATATTAAATGAATCCAACACAACCTACAGGCAAATTATCGCAACCCAAGGTCAATTATGTGGTTGTCGGATTTACTAATTTTGGTTAAGTCTAACATTTAAATCGAAAACTATGGATAATCTTAAGAAAAACAGGGAGTTTATCATTACCTATTTTAATGAGATCTCAGGAGCTGAAAAGACTCGTAAACTATGTGAAAAATACACCAGTGATGAAAAATTGATTGAGCACATTTCGTTCTTTGAGGGAGCTTTTCCCAAATACGAACTTTTTATTGAAGAAATGATGACGGAAGGATCTAAAGTCATCGTTCAGGGGAGGGCTACCGGAATTCACAAGGGTGCATTGAACGGCATTCCGCCCACCGGAAAGAAAATGGATCTGCCCTTCTGTATTCGGTACACTATCGAGAATGGTAAAATTACCGATCACTGGCTTATTGCCGATCAAGTGGTGTTGATGGAGCAGTTGGGGGTGATGCCGTCAGCAACGGAAGCACATACCCATTGAAAAGCCTTAAAAACTAAAAAGATGAAAAAGCTACTTGTTGGTGCATCCCTGTGCATTCTATTTTCGTGCGGGAAGCAAAATACTTCTTCAACGGATGAGAATACCAAGTCCGAACTAAAGACCTTTGAAAAGAACGATTCTTTGGAGAACGAAACTAGGCAGTTTGCCGAAGATTACATAGCAGCTGTAAATTCTGTGGATTGGAAGAGGAAATTCTGAGGTATTCCGAATCGAACCCTGATGCATTTTTGAAGCAACATTCGGCATTCAGAAAGTCGTTCCCCAATTATAAGTCCACCATCAAGCACTTGGTTGTTGATGGTAATCAAGTGGTCCTTTGGCTGAAATGTACGGCCAACTACGCATCAACCTACACCTTTGAAGATACCGGTATCAAAGAAGTCATTCATGGCATTGAGGCTAAAGATCAGCAGCTTTCGTGGGACGAAACCTGGTACTTTGATATGGTAGATGGAAGGTTTGGGAATCAATGGGATTTTTTGAAGGATAATTACAAAATTCTCAAAGAGTTAAAAGGCAACCCCTAGCCAATCGACCCAATGAATCCCTGTGGGAAACCGATTTACCTCCCCTTAACCCGCTGCCTCACCCAAGCCAACGCATTATCGTACTCTATAAAAAATTTCATAGGTTTTTTATAGAACATCTTCTCAATCTTGAAGTTGTGCATATCGATTTCCTTAACCGAAACGATTGCGAAGGCCTTTAGGTTTTCTAATTGCCTAAGATAGGTGTATATGGTAGGGTCTACAGCGTAAGAATTTTTACGAAGACTGATGATACCAAAATTTCTATTTCTGAAATGTATTTCGGAGATACCGATAATCTGATAGGCTCTTTCTAGGGTAAGGGTGGCATCTTCTTCGAAAAGTGATACCATATAATTGTCATAAACCTGTATCTTTCCGATTTCTAAATCATATTCCCTAACGATAACTTTCTTCTTCGGCCGTTCCACTTTCATTATATAAGAATTATAGTGTTCTAAATGTTCTGTGACGAAAGTAGTTGTAAGCAACCCATTCGGATAAAATACTAGACTAAAGGCGAAAATATCGTTTGTACTGCTTATTAAGCGAATTTATAGTGGCTATTTTCGTTTTACCCCACCTTTGGACAGTAAAAAAGGGAGCCAAATTAATGACTCCCGTTGTACATAATTTTTGACGCTTTGCATCATAGCGGATGCATCTTTTATCTACAGCCTGTTATTGCTATTCCGTCTTGGATGATTCTTCCGACTTCTTGATTTTGATAGTCAACTCCTCGGTTTTTTCGTCAAGGTCCATGTTGATGGTATCGCCTTCTTGGAGTTTGGAATTTACGATTTCTTCGGCCAATGCATCTTCGATATACTTTTGGATGGCGCGTTTTAGCGGTCTCGCTCCATACTGCTTGTCAAAGCCTTTTTCGGCAATATAATCTTTGGCCTTGTCACTCAGTTTCAAATCGTAACCTATGTCCTTAATTCTTGCGAA
>JAGXIC010000256.1 GCA_024635875.1 Pricia sp.
AGATGTGTATAAGAGACAGGGAAAATATTTCATTAGGTTATAACCGCCGTATCAATAGGCCGGGAGGCTGGTTTATCAACCCTTTTCCCTCACGATCGAGCCGGACCAATATCTTTCAGGGTAATCCCGATCTTAACCCGGCATTTTCGAATTCCTTCGATCTTGGATATCTCAAAAGATGGGAAAAATTGACCCTGACCTCATCCATCTACTATCAGCAGGAAACCGATGCATTCGAACGGGTTCAAGAGTCCACGGGGCAGGTAACCACAGATGGTATTGAAATCGTGAGATCGATACCGATCAACTTATCCACAGAAAATAGGTATGGTGCCGAAGCTGGCATTCTATACAATCCGAAAAAATGGTTGCGATTGAATAGCAGTTTCAACATTTTTAATTTTTCTAAGGAAGGGTTTTTCAATGGTGTGGATTATGGAAACGATAACACGAGCTGGTTCGCTAGGTTCAGCTCAAAAGTATCGCTTCCGGCTAAGGTTGAATGGCAGACAAACGCGTTTTATAGAGGGCCAAACCAGAACGCCCAGACCAGGAGTGAGGGTATATTTTCATTGGATTTTGCGTTTAGCAAAGATATCTTGAACGATAATGGCACCTTATCCCTGAACATCAGCGATGCCCTAAATTCCAGAAAACGGAGATCGTTTACCGAGACCGATTTTTTTACCTCAGATAGTGAGTTTCAATGGCGTCGAGGCTCATTTACGTTTTCTTTCATCTACAGGTTCAATCAACCGAAGGAACGTGAAGGTCGTCGTGGCAACGGTGGCGGCGGTGATTATGGGGGCGACCAAGAAGAAGGATGATTTTTAGTATAGCATTCTCTCCGGTATGGGATGTATAACATGCCCTTGAAATATAATACCACATAAAAAGGCCGGAGAGGTCATAAATGCTCTCCCCGGCCTTTTTATATCGATTCGCAAATTAAGATGCCTCTCGTTCAGCCCTTATCTTTTTTTTTCTTTCCTTATAAAATTCCATAAGATTACCTCCCAACCAATAGGGTACCACAAACATCAATAAAAAAATCATCAGCCAAAAGCCGATGGTCAAGATGGTCAAAAAAGCTATAAATCCTAAATATTGGTCGAATTCAAACATACGTATCTATTTGCTTTTACAAAGATACTTTTAAAACAGGTAGAATTGCAAGTGGAAATTAAAAAATTATGAAGTCCAGATTTGGAAATAGGAAATATGCTTTTAAAAAACGAAATAACATCGCCCCAAAACCGGTTCTCTTTCAAAATTCCGTGAACGACCTATTGAAAATAAACAGGCCAAACCCTATCTTTGCTAGAAACGAAAACACACCTAAAATGGACTACAGAATAGAAAAAGACACCATGGGCGAGGTACAAGTTCCCGCCGATAAATATTGGGGTGCACAGACCGAACGCTCCCGCAACAATTTTAAGATAGGTCCTGCTGCATCGATGCCGTTGGATATCGTCTACGGTTTCACCTACCTTAAAAAGGCGGCTGCATATACCAACTGCGAACTGAACGTATTATCCGAAGAAAAAAGGGACCTTATCGCCCAAGTCTGCGACGAAATAGTCCAAGGCAAACACGACGACCAATTTCCTTTGGTCATCTGGCAGACGGGTTCCGGTACCCAGAGCAATATGAACGTAAACGAGGTCATCGCCAACCGCGCACACGAGATTTCCGGACAGCAAATCGGGGAAGGCGAAAAGACCATACAGCCCAACGACGATGTGAATAAATCACAATCCTCCAACGATACCTTTCCTACGGGAATGCATATCGCGGCCTATAAAAAAATAGTGGGGACTACCATTCCCGGAGTGGAACAGTTACGGAATACATTGGATAAAAAATCCAAGGAATTTGCCAAAGTCGTAAAAATCGGACGCACCCATTTGATGGATGCCACGCCCTTGACCTTGGGACAGGAATTTTCGGGATACGCCTCTCAACTGAGTCATGGCATAAAAGCTTTAAAAAACACGTTGGACCATCTTAGTGAACTGGCCTTGGGCGGAACGGCCGTTGGTACAGGTCTCAACACCCCAGCAGGTTACGACGTGTTAGTGGCCAAGTATATTTCCGATTTTACGGAACTACCCTTTCGAACAGCCGATAATAAATTCGAGGCCTTGGCTGCCCATGACGCTATTGTGGAAAGTCACGGAGCCCTGAAACAACTGGCCGTATCCTTGAATAAAATTGCCAATGACATCCGAATGTTGGCATCAGGACCCAGATCGGGAATCGGGGAAATCAACATACCCGCCAACGAACCGGGCAGTTCCATTATGCCCGGCAAAGTCAATCCCACCCAATGTGAAGCCCTGACCATGGTTTGTGCACAGGTGATGGGCAACGATGTTGCGATAGCCATGGGCGGTACCCAAGGGCATTATGAGCTCAATGTGTTCAAGCCCATGATGGCGGCCAATATTTTGCAGTCCGCCCAGCTGATCGGCGATGCCTGTGTCAGTTTTGATGAAAATTGTGCTGCCGGAATCACCCCTAACTACAAGGTTATCGAACAAATGTTGAACAACTCATTGATGCTCGTTACCGCGTTGAACACCAAAATCGGATATTATAAAGCGGCGGAAATAGCGAATACCGCACATAAGAACGGTACGACATTAAAAGAGGAAGCCATTAACCTTGGCTATGTTACCGCCGAAGAATATGATGAATGGGTGAAGCCGGAGGAAATGGTGGGAAGCTTAAAATGAAAATTCTGAACTCTGAACTCTGAATTAAAAATATAAAAGGACAGATTTTAACAAATCTGTCCTTTTATATTTTAAAATCGTTATTGTTGGTCTATTTCAGTTCAAACTTCGAAGTCCCCAACAATTTCAAACCTTGGTCATATACGTTCACCATATAATTTCCTTCCTGAAAATCACCGGATGGCTTGCTGATATAATCGCAAACGTCCAAAGACTTATTTTCATAATAGAAGCTAGTGCCTTTACTGTAAGTTACAGAAGCCCCATCATCATTGGTCTTTGAATAGCTTTCGCCCAAAACGTTGCCTTGCGGATCAAGCACCTCTACATAGAACTCCCTATCTCCCGCCTCGGCGATAACATTATCGGCAACGGTAAAGCAGATTTTAAATTTATCGGCCCTGTTGGCCCTGTTGGTTGAAGATAATTTTCCGCTGTTACGCTCTTTGACGGCATCAACGTTGAATTTGGAAAGGTTCAACGCCGATCCTTTTTCAACTGCGTCGGCCAATTGCGTATTCTGCACTACCAAAGAATCGTTGAAAACGGTCTGTTTTTCCAATTCGGTATACGTACTATCCCTTTGCATGGCAATCATCGTGTTCGACTTTTGAAGGGAATCGACTTGCTTTAACAGTTGCTCCCTTTCAGCCGTTAACACACCCACTTGTCTTCTGAATCGGGACAAAGAAGAGATATCGGCCTTCATATTCTGTACCGAATCGATGTATTTTGAAATGTTATCACGGGCTTCAACCAATTCCTCGTTAGTCGCGTTGCTCTCCAAAATTGCCTTGTCGTACTCAGACTTCAGACTATTGAGATCCTCGACCACCAACTGTTTTTCTTGCGTCATCACGGTTTCGGTCTTTTTCTTGTCCTGGTAAAGACTGACCGTATAGATGATGGTTCCTAAGAGTACGACACCCAGTAAACCTGCCAACACCTTTAATCCGTTGTTATTTTTTGTTTCAGTCATAATGTAAAAATTAATTTCTTGATTTGTTTGTTTGTATCCCCTTATATACGATAAGGTTTTATTTTTAGATTTTTTATCGATGAAATAGCATACTTTCCCTTACAAAAGTACGAAATATTTTAATTTTATATTTACTTTAAGAACTTTACCTCCTAAAGACCGTAAGATGTCCCTTAAAATTATTCCTTTTGAACCCCGATATGGGCCTTATTTTAAGGACTTGAACTTGGCGTGGATAGAAAGCTACTTTTTCGTTGAGCCAGAGGATATCCGTCTTTTGGAACATTGCGAACAATCCATTATCGAATCCGGTGGTTTCATTTACTTCGCCGAATATGAAGATACCATTGTAGGCTGTTTTGCCTTGATTCGAATCAACGAAAAAAGCTATGAACTAGGAAAAATGGCGGTCGACCCCAATTTTCATGGCTTGAAAATCGGCCAAAAACTCGTATCTTTTGCCATAGATTTTGCTAAAACAAAGTGTTGGGACACTTTAGTGCTTTACTCAAGTACTAAATTGGATGCCGCATTGCATATTTATAAAAAATACGGCTTTAAGGAAGTTGCGCTTGAAAAAAAGACAACCTATCTTCGGAGTGATTTAAAAATGGAACTCCCCCTCTTGGGGGTATAAGGTGGATAAGTGTAAACAGGATAAAAATCAATTATATATGGATATTATAATGAAGTCAGCCGCCATTACTTTAATGGGAAGTTTTTTATTATTTGGATGCAAAGAAACCAAGAAGCAGGAAAACCTGGATATAGATTCGGACCCTACGTACGGCGTCAATGGAATCTCGCCCCCGGAACTAATTTCAGGAGTAGAAATAACCCCGATATCGCACGCTACGGCTGTGCTCAAATGGAAAGACATCACCATTTATGTTGACCCCGTCGGTGGTGCCGAAGCTTTTGAGGGACAAGAAAAACCAGACCTTATTGTGGTTACGGACATCCATGGGGATCATTTTAGCGTCGAAACTTTGGAAGCACTGGATACCGAAAAGGCCAAAATCATCATGCCGCAGGCCGTGGCCGATAAGATGCCGAATGAATTTACACCGCAAATCGATGTCTTGAACAACGGCGATTCCAAAGAGCGATACGAAATTACGGTTGAGGCCATACCCATGTACAATCTGCGCGATGAGGCCAAGGAATTCCATCCCAAAGGTCGGGGCAATGGCTATGTATTGAATATGGGGGATGAACGCATCTATTTTTCGGGCGATACCGAAGACATACCCGAAATGCGAAGTCTAAAAGATATCGATAAAGCGTTTATCTGTATGAACTTGCCGTACACTATGACCGAAGAAAGTGCCGCAAGTGCTGTACTGGAATTCAAACCGAAACAGGTCTATCCCTATCATTACAGAGGAAAACCCGATGTCAGTGATGTCGCTAAATTCAAGGAACTGGTGAACAAAGGAGATGCCGATATTGAAGTAGTGCAGTTAGATTGGTATCCGAAAGAGGAATACTAGTGTTAAGTTAAAGCTGAAATGGCGCTAAAGGCGATTATCGATTATGCGCCATTTTGGCTTAACTTAACACTTTTCTACCGTATCAACTTTTTATACTTGATTCGTTTCGGTATACTATCGGCACCCAAGCGTTTCTTCCTGTTTTCTTCGTATTCGGAGAACGACCCCTCGAAGAAATACACTTGGGAATTACCCTCAAAGGCCAGAATATGGGTACAGACCCTATCCAAGAACCAACGGTCGTGAGAAATAACCACGGCGCAGCCTGCAAAATTCTCAAGACCTTCTTCCAAGGCGCGCAAGGTATTGACATCTAAATCATTGGTTGGCTCATCTAAAAGCAGTACGTTGCCTTCTTCCTTGAGGGTCATCGCCAAATGTAGGCGGTTGCGCTCCCCACCGGAAAGCATATTTACCTTCTTGTTCTGCTCGCTTCCTGAAAAGTTGAAACGACTTAAATAGGCCCTAGAGTTCACTTGGCGGCCGCCCATCATAATAAGGTCCTGCTCGTCACTGAAGTTCTGCCAAATGGTCTTCCCTTGATCGATGTTGGAGTGGCTTTGGTCGACATAAGCGATTTTTGCGGTCTCGCCGACCTCAAAATCGCCTTTGTCGGGCGTTTCTTCACCCATAATCATTCTAAAAATCGTGGTCTTTCCGGCTCCGTTCGGACCGATGATGCCCACGATACCTGCTTGGGGAAGTTTAAACTGTAAATCCTCATAAAGCAATTTCTCGCCGTAGGCCTTGCTCACGCCTTTGGCTTCGAGTACGTTCGTGCCTAAACGCGGACCATTGGGGATATAGATTTCCAACTTCTCGTCCAACTGCTTTTGATCTTGGCTCATCAACTTATCGTAGTTATTCAGACGGGCCTTCTGTTTTTTCTGTCGGCCTTTGGCACCCTGTTGTACCCATTCAAGCTCACGTTCCAGTGTTTTTTGGCGTTTTGAGGCGGTTTTACTTTCTTGTGCCATTCGTTTGGACTTCTGGTCCAGCCAACTGGAATAGTTGCCTTTCCATGGGATACCCTCTCCCCTGTCCAGCTCCAAGATCCATCCGGCGACGTTGTCCAAGAAATAGCGGTCGTGGGTTACGGCGATGACCGTGCCTTTGTATTGTGCCAAATGATGCTCTAACCAGTGGACCGATTCGGCATCCAAATGGTTGGTGGGCTCGTCGAGAAGTAGAATTTCGGGTTCTTGCAACAATAATCGGCAAAGTGCAACCCGGCGGCGTTCCCCACCCGAAAGCACACTTATTTTCTTATCACTCTCCGGAGTGCGGAGGGCATCCATGGCAATTTCCAACTTCGTATCGAGTTCCCAAGCATTGGAGGCATCGATCTGATCCTGAAGGTCGGCTTGCCTGTCCATCAACTTCTGCATCTTGTCCGCATCCTCATAGACTTCAGGCAGGCCGAACATATCGTTGATTTTGTTGTACTCGTCAAGTATCGCCACGGTTTCGCCTACACCTTCCTTAACGATTTCCAAAACGGTCTTATTTTCGTCAAGCTGCGGCTCCTGTTCCAGATAACCCACTTTGTATCCTGAAGAAAAGACTACGTCACCTTGGTAATTCTTATCCTCCCCGGCAATAATCCGCAATAAAGTGGATTTACCCGAGCCGTTCAGACCAAGGATGCCGATTTTGGCACCGTAGAAGAAGCTGAGATAAATGTTCTTAAGAACCGGCGTATTGGCGTTTTTATAAGATTTTGTCACTCCCGACATGGAGAAAATGACTTTTTTATCGTCGCTCATTTCTTGAGTTTAGGGGTTTAGTAGTTGATGGCTTCGTAAGAGTTGCTATCAATCAGCGGGTTACGGCATTAATAGCTTTTGCGCTTGAGTTTGAAATTTGAGTTTTAGACTCGGCCTTTGAGAGCGTTGAAAACCCAAGCAATGGCCAGAAACCCAATACCGACGGATGCGAAGCCCCACCCTGCTACATCATTATAGCGGAATGCGCCCAAGGCTATGAGGGCCAGCCCGACGACTATCATGATAAAGGTGGCCCAAGCCAGTACGGTATTTTTGTTCATTCCCATGGTATTTTAATTTGATTTTAGGTAAAGTCAAATATCGCAAATATAAAAGAAACTTTGGGGACCCGTGTTACATTTTGTTCGCAATTAGATGGGATGACCTTTCTAATCCTCAAACGGAAACGTCGTTCCGGTAATACTTCGCACCTCATCCAATAGGTTAACAAGATCCAAACTGTTCTGTAAGCTCCATTTTTCACTTTGCAGCTTTCCTTTTCTGAGGCAATCGTGCACTTCTTCGATCTCGTGGCTATAGCCTTTGCCCTTGGTCGGAAGGTCGAAATTCTCCATATTCCCTTCGATTTCAAGGGAATACCCTTGCGTTTCGTGCCAGCGATCCTGCAAGAATGCCGAGCCTTTGCTACCTGCAATTTCGGCGCGCATCTGCATATTCGATCGTAAACCACTAGCCAGTGTCGCTTGGGCATTGGGATATTCGAAAATCATGGCCGTCTGAACTTCCACACCCGTTTTATGGAACAGGGAGACCGCTTCGATATTGTCCGGTTTCCCAAGAATAAGATACGCTAGGAAAATGGGATAGATTCCTATATCCAATAAAGAACCTCCTGCAAGATCAGGATTTAGCAAGCGACCGTCTTCGTCCCTATCCAACCCATAAAACCCAAAATTGGCATTGAGATAGGCGACATCTCCAATTTTACCTTCCGCTATCAATTCGTTTACTTTAACTATAGAGGGGTTAAAACGGCTCCAAAGCGCTTCCATCAAAAAAATCCCATTCTTTTTAGCCGCTGCAATCATCAGTTTCACCTGATCGGCATTGATACCCATTGGTTTCTCGCAGAGTACGGCCTTCCCATGATGTAAGGCTTCGATGGTCAGATCGCAATGCGAAGTATGCGGAGTGGCGATGTATAACACATCTACAACATTGGATTCAAAAAGTTCTTGATAGGACCCAAAACGATGTTCGGCATTGTATTCATCGGCAAATTCGTTCGCCCGATCTAAACTTCGGGACGCTACCGCCGTTAATTCACCGTCTCCGACCAATTTCAGGTCTTTCGCAAAACTGTGGGCTATGTGTCCGGGCCCCACAATGCCCCATCGTATTTTATCTGCCATAATCGGTATTAGATTTTTTCAAAAGTAAGGAAATTTAGAAATACAATTTTAAGGTTTAATTCTGCCTTCGATAGGTTCAAGGTTTAAGATTAAAAAATCCATTAGACTTTTAACCTTGAACCTTCAATAGCTGCTAAGCATTGATTGAACCTTAAACATTGTTTATCGTAGTTTTGAACCTTGGCTATTATCTGACTATCTTTAGCCCCTAAAACATTCGCATTCGATGGACCTAAAATTCAACAAAAACGAAGACCATAATAAACTACTTGTTTCCGAGTTAAAAAAACGGCTGGCCCAAGCGAAAATGGGTGGTGGAAAAGCACGGATTCAAAAGCAACATGACCAAGGCAAACTTACGGCTCGTGAACGGATCGATTATTTGTTGGACAAGGGAAAGGATAGCATAGAAATCGGTGCCCTTGCCGGAGACGGAATGTATGAAGATCACGGGGGATGTCCGTCCGGTGGCGTTGTCGTCAAAATCGGATACATCTCAGGAAAGCAATGCGTCGTGGTCGCCAACGATGCTACGGTGAAAGCGGGCGCCTGGTTTCCCATTACCGGAAAAAAGAATTTACGGGCGCAGGAAATATCCATTGAAAACCGTCTGCCCATCATCTATTTGGTCGATAGTGCAGGCGTATATTTACCGCTACAGGACGAAATTTTTCCGGATAAGGAGCATTTCGGACGTATTTTTCGGAACAACGCCGTAATGAGCAGCAAGGGTATCACCCAGATTGCAGCCATAATGGGCAGTTGCGTGGCCGGAGGTGCCTATCTGCCGATTATGAGCGACGAAGCGATCATTGTCGAAAAGACCGGAAGTATCTTTTTGGCCGGTAGTTATCTGGTCAAAGCTGCCATAGGCGAAAATGTGGACAATGAAACCCTGGGGGGTGCAACGACCCATTCGGAAATTAGTGGCGTGACGGATTATAAGGCCAAAGACGACAAGGACGCTTTAGATACCATTAAAAATCTGGTAGATAAAATAGGAGCGTTCGAAAAGGCAGGCTTCGACCGAAAACCAGCCCACAAACCCAAGGAAAATCCCGACGATATTTTCGGTCTAATACCCGACGCAAGAAACGGGCAATACGACATGCTCGAAATCATAAAACGCTTGGTCGATGAATCTAAATTTCAACAGTACAAAGAAGGCTACGGTAAGACGATTTTGACCGGCTACGCCCGTATCGACGGATGGGCCGTGGGCATCGTGGCCAATCACCGAAAAGTGGTCAAGACCCAAAAAGGGGAAATGCAGTTCGGAGGAGTCATCTATTCCGATTCGGCGGACAAGGCCACACGGTTTATTGCCAATTGTAACCAAAAGAAGATTCCCCTCGTATTTTTACAGGATGTTACCGGTTTTATGGTCGGCAGCAAGAGCGAACATGGGGGTATCATTAAAGATGGTGCCAAAATGGTCAACGCAGTCAGTAATTCCGTCGTTCCCAAATTTACCGTGGTCATCGGAAACAGCTACGGCGCCGGTAATTATGCCATGTGTGGTAAAGCTTACGACCCTCGGTTAATCGTCGCTTGGCCCAGCGCGGAACTGGCGGTAATGAGCGGTAATTCCGCCGCCAAGGTACTGTTGCAAATCGAAAAGGCGTCCCTAAAAAAGAAAGGCGAAACAATTACCGAAAAAAAGGAGGCCGAACTTTTTAATAAGATCAAAGACCGCTATGACAATCAGGTATCGCCCTACTACGCCGCGGCACGGTTGTGGACTGATGCCATCATCGACCCGCTAGATACCCGAAAATGGATTTCCATGGGCATCGAGGCGGCCGATCATGCGCCCATCGAAAAGGATTTTAATATGGGCGTTTTGCAGGTTTGATATACTTCCCCTCCAATTTCCTACTTTTGACAAAAATTCAAGCAGCATGTTAATTATTGGAATAGCTGGAGGTACCGGCTGCGGAAAAACAACGGTAGTAAACCAAATCATCAACGAGCTTCCTGACGGGGAAGTGGGGGTGATTTCTCAGGATTCCTATTACAATGATCTCTCTTACCTATCCTTAGAGGAGCGGCGAAAAACAAATTTTGACCATCCGCAGTCCATCGATTTTGAACTATTGGAAAAACATCTCCAACTGCTGAAAGCCGGAAAATCAATACAACAACCGGTTTATTCCTTTTTGGAATGCAATCGTACGGACAAAACTATTCCGATATCCCCCAGCAAAGTCTTGATTGTCGAGGGCATCCTAATATTGACCAATGCCCAGATCCGGAAGATGCTCGATATAAAAATTTTCGTACATGCCGATTCTGACGAGCGGCTCATCCGAAGATTAAAAAGAGACGTCAACGAACGCGGCTGGAACCTCGACGATACCCTTGAAAAATACCAGAGCAATATCAAACCTATGCACTTGCAGTTCATCGAACCCAGTAAAGAATATGCGGATATTATCATCCCGAACAATAAATATAACACCGTGGCAGTTGATATGGTGAGGACGATCATCAACGATAAACTGGATTAGGTAGTATGGGAGATCACGATGAAAACGATTATTTCCTAGTAAAATAGGATGGCTTATGGGATTAAAAAGTTTACGGCAAAAAAATGGTTCAAGGTCTTTACCAACATGTATATTTTGGTATTGACCGTTTTTGTGATTTGGATGGTCTTTTTCGACACCAATTCCCTACTCATCCATTTAGAGCTGCAAAAGGAAATCAAGAAACTTGAAAAGCAGCAAGATTTCTTAAAAACCGAAATCGCCGAGGATAAAAAAGTCCTGAAAAAACTTTCTGACCCCGAAGAACTCGAGAAATTTGCCAGGGAACAGTATTACTTGAAAAAAAAGAATGAAGAAATCTACTTGATTGAGTATGAGGATAGCTTGAAGCTCCACCCTTAACGAACTTTAACGCAAATCCTTAGCGTTGTTCACTTCCTGTTAACAAAATGGTTTCCAAGGCATCGTAAATAATCGTATTTTTACCCCCTAATTCAGACGGATAATGGGCAAGATCATTGCTATTGCGAACCAAAAGGGGGGTGTGGGAAAGACGACGACTACGGTCAATCTCGCCGCCTCGTTGGGAGTATTGGAGAAGAAGGTGCTGCTGATCGATGCCGATCCCCAGGCGAACGCCACATCGGGACTGGGTATCGACGTTGATTCCGTGGAGTTGGGCACGTATCAGTTGCTTGAACATAGCGCTACTGCAAAGGAAATTATCATTGCTACCGATTCCCCCAACCTCGATCTCATTCCTGCGCATATCGATCTGGTGGCCGTTGAAATTGAACTGGTCGACAAAGACCGACGGGAATATAAATTGAAGGAGGCGATTTCCGATTTGCGGGAAAGCTATGATTATATTCTTATCGATTGTGCGCCCTCATTGGGTCTCTTGACCTTAAATGCCCTGACCGCCGCCGATGCGGTCATCATTCCCATTCAATGTGAATATTTTGCCCTCGAAGGCTTGGGCAAGCTTTTGAATACCATCAAAAGTATCCAGAAAATACACAATCCCGACCTCGATATCGAAGGTATGTTATTGACCATGTTCGACTCCCGCTTACGCCTTTCCAACCAAGTGGTCGAAGAGGTGCGCAAACATTTTTCCGATATGGTCTTTGACACCATTATTCAGCGTAATGTACGTTTGAGCGAAGCACCAAGTTATGGCGAAAGTATCATCAAATATGACGCCAGCAGCAAGGGTGCGGCCAATTATCTGAACTTGGCCAATGAGGTCCTAACCAAAAACAAGGCAGTAGTTTAAACCTAAAGTAACCGCAACGCAATGGCGAAGGCAACCAAAAAACAGGCACTCGGGCGTGGACACTCCGCACTTTTAAAAGACCCCGATAACGACATTCAGACCGCCACGGACCGGAATGCGGACAAAGTGGTCGGTAATATCGTCGAGCTTGATATCGAGGCCATTGAGATGAACCCATTTCAGCCGCGTTCCAATTTTAACGACGAGGCGTTGCAAGAGCTGGCCGGTTCGATTCGGGAATTGGGGGTCATTCAGCCGATTACCGTCCGGAAAATGGATTTTAACAAATTCCAATTGGTTTCCGGGGAGCGAAGGTATCGGGCTTCCCGTCTGGTCGGATTAGAAACCATTCCCGCATATATCCGTATAGCCAACGATCAAGAAGCCCTGGAAATGGCTTTGGTCGAAAATATTCAACGACAAGAC
>JAGXIC010000257.1 GCA_024635875.1 Pricia sp.
ATCCAAAGGCGTCATTGGTCAATCCGAACAGAAAAGCATGCTCGGTAGGCATCTTTCTTTTTAGATAAAATCCAATGTTGGGCAATGCCTCTCCGGGTATGGTCAAAATTTGCGCCGTGCCTATATTTAAAAGATTGAGCGTTGTACGGATGGAGCTTTTATTCGATGAATCCATGCCTAAGGGGGAATGTTGCAAAATGAAACGCATCATTTCTGAATCGATAGGAAAATCCACTTTCTTATTAGCGGATAGGATAGTGGGGTTTTCTTGAACCGGGGCATCCGAAACTATACGTAAAGCCTCATCCGCCAATACGTTTCCGATTCTTATGCATTCTTCCCAATTCCCAGCTTCTTTCCCATCGCCGAATCGATTGTCCGCCGTGACCATTCCGCCTAAGGCACTGTTCATGAAGATGGCCATGCCACCTGTTTTTTCCTCGATTCTATCATAAAGTGGCCCGATCAAATCAGGACTTAAAATCTTTCGATTACTACCAATAACTTCAGGGTGTACTGCGTAGTTGATCAAAGTGATCAAAGGTTTGTCTTTGTTCTTTCCCGAGGTGCCAATGGCTTGAATCACTCCGCAACGCGGATCATATAACTGGGGAGCGTAATAATTGTAGGCAATTTTACCCGTTGCTTTGCCGACGGCTATTTTCAGGTGGGCCGGCTCCCTATTTTTAAAAGCTTCATTTACGGCATCTGCAATCTGCACGGTACACCATTCTAAGTATTTAAGATTTGCCCCATGATTGCCATTTTCATCTGGGAAAGCATAGGCATCGGGGGCACTATGGGTGTGCGTCGCGCCAATAAGAATATTATTGAACGGAATATGAGGTATCAATTTTCTGGATTTATTACCAAGAACTGCCGGCCAGCCAAGATTATCAATATTCACTAGGGCAATTTTTTCGCCACCACTTTCCAAAACCATGGCCCGAACGTATAAATCTCCGTTTTTGGCAGTGACCGGTTTGGGCATTCCTACTCCTCCAGAAACAGGAATCAATGGATTTGGCGTAAGGACCCGTTTTGCAGCTCCGACCAATAATTCTTGGGATCGCATGCTGCTCGTAAAAAATAGGAATGTGAAAACAGAAATCGTGAAGAGCGACTTTAACAAAATGACACCACGAAGATTTTTTCTTATCATAGCTGAGTATGCAAAAAACACAATTTTTCGTCCCGTTTTTTCAATTTTGAAAGTAGTTAAATAAATCACAAAAATATAGGTAAAAAATTAAATCGAGGGTTAAGATTTTATGCAAAACGAACAATATATACGAAATAGTTCTAAATTATTTAACATATTTTTGATCAAAACAGGGTTTAATTAGATAATATTAACTTTAAGTTATGAAATTGATGCTAGGGTTAATACAACAAAAATTATCTAATTTTTGACCGCTTAGATGCTATAAATTTTAAGTTGAGGGCTATGATCAAAAAGACTGGATGGACGTCAATTGCATTATTGGGTATTTTACTGGTAGGGGTAACTTCTTGTAGTTCGGATGATGATTCTGGGTCTAATGATTTTCCACTTTCCGCCGTCATATTTCAAAGCGTTGACGGTAAAAAAGTCGCTTTTCAGGGCTTGACCCATAGCGCCTCTAGTTGGATGTGGGATTTTGGGGATGGAAATACTAGCACAGTCCAGAACCCGGTTCACATTTATAAGGAAGGCGGTTACTACGTTGCGACCTTGACGGCGACCGACGAAAACGGAGCCGAGGAAACATCTGAAGTAAGTTTGGCCTTGGCGCTGACCCCCTATTCCCTGCTTACGGGCGACCATACGGCAGAAGGCTATCAGGGCAAGACTTGGAAACTTTCGGGCACGCATTCGGAGTTCGATTATTTTGCCAATGCGGATGCGGACCTTTCTCCGGTCGCCGGTACGCCTGTACCGTTATCCGCAGGAATATTTGGTGCAGGTCTAGGCATGGGAGAAGTCTACGAAGATGAGTTTACCTTTTATTTCGACGGGAGTTATCAACATGACGTAAAGGCCGATGGTGCTTCGTTCGGAGGTATAGTCTATCAATTCGTAACATCACAAGGGGCCGGTATCGTGAATAGTAGCGGAGCGGATTTTGGTCTTTGTACAGGATTGTACTCCCCGGAAGATAATGCAACGTTTACCTATGTGGAAAAGGAAGATTTTACAGTTTCGTCGGTATACGGCCCCGGAGGTTCCTTAACCTTTAACGGGGTAAGTACACTTGATTTTTCGGGAACCGAATTCGTAGGTTTTTTGGATTTCCAAAGAAAAGTAATCATCCAGGAAATTACCGGCAGCTCTATGCGGCTCATGATGTTTATGGCCGCAGGACAAGACCCCGAAATAATCGGTATCAACACCAATGTATTGATACTGACTTTCGAAGTTGTTCAGTAGTTATAGCATTAGCATTCCATAAAAAGAATAACCAGCCTTAAAACCATACTATGCATATCAATTCTAAAAAAATGAAACGGCGTATTCTACCAATGCTACTTATGATATTGCTTTTGGGAACTTCAGTGGTCATAGGGCAGTCTAAAGTTACGGGCACGGTTACTGGTGAGACGGATGGTATGCCGCTACCTGGGGTCAGTGTTGTTCTAGAGGGTACCACCAGAGGGGTCTCGACGAATTTTGACGGAAATTACACCATCACCGTTCCCGATACCAATGCCACCCTGATATTTTCTTACATTGGTTTTAAGACGCAAGAAATTATCGTTGACGGTAGAACAACGATTAATTTGGTGATGACGGAAGATGCCGAAGCCTTAGATGAGGTGGTCGTTACTGCTTTGGGAATAAAGCGCGAGCAAAAATCCTTGGGCTATTCGGTACAGGAAGTTAAAGCGGAAGAACTGACCAGGGTCGTCAATGAAAATGTGTTGACGGGTATGTCCGGTAAGGTATCCGGGGTCACTATCAATGCGACCGGGGGCACGGGGTCTACCGTGAGTATGGTCATCAGAGGGGCTACCTCTCTAGGTTCGGACAATCAACCCTTGTTTGTTGTAGACGGTGTGCCCATAGATAATACGGTAAACAATGCAGGGGGATTTGGTGATCGGGTTCGGGTAGATTATGGTAATGCCATTACCGATCTTGATCCGGAGAGCATCGAGAACATTACCGTACTAAAAGGGGCAAGTGCAGCGGCGCTCTACGGTTCACGGGCGGGGAACGGAGTTGTTCTTGTTACCACAAAAAAAGCCACGGACATGGAAAAGATGAAGGTGACCTATACCAACAATACGGTATCCGATATTCCGGTCCGATTTTTAAACGTACAATCGCAATTTGCCTCGGGATTTTTCTCTTTTCGGCCGGAAGATGTGGGGAGCGAAATCTTGCCGAATGTTTCCGCCGGTGATGGAACGGGGTCTGGTCCCGAGCTCGATAAGGGCTATTGGGCTGTACAATGGGATGCCCCCTTGGATGCCAACGGAGAGCCTATTCCAACGGAACTAAAATCATACCCCGGCAATGTAGGTAGGTTTGTAAGGCCGGGTCTTACGTCGACCAATACCTTACAAGTAACCAATAGCACCAGTGCCCTGAATTATAGATTGGGTGTTTCTAACATGACACATACGGGTATTGTACCCAATTCCGATTTGAACAGGAATAGTTATTCTTTATCAACGTCCTCGAAACTTAACGAGAAATTGACGATAAGTACCAACGTAAACTTTAATCATACCTGGGCGCAGAATCGACCGGTCGGAAACAGGGGGGCCAATCCCTTACAATGGGCCTATGCTACCCCGGCCAATATAGACATACGCAATTTGGAAGATTATTGGGTTCCCGGAAGAGAAGGTTTTGAAGTACGGAGCGTATCCGCAAACCATGATAATCCCTACTTTTTGGCAAACGAGGTAAACAATAGTTTTGACAGATATCGCGTTTTCGGAAATATTATTGCCGATTGGCAAGTATCCCCTTCCGTAAGCATAAGGGGAAGATATAACCTGAACAAATTCGATGAAGTGCGTGAGACGAAAATTTCACCGGGGTATACCAGGGAAACCAATAACGGAACTTACGGTATCGACATAAGTAATGGCCTTGAAAGAAATATTGATATCTTGGGAACGTATGCGAAGGATTATGGCAAGTTTGATTTTACGGCCTCAGCTGGGGGTAACATCTTATATGAAAAAGCAAATTCTGTACGTAATGCCGCTAGATCGGGTACCGGACTGGTAGTTCCAAATCTTTATACCGTAGATAATATCAATGCCGCATCCCTTAATTATGTAAGTGCATTTAGGGAAAGGTCTATCAACAGTCTATACGCATTGGCGAATTTTGGCTGGGGCGATATGCTATATTTAGACTTTACCGGTCGTATAGATTGGTCAAGTACCTTACCGGTAGGCGCAAACGATTTTGACTATTATTCGGCATCTTTTAGTTTTTTGTTAAGTGAGGTAATGAACGTTGAGAAAATCAGTTTGTTGAAACTAAGGGCAGGGTATGCAGAGGTGGGCAATGACACCGGCCCCTATAATTTAGTCCAGGCCTTACAAAATGCCGGTCAATGGGGTAGTGCAACCCGACTTACTGTGCCGGGAACCTTGCTTACACGCGACCTTAAGCCGGAAGAAGCCGCTTCGATTGAATTCGGTCTGGACCTTAGCGCCTTTAATAACCGTCTAAGGTTTGAAGGCACTTATTATACCGTAGATAATGAAAACCAAATTTTGAGCAATATTCCATTGGCCTCTTCTTCGGGGTTTAATAGTATTAATATTAATGCGGGCTTGGTACGAAGTGAAGGGGTTGAGTTGTTATTGGGATTTACACCGATACGCACAGAGAACTGGCAATGGGATATGGATTTTAACTTTACCCGCAATATATCCACGATATTGGAGTTGGACGAAGGCATAGAATTTATCGAATTTTGGAGCGATAATAAAAGTGCCTCCAGGGGATTTGCCAAAAATCTGGCTACTGGCGAGGATGGTCTGGTAGGAAATATCTACGCCCCAAAAATAAGACGTGTCACGGATACCAATTCCCCATATTTTGGATATCCGCTCATCGGAAGTGGCTTGGATGCCGAATGGCTGCCCGAAGACGAATTGACCAAAGTGGGTAATTATAATCCAGACTTTATTATGGGGCTACAATCCAGATTATCCTATAAGAACCTATCGTTGAGCATGACCTTCGACTGGCGTTCCGGAGGACAATATATGTCACAGACGCACCGGTATATGTCAGAGAGCGTTCTCACACAGACCTGGTTAGAAAATTTGGTGGATTCCGGGGATTTACGTCCCGGACAAGAACTGAGAGACTGGGTTGTGGCAAATGAAGATGAATTGTTGTTGGCGGAAACGTTTAGGCCCGTCGGTGGCCCCACCCCGGAATACGGTGGTTTCCCGGAAGATTTTAGCGGAACTACCGTAAACGATGGTACGTTTGCGCCGGGGGTGGTCGGGTCGCATGACGAGGACGGGAATTTTATATTGGAACAAGAAAACTTAGGTGGTGAGGGCACCGTATTTTTGCCTTATGTAGTTAGTTTTCCTTGGGAGTTTGGAACACCGAACATGTTCGATTCAGATTTTATTAAATTGCGTGAGATTGCTTTGACATATACCCTGCCAAGTAAAATCTCAAAAAGGGCAGGTCTGGATAATATAAATTTTTCCATCTATAGTAGAAACTTTATCCTCTGGACAAAGGATTCCGATTTCGGTATCGACCCGGAAAGGGCCTTCGAGATAGAAACTTCCAGTGGAAATAGGGGAACCCAGTTTAAACAGGGTATAGAACGGTATAATGTAGACCCTTGGGTGGTACCCATAGGATTTAAATTAGGACTTACATTTTAAGATAAAATATAAGATAATGTATAAGGTGAAAAATTGCATTACAGCATTCGTTTTAAGTCTGGTCTTGTGTGCGTCATGCGAAGATCTGGAGGAGTTGAACATTAACCCGAACGCGGTCGACCCTGCGGTTGCCGACCCCAATTTATTGATGCCGACCGTTATTACCGGACTGGCCCATAATGTAGTGTCCCTTGGCTTTGGCGACATTGCCGGGGTGATGCAACATACGCAAAAAGATGGGTGGTCTAGCGGGCATAACGATTACAATTGGGATGTCACCAACAAAAGCTGGAGTAGCTATTACAGTATTTTAAGGGATAACGACACTTTTTATGAAAAGGCCGTTGAAAATGGATTTGAATTTCACCAAGGGGTGAGCTTGATTTTGAAATCCTACACTTTTGGATTGATTACGGACTTATGGGGAGACGCACCCTACTCCCAAGCGTTAAGGGGCGATGAGAGTGCCGAATTGCGCCAACCCGAATTTGATGATCAGAGCGCTATTTATACGGGCATATTAGCTGATTTGGAACAAGCAAATGTACTATTGTCCAAAAGCGGTTATCAAGGCATAAGCGATTCACAAGATGTGCTTTATAATGGGGAGGCTTCCAAGTGGAGAAAATTCGCAAATTCCTTGGCTTTGCGATACTATATGCGTTTGTCTGCCAAAGAGCCGGCCATGGCGGAAGCGGGTATTCGAAAATTCGTTTCAAACCCTGCAACGTATCCACTTATTGTAAATGCCTCCGATGATGCCAACGTAAACTATATAGGAGCCTCCCCGGATGATTCTTGGCCGAGCAATACCGTTTTTGATGAGAGTACTTCGGGAAGTTATTTTAGAATTAAGATGTGCGCTACCTTAGTCGATACCCTACAGGCCTTAGACGATCCAAGATTGCCCGTTTGGGCCAATAAAATAGCAATCCCATTAGAATTAGACCCCACTGCGCCGGATGATACCGATGAAATTGTAAATGGGAAAAGGATTGTCTCGCAAAAAATCGTGGATGATTATATCGCATCTTGGGAAACTCCGGTCGATTTTGATGAGGAATATGTGGGCATCCCGCCTTCTACTTTTGCGGCACCCTCCTATAATTTAAATCCTAATTTAGAACAAGGGGTATTCAATCCACATGCATCCCAATTGAACGATAGGTATAAGGATGCGGCAGGGCCACTGTTGTCGGCACGGTTACTTTCTGCCGCAGAGGTTCATTTCATTCTTGCGGAAGCTGCCCTGAATGGCTGGGCTCCCGGATCGCCGGAGGCCCATTTTAATGAAGGCATTAAACAATCGCTGAATGCATGGGGCGTCGGCAGTTCCTACGATAGCTATATTGCCGGTGCTGAGTATACCGGGCTTCAGGACATTATGCTGCAAAAATGGATAGCCAGTTGGACGTCCGCAGCCGAATCATGGTTCGACTATAGAAGAACGGGCCTGCCCGATCTACAGCCCGGCGTAGCGGCCATAAGACAGGCACTGCCTCTACGTTTCTATTATAATTTTAATGATGAGATTTCGATTAATCCCGAAAACGCGCAAGAGGCCATCGAAAAATTGGAGCCTACAGAATTTACGGGGAATGACGTAAGCAATAATAGCGCATGGTCGAAAATGTGGTTGTTGCAAGGTACGAATCAACCGTATTAGATGACAGTAAAGGTTGTATAACAGGTCTCTATTTGCGGAATATTTCATATCGGCTATCCACACAAATTTCATTGAAACAAAGGCATTACCTAAAAAGGGTAATATATAATATGTTTCTTACAATATTATGGTGGTACAAAGCATGGTTTTGATGTTAATTTGTTGACAACCAAATGTAAACGTATGAAATTGCCCCTGAAAGGTATCATCCCGCCGATGGTCACTCCCTTGTTGGAAAATAAGGAGTTGGATAGCGTGGGCCTAAAAAATCTCATCGAACATCTTTTAGATGGAGGAGTGCACGGAATTTTTTTGTTGGGCACCAATGGCGAAGGGCCCAGTTTGGGCTATGGGGTACGAAAACAGCTGGTCACCGAAGCCTGTACGATAATAAATCGTAGGGTTCCGGTCTTGGTAGGCATAACAGATACTTCTTTAGAGGCAAGCTTGGAAATCGCACATCATGCCAAAACTTCTGGGGCCGACGCACTTGTGGTAGCCCCACCTTTTTATTTTCCGTTGTCCGAAGAAGAAATAAGCGACTACTTTCGGGTGCTTGCACCCTTACTACAATTACCCTTTTTAGTCTATAATATACCTAGCTGTACTAAAATCAGCCTTTCTCCCGCTAACGTAAAAATAGCTAAGGAACTTGGGGCCATTGGGATAAAGGATAGTTCGGGCGATCTCAATTTGCTGTATGCGTTTATCGAAGCTTTTAAAGATACTCCCGACTTTTCGGTTATCGTTGGCGATGAACTCTTATTATCAGATGCTATCTTGAAGGGAGGCCATGGAGGTGTTGCCGGAGGAGCTAATGTGTTTCCTGACTTATTTGTTGGCCTATATGAAGCATCCCTTTCCAACGATGTGCAGCGGATAGCAAAAATCCGGAAAAAGATTCTGCACATACACGACACTATGTACAATGTAGAAAATTCGCCGACAAGAAGTATAAAGGCCATAAAATGCGCCCTTTCCATCTTGGGCATTTGCGAAGATCATATGGCGTCTCCCTTGCAAAAACTAGATACAGTTAAGCGCAACAAAATTAAACAGCATTTAGACCTATTCGAATACGGTAAGCCCATCCGTTCAATTTTATAGCCTTACGCATGAAAGACGATTGATATGAAAAGGACAAGAACACAGAACCTCGTCTTTGCGCTCATCATGCTATCTATTATTTTACTGTCCTCCGCGTTTCATTTTCAAGTACATTTTGAGGATGCCCTGACTCAAAGTCAGGCAGTGGATTACGAGGTTGACATCTCTATCTGGCGCATTATTTTCGAGCCGATTCTTGGGCCTTTGCTCTATTTGAACCGATCTATTTATGCTTTACGAGAAATACCTTTGGTCCTAAGCTGGGGCATGTTATTTTACATGGTTCTTAGTTTAGCGGCAATTTATAAGGAAAAGCTTTTCAGAAGCAGTGTTGCACTAAGAAAAGTGGCAAATCTGCCCTTGGTAATCGGTATTTGCTTTGCCGTCTTTGTGTTGGTACTTTTTGTACCCTTACCGAACAATACGATTGTCAACACTTCTGATGATACGGTCTTGGTAACGACACATGCCCATACTGAATTCAGTCATGACGGTTTGATTTCCCAAAAAAGCATGTGGGAGTGGCATAAGAGTAACGGTTTTGATGCCTTTTTTATTACCGACCACGCCAACCACAAAAAGAGTCTGCAATTCTCCGAGGCTCAAAAAAACGGAAAATTTTCCAAAAAACCCTTTGTGCTGGTAGGTCAAGAACATTCGGGCACCAATCATATGAGCCTGCTAGGGCTTACCGGCAAATTCGAAACCAAGGGAATGGAAGATAAGGCGGTAATAGATTCAGTACATCGATACGGCGGGGCGGTAATCATAAATCATTGGTTCGACGGCAAGGGAAAAGAGAAAGAATTTTATGCAGCACTCGGGGCGGATGGCTTTGAGATTGAAAATTCAGGGAAAGACCTTTATTACGATAGGAATCTTTTTGGGCAGTTGAAAAAATACTGCAATGAGAATGGACTTATGATGATCGGGGGACTCGATTTTCACGGCTACGGAAGGGTATGTTCGTTGTACAACGCTTTCGAGATTCCTGATTGGGACGCTTTCGGTTACCACAAAAAGGAACAGGCCATTCTGAACATCCTAAAGAACGGACCTCAAGAAAAGGTAAAGGTCTTGCTCTATAAAGACCGGCATTTTTATACGGATTCTAAACTTTTCTTTCGTCCTTTTTTGACGGTTGTGAACTACTTCAGAACTTTAAATTGGTCCCAAGTGCTAGCATGGGCCTTTTGGTTGTTTCTTTTTCAGTGTATTTCAAATTACGTTGGCAAAAGCAGCCTTTTTAAAAATAAGGTACTTCTGCTTCTATCCTTGATTAGCGCAATCTTTCTGATTATTTTGGGCGTTAAATACTATTTTCGAGGGAAGGCGGTTGCCGGATACAGCGAGCTATATTCCGAATATAGCTTGTTGTTGGGACCCATAGGTCTGGGACTGCTACTCTATGTTTTGGCCGTGGCGTATTTCCGGTTTTACTCAAAACAAAACACTAAAAATAATCCGGTCCATAAATCAACCACTAATGATCGTTAAAAAATTCGCTGTTAAAATAGGGGTAGTGGCCTTATCGCTGGCAACGGCCTGGGCAATTAGGGGCCAGTTCGGTCACGAGCAAGGCGCTGCATGGGCCGGTGCCATAGGCGGCTTGGCAATCGTTGTAGTTTCCAAAAGAAAGGACTGGTACGCCAAAATGGTGCTAATAGCTTTGGCATCCGCTATTGGTTGGGGCGCAGGGGGCATGATCAGCTATGGTCAGGTGGTAGGTTACGGCAAGGCGGATAATTTCATAAACGCATTTTATGGTCTAGAGATGCTCTTCGTTATCGGTGCGTTGTTCGGATTGTTGGGGGGTGGTTTAGTTGGCCTAGTACTTGAAGAAACTAAAAAGAGTAAAGTCAATTGGGGAGCTCTGGTATCGGAAATGGTAGCAGGGGCATTACTTACCTATTTTTTTCTGATAGAGCAGATCGGGTTTAAGATGACCCCTCCAAGATCGGAGGCTTGGGCTTTGATTTTTGGTGCAGGAATCGCCATGCTTTTGCATATGGCCCGTTCAAACCGAAACTCCGCAATACGCGTAGCGATTTTTTCGGCTTTGGGCGGTGGTTTTGGTTTTAGCTTTGGCAAATTTCTACAAGTGACGGGCAACGTTTTTGAAATACCGTTCAACATGTGGAACGTTATGGAGTACAGCATCGGTTTTTTTGGCGGTACGGGAATGGCTTATGGGGTATTCAGCTCAAAATGGCCGGTCGATGACGAAGGGAAACCTAAAACCTGGGTCAACATTCTAAGTTTGTTGGTGTTGTTGGTCTTTATCCCATTGATGATATATAGGGAATCATTGGCCTATGCACATATTTTGAATCGTTTGGGGGAAATTCCCAATATAGAACAGATTGCCTATTCCAGTACTCTGGCTTCCGCAATCGTGCTATTACTAATGGCTATTTCCGTATTCTGGAAGTTAAGGGGCGGTAATTTTGTCACTAAGGACACCACGTTTTTTCTCTTTGTCTATTTAGGGGTATATGCGTTGCTAAGTTATGTGGTTACAGGATTATTTGCCGGAAAAATGGATTTGAACCATCATCTGTACCTCTTTAATATTTTGATAATCTACATCATGGTACGTAAGGAAAAAGTGGAGTTTCCTAATGTTGGTTCCAAAGCATTACCTACAAAAAAATGGTTGTGGTGTCTTTTGGCTATCCTCTTTTTTATAGCGATATTTTCTTTGGTAGCCATAAACTTACATGACGAATTACCTGGAAGCCATAACAGGTTCGAGTAAGCGAAAGGTAAAGTATCTATTTTATGGAAAATGAATTAATGTGGTACACCGGCAAAATCGGGCGCAACTTTCATTGAAAATTTTTACGGTATTCCGAAGGTGTTTTCCCCATATTGGTCTTAAAATAATGGTTGAAATTGGCCAAGTTGTTATAACCGCTTTCAAAACAGATTTGGGTAATCTGTTTATCGGTTTCCGCCAATAGTTTGGCCGCTATGCCGACCCGCACGTTTTTTACGTATTCCATAAAGGTATTGCCCGTTTTCTTTTTAAAATACCTACAGAACGAACTTGGGGCCATGTTCAATACGGCCGCGGCTTCATCGAGCCGGATACCCTCATGTATATTTTGAAAAACGTACTCATAGACCTTGTTTACCTTTTCGATATTTTTTGAAAAAACCGAGGATTGGTTTATGGGGTTGGAGAGCCGGACCGTATCTTCGATTTTTATGAGAAGATTGAATATTTTTAGTAGTCCGATATAATATTCCAAACCTTTGCTAGAGGACATAACGGTTAAAATCTCCCGAATAGAGGTGTCGTTTTCGGTTTTGAAACGTATGCCTCGATTAGCTTGTTTTAACAAAGCGACCACTTTTTCAAGTTCCGGCATTTTAAAGAAATCCGAATCGATGATGTTTTCCGAAAAATGGGTTACGATACATGCGGGTACTTCGTCTCCCTCGCTATCAAGCACCTCCCAGCAATGGGGTAGGTCGGGTCCCATAAGAACAAGATCTCCTTTTTCAAAACCAGAAATATTGTCGCCCACGATTCTTCTACCCACCCCCGATGTGATATAGTTCAGCTCATAATTTTTGTGCGAATGTATTCTGGCATTAGATGACAAAGGCAATTTGCGTGAAATAAAAGAATGGTTGCTAGGCACGAATATTTTTTCACAAACAAATTCCATATCGAAGTATATTAACTCATATACCAATAATACTCAATTTATCTGACATTTTAAGTTAAGATATGATATGATTTACGTAATATAGTTGTGGCATAATTAATCCGTTTAAATTTACTTTGTGCTTAACGGGATTGCAAAAAAAATCTTTTCCAGACCAGTATATCATGAATTACCAACTAGGAACGATCGATACCGCCATCTTGGTGATTTATGGGTTGCTCATGGTCGCAATGGGAATTTATTTTTTACGGAGGACAAAGACTTCCGACGATTTTATGGTGGCCGGAAGAGGTATTCCCGCTTGGGCAGCTGGTATAGCGGTAATGAGTGCCTATACGAGCAGTATTTCCTATATTGCGGTACCGGGAAAGGCGTTCGATGAAAATTGGCACCCGCTGATCTTCGCCCTTACAGCGATTCCGGTTACTTGGTTCGTGGCCGAATATGTCATTCCACACTACCGAAAACACAACATAATTTCGGTCTATCAGTACCTTGAGGATAAAATCGGCAATTGGGGCCGGATATACGCCTCCCTCTCATTCGTCTTGTTCATGATAGGGCGAACGGCGGTAATTCTCTATCTCTCCTCCCTCTTATTGACTTCCTTCATAGATGTTGATATACGCACGCTGATACTGATTATAGGTATCTTGACCATTGCCTATACCTTGATGGGCGGCATGGAAGCTGTAATCTGGACCGACGTTTTACAGTCCATCATAATGATTGGTGGACTTCTGTTCAGTGCCTATCTATTGACCACGGAGATTTTTGCCCAACCTGATTTTCTAGTTCAAAAAGCATTCGACGCGGATAAGTTCAGCCTGGGCGACACCTCCTTTTCACTGAATAGCAGAACCGTTTGGGTCATGATTATATATGGCGTAACCGAAAATATAAGGAATTTGATGGCCGATCAGAATTATACCCAAAAGTACAGTGCCGTCGCCACGGAGAAAAAGGCCAAAAAATCGATTTGGATCGCTATGCTGATCTACTTACCGCTGACAGCCATTTTTTTATATATCGGATCCGCGATGTTCGCTTTTTATTCAGGGGCAGGGCACGTGTTAGACCCTTCGATCGTGAAAGGCGATGAGGTTTTTCCTTTTTTTATCGCAACCGAACTCCCCGTGGGTCTAAAAGGCCTGATTATCGCCGCGATATTAGCGGCATCGATGAGTACCGTCGACTCTGCCCTGAACTCTTCGTCGACGGTACTCTTTTTAGATTATTATAAAAAGTATTTTAGACCCAAGGCTTCCGAAAAAAGCAACATCGGTTTTCTTCGTATTACCACCATTATATGGGGATTCTTGGGTATTGCTTTTGCGTTTCTTTTGATAGATGCCGAAAGTGCGCTTGATATCTGGTGGCAGATTTCGGGTATCTTTGGCGGAGGTATTTTAGGGCTCTTTCTACTGGCGCTGTTCAACGTAAAGATTTCACGTTCGCAGGGGATACTGTCCGTCGTATTTAGCATACTGATTATTATCTGGGGCACTTTTCTAAGGGATTTGCCTTCAGGATATGCCCGGTTGGAATGCCATCTAGATCCTATTATCGTAGGCGCAGTGGCTACTGTTGGATTGATTTTACTGGCCCTTGTTTTCGTGGGCTTTAATAAACGCAATAGCAATTCATAAAATTTTAGATCTGCTGGTGATAGGTATGTAACTATGGATGAACAAGTGAAATGGGGCATTTTGGGGATTGCTGCTATTGCGCTGGAGCAGGTCATACCCGCCCTATTGAAAAGTGGATATTGCTCCGTTCGGGCATCCTTGAATTTGAAGAGGGGCAATCTTCCTTCTTTTGTGCCACGCAGCTGGCCGAGAATGAACAGGCTCAGGTTTTTGGCTCGAAAGGGAGTATAATTTTTGAAATCCCTTTTAATCCCCCGAAAGACAAGCCGGTAAAAATTTGGCTGTTCAAGAAAGATAAAAGAACAGAGATAGCATTCGATACCTGTGATCAATATAGATTACAGGTAGAGGCTTTTTCAAGAGCCATCCTAGAGCGTAAGAAAGGTGCATTAGATTTGAAAGACGCAATTTGTAATATGGTTGTCATCGAAAAACTAAAAGAAAGCGATACCTTGGGAAAACGCGTGGAGGTAACGGACAGCTACTAATTTTTAAAACAAATGAATCACATCATGAACACCCAGAGAAGTATTGTATCACTGGTACTCTTACTAGTATCGAATTTTGTCACGATCGCACAAGAACCGACCCTAAGCGAACATCACGGTCATAGCCATTATGTCGAACATGATTCCGTGGCCGGGCATAAACTGCTTTACCCTTCCAAGACTCCTGATCGCATTATAGCGAACCTGACCCTTGACCCCGCGCATAGTTTTGCGGTCAACTGGAGAACCAATCAGCAAATAGATCAAGGTGTCGTAGAAATTGCGGTGGCTACCGATGGCCCTGAATTTTTGCTGGGGGAGGTACGTAAAATCGAGACCGAGACCGAGATGTTTGAAAACCAAAATAGAAAAGAGCCCTTGGTGAAAGCGGCGTATCATTCGGCCGTGGTATCCGATTTAAAGGCGCAGACCACCTATGTTTATAGGGTTGGAGATGGCTCGGAAGACAATAACTATTGGAGCGAATGGTTTCAGTATACCACCGCGGGCACCGATATGGGCAAACCCTTCAGTTTTATTTATTTCGGGGATGCCCAGAACAACGTAAAGTCCCTCTGGTCGAGGGTCATTCGAAGTTCTTACAGGCAATTCCCGGAAGTGGATTTTCTGTTGCACGCCGGCGACCTCATCAATGATAGGGATGCGAACATGGAATGGGGCGAATGGTTCTATGCGGGCATTTTTATACATGCCACCGTGCCGAGCATGATGACGCCCGGCAACCATGAGTACCGCGATGGGGTACTGTCGTCTTTATGGAGACCACAATTTACGCTACCCGAAAACGGACCTATAGACGCATTACTAGAAACCTGTTATGCGTTGGATTATCAAAACATGAAACTGATTTCGATCGATGCCGAAGGTTTTGATGAAAGTAGGGAAGCGCGCGAGGCCCAAGTTAAATGGCTGGATTCGGTATTGAGCGCCAACACTAAAAAATGGACGGCTATCACGATGCACTATCCGATTTTCTCCACGGCCGAGGGTAGAGACAATAAAGAGCTACGGGATGCCCTAAAGCCAATTATCGACAAATATAAGGTCGATTTAGTTTTGCAGGGACATGACCATACTTATGCCAGGGGTTACGTAAAGAACGAGGGCAAGGGCCTCACCGTAGTAAAGGATGCCGGAACGGTGTACGCCGTATCGGTAAGCGGACCCAAAATGTACGAATCAAAAGACCGGGATTGGATGGTTCGAAGAGGCGAGTTCACCCAACTCTTCCAAATTATTACGGTTTCTAAGGATACCATAACATATGGGGCATACACCCCCACTGGAAATCTGTATGACGCTTTTGAAATCATCAAAAAAAACGGTAAAAAGCGATTGATCAATAAAGTGCCCGATAGCCCGACCCGACTGAAAAAGGATTTCGTCAAGGAGGAATAGTGGAAACGGGTAAAATCAATTCATGTTCGCAAAAACGACATGAAAAGTAGCCCTGGAAGTTGTAAAAAAAAATTCTTAAAAAAAAATCGGACACTTTAACTTTAGCTTAACCCTGAATTAGTTAGCTTTTTAGGTTAATTTGCCTATGTTTATCGTTAATTAAAAATTAAGAACAAATTTAAGATAGTAGTATTATGGGAAGACCTGCCACAAAGCCGACGGAACTTCGCGATGGATATTATATAGAAGTCCGCAATAAAAACCAAAAATCAGGAATCAAGATTGTTAGGGAAACCAAACAGCAATTGATAATGGCTATAGATGAATATAAAAAAACAAAAGATGTAACCGTTCTAGGAAAATTGAAGAACGGCAAAATGGAACCCATACCCGGGCTCTCCACTTAAAAAATAGGTAAAGGGTAAAGCCCTGACTTTACGGAATCAAAAAAGCCGATAATCGTCATGATTACCGGCTTTTTTTGATGTTCAAATTTTGAAATATTCATGTCCATAAAGTCTGCAAAACAAATTACATTTGGAGACCTAATTAGTGAGCTATGAACCTAAAGGATGGTGTAAAGACCGCCGAGAACAAAGTGTCGTCCGAAGCCAAGAAATTGGCCGAATTCGTGAGGGATAAAAGTAAGTCCCTCGTTGATCGTTTAGAATCGTATGAAGATATTATCAACCTAGAGGTTGGCGATACGGGACTGCAGCGCGCAAAAACTTTGGAAAGGGAGTTCGACATCCGCCAGCTCTATGTAAAATATGAGGGAGACAACCCGACCGGTACCCAAAAAGACCGGATCGCCTTCGCACAGGTGTACGATGCCGTAAGACGTGAGTTCGACGCTGTGTCCTTGGCGACTTGTGGTAATTATGGGGTTGCTATGGCTTTGGCCGCAAACTTGGCCGGTATTCTTTGTAAAATCTACATCCCCGAAAGCTATCATACCGAGCGCATTTCCGAGATGGGGCGACTGAAAGCAGAAATCATCAGGCTGCCAGGCAGTTATGAAGATGTTGTAAAGAAAAGCAGCGAGCTGGCCCAGGAAGAGGGATGGTACGATGCCAATCCAGGGGGCTCTAATACGCCCTTGCAGATTTCCGCCTATTCGCAAATTGCCATTGAGATTTTTGAAGAATTGGGCGATGCGCCGGAATACTGCGCTGTACCGGTATCGAACGGTACCCTTTTCGCGGGTATCTATCGTGGATTCGTAAGTTTGTACAAAAGGGGAAAAACATCGCGTATCCCGAAAATGATAGCGGCCTCGTCAAGCCGAAAGAACCCCATAGTACAATCGTTTCTGCAAGGCCTGGACCACTGTCAAGATTTAGATCCCGAGGCGATCAAGGAGACCAAATACAACGAACCCTTGATCAACTGGCACAGTTTCGATGGGGAGGAAGCCCTTTATGCGCTGCGGGAATCCAATGGCGAGGCATTTAACATCAGCGATAAAAAATTAAGGCAGATGACTTCCGTCTTGGCCAAAAAAGAAGGTTTTCGGATTTTACCGGCAGCAACGGCCGGCCTCATAGCGCTTTTAGAATTGGATGAAAAAATGGATTTCGAACCCGGCCGCTTTGTTGCGGTTTTAACGGCAAAAAACTAAAGAACATGAAAGAATCAATTGATGGAAAGGCACTTGTATACTGCGAAGGTGCTTTTAATACGCCCAATGGAAAAACGGCGCACGGCCTTGTCCGCTTTACCGAACGCTATGAAATTGTGGGGGTTTTAGATGCTAAATATGCCGAACAGGATGCCGGAATGGTTCTGGATAAAAAGAACAACGGCATTCCGGTTTTCAAAGATTTGGATGCTGCCCTTGCCAAACTAGAGGCTAGCGACCAGTTCCCCAAAAGCTTGGTCATAGGCCTTGCCCCCGATGGAGGTCGATTGCCAAATGAGGCCAAAGCGGTTATAAAAAAAGCCTTGGAAATGGGCTGGAACGTCGATAGCGGCCTGCATGATTTCTTGACCAACGATGCTACCTTGAACCAGCTTGCAGGCGAAAACAACTGCCGCATCCGTGACGTGCGAAAAACTC
>JAGXIC010000258.1 GCA_024635875.1 Pricia sp.
AAATTTCCACCATCTCACGAAACCTGAAAGCTTTGGCAAAAGAACTGAACGTGCCGGTCATCGCGTTGTCACAGTTGTCACGTGCCGTTGAGACCCGTGGTGGAAGTAAAAGACCCTTGCTATCCGACCTTCGGGAATCGGGTGCCATCGAACAGGATGCCGATATCGTATCGTTCATCTACCGCCCGGAATACTACAAAATCGACGAGTGGGACGATGAGGAACGTTCCCCGACCCAAGGCCAGGCGGAATTTATAGTTGCCAAACATCGGAATGGAGGTTTGGATAACATAAGGCTAAAATTCATTGGCCAACTTGGTAAATTCGATAATCTTGACGATTTCGATTCACCGTTTGAATTCCAGTCCAAAATGAACGCCAACGAAGAGAATCCGTTTATCACCAAGAACCTTCCGAGTGCCGACCAAGCTTTTGGCAGTTCTCTGAATGATGGAGTAGGGCCCGATGATGATAGCGATGTGCCGTTTTAAAGTTCAAGTGTCAAGTTCAAGTGCAAGGTCAAAACAGTTTATGAGTTTATTTGTATAGAGTCCTCCGTCATTTTCCCCTTTAGAAACCTTTAACGCCCCAGAACAATCCGCAGCCACGATTTACGTTATCTTTGAGAGAACCATCGTAAAATTAGGCCAATGCGCAATCGTCTTTTCTCTCTTCTCTTTATTCTTTGCTCTTTCCCTGCTATTGCAAGTTCTATTTTGATTCCCATGGATGCCGAAGGTCAAAAAGACCATTTAAAGGCCTACGGAATCACCTATTGGGTACTGAGCAAACAACAGAAAGTACAATGGTTGTTGAACTATCGCGGCGGTTCCTTTTTGTTGCCCGACGGCGAGGCGATACGAAAGGAATGCCAGATTAGGGGCGTGTCTTTCGAAATAGTATCCGACGGGCAGGCGCAATCCATTCTCGACAAAATCAGTAGCCCCTCTCAAAACCAAGATGCGGTAATGCTTGAAAAAGCGCCTAAAATAGCTGTCTATTCCCCAAAAGGAAATGCGCCTTGGGACGATGCCGTGACTATGGTGCTCACCTACGCTGAAATTCCCTATGTTACCGTGTATGATGAAGAAGTACTCGGGGATAAGCTGGCGCTTTATGACTGGTTGCACCTGCATCATGAAGATTTTACCGGCCAATATGGCAAATTCTACGGGGCCTATCGCGCGGCACCTTGGTATATCGAACAAAAGAACGATGCGGAAGCCTTGGCATCCGATCTCGGATTTAGTAAAGTTTCCGACGAAAAAAGTGCAGTAGCCCAAAAAATTAGGAAATACGTCATCGGCGGCGGTTTTATGTTCGCTATGTGCTCTGCAACCGATAGCTTCGATATTGCCCTTGCCTCGGAAGGTGTTGATATCTGTGAGCCTATGTTCGATGGAGACCCTTCAGATGCCAACTATCAGGCAGAGCTGGATTTTACAACTACTTTTGCATTTACCGATTTTGTCTTGGAGCGGAGTCCTCTTAAATATGAATTTTCATCCATAGATATGACCACCAAACGTGGTAATGTACAAAAAGAACGGGACTATTTTTCGCTAATGGATTTTTCCGCCAAGTGGGATGCCGTGCCTACTATGCTCTGTCAGAACCACACTGCCTTGGTCAAAGGTTTTATGGGGCAGACCACCGCTTTTGCCAGGGATGAGGTGAAACCGACTGTGATGGTGCTCGGCGAAAACAAAATCAATGGTGAGGCCCGCTATATTCACGGCATTAAGGGAAAAGGTTTTTTTACCTTCTATGGTGGCCATGACCCCGAAGACTATCAACATCGGGTAGGAGACCCAAAAACGGAACTGGAACTGCACCCGAACTCCCCAGGATACCGTCTGATCTTAAACAACGTGCTGTTTCCGGCGGCTCGGAAGAAGAAGCAGAAAACATGATTCAGTATGCAGTGGCTATCCTAGTGTCTAGTAGCAGTCACAGTGACCAGTAGTAAACTGGTTTCGTTAACTTTTGTCCTGATTTGGTTTAAGGTTTACTGCTGCCTTCGGCCGTTCAATGTTTAGAGTTGTTTTTACAAGGCTCCACTTTGAACCTTGAAGAGCTACGAAGTAGCGATTGAACTTTAAACCATTTGTGCCGGATGGATGAAACCTAGGATAAAAGCTTCTCCAAAACCCGTTCCACACCAAAATCATCGTTGTTCGAAGTGCTATACTTGGCCGCTTTTTTGACGTTCGGATGAGCGTTTTCCATGGCAAAGCTGAAACTTGCTAGGGCCAACATCTCCAAATCATTGTTATAATCCCCAAAAACCATGGTTTCTTCGGGCGTAATACCGTGTAGTTTCTGAACTTTTTGAAGGGCATACCCCTTGTTCGCGTTCGGACTCGAAACATCGACCCAGTTTTGGCCGGAGATTTTAACCTGCAAATCGCTTTCAAGGTGTTCGACCGCGGGATAGATAAATTTTTCCGAGCTTTCAAAATGATAGATGGCGATTTTTAAGATTTCGCCTTCGAAGGCTTTTAGGTCTTTCAGAACGGTGTATTTGGAATAATATTCCTGTAATTTTTCTTCAAATTTTGATGAATTGTTTAAAATGTAGGCACTGTGCTTTCCGCAAAGTACGGGATGTATATTTTCTACGTCCCTTAAAATATCCAACACCTTGTTTTTTGCAATTTGGGGCAAAGGTGTAGAGACAATCTCAGTTCCGTTCTGCGTGGCGAAACCCCCGTTTTCGGCGATGACAACAATATCGTCTTTGATACTCAAGAGTTTATCGACTATGCTTTGATATTGCCGTCCGCTTGCCGCTACAAATAAAATGTCACGTTCTCTCAGTTTTTGGAAAATTTCTAGAAAGCGCTCACTTACTTCGTGATTGGAATTAAGTAGGGTACCGTCCATATCCGTGACCACCATTTTTATTCGAGATAGATCCATAGTATTGATTTCAGCGGACAAAGGTATCCCTTCAAAATCAAATTAGGGCATCTCTAATACTTCTTTTTGGAATGATGACCCGGAATTTTTTCAGATATGAGATGCAAAAAAACGGAGTTTAGTAGGGCTAAATGAGTATTTTGGCAACGAAGTAGCTGGAAAAAAGAACAAGTCAGCATCCAAAATAGAGTTTTTTGAGATGCCCTTAGGGTAGGGATGGTAAAAGTTTTAGTTTTATTCGATATTCCGTAACCAAGAAGTATAATACGGCATTTGTTCAGTTCAAATCGATATATATGAGATTCCATCAAAAAGAAGTACGCTTGCCCGCACATGAACGTGGCTTCCATTTAATTACGCAGGTCATAACGGATTCTTTTTTAGAAATTAAACAGATTGAAACGGGAATGCTACAGGTGTTTATCAAGCATACTTCTGCCAGTCTCACCATCAACGAAAATGCAGACCCTACGGTCCGCACCGATTTTGAGAGCCATATCAACCAAATGGTACCGGAGAATGCATCCTATTACGTCCATAATTACGAAGGTCCCGATGATATGCCGGCACATATCAAAGCTTCGTTAATGGGCGCTTCGGTGCAAGTGCCGATAACCAAGGGCAGATTGAATTTGGGTATGTGGCAGGGTATATACCTCTGTGAGCATCGCAATAAGGCTTCGGGGCGAAAGTTAGTGCTTACTGCGTTCGGGATATAAAAAAATCCGACCGGTAAATTTACCGGTCGGATCTTTTAAGTGAGATATATTCAAAATTATTTTACTTTATCGACAAGGGCTTTAAAAGCCTCCGGATGGTTCATGGCCAAATCGGCCAAAACTTTTCGGTTGAGTTCGATACCATTGGCTTTCATTCCTCCCATAAATTGGGAATACGACATACCATGTTGACGGGCTCCCGCATTTATACGGGTAATCCATAATGCGCGGAACGTCCGTTTTTTGTTTCTTCTATCGCGGTAAGCATATAACATCGCTTTTTCTACCGCATTTTTGGCAACCGTCCAAACGTTTTTACGTCGTCCGAAATACCCTTTGGCCTGCTTCATCACTTTTTTTCTTCTAGCGCGTGAAGCAACTGCATTTACTGATCTTGGCATACTGTTAACTTGTTTTTGTAGCAGGCGTTTCGAGAATTCTGGATTCAGAATTCTGAATTCTTTTGAATAGCCTTACTCCATGGTTTATAATTTACCCTTTACTGAATTACCTGAACTATTTCAGGCACAACTGTTCTTTGATACTGTTCACGTCCGCTTTGTGGACCAACGTGCTATGTGTCAATTTTAGTTTTCGCTTTTTGGATTTCTTCGTAAGAATATGGCTCTTAAAAGCGTGTTTTCTTTTGATTTTTCCTGAACCTGTCAGCTTAAAACGCTTTTTGGCACTGGATTTTGTTTTCTGTTTCGGCATTTTTACAATTTATATTAATCTCACTTTTTGATTTCACTTTTAACGACTTAAATCAAGAGCAGCAAAGCCGTTTTAACTACTTCACGAACATCGAAATTTTTACCATCCATTTTACATGGAACAAGCCCTAAAAGTTGGGCTTGATTATATTATAAAGGATTGCAAAAGTAACTAATAATTTATAATCTCTAAGCAATCATCCTATTTCTTATTCTTGGGCGCAATGAACATGGTCATTCGCTTTCCCTCCAGTCTGGGTAATTGTTCCACTTTACCGACCTCTTCCAATTCTTGGGCAAGTTTTAAAAGAAGTATTTCCCCTTTATCCTTATAAACAATAGAACGACCTTTGAAGAAGACATAAGCCTTCAATTTGGCACCGTCTTTCAAAAACCCTTCGGCATGCTTCTTTTTAAACTCATAATCGTGGTCATCGGTATTGGGGCCAAAGCGTATTTCTTTGACGGTAACCTTTGATGCCTTCGCCTTCATTGCTTTCTCCCGCTTCTTCTGCTCATAAAGAAACTTCTTGTAGTCCATGATTTTGACTACGGGCGGTTTGGCATCCGGTGATATTTCCACCAAATCGAGACCAAACTCGATGGACTTGTCCAATGCTTCGCGTATGGGCATGACGGCAGGTTCTACATTATCGCCTACCAAACGAACCTCAGGGGCCAATATTCTTTTATTGATCTTATGAGGGTTCTTGTTCTCTCTTCTAGGTTGGGGCCTAAATCTTTTTCGTATTGCTATGACTTCTACTTTTTAGTTAAAAATTACTTGAACGACTTTAAGGTACTGTTTATTTCAGTAACGACCAAGTCGGTAAACTGTTTTATGGAAATCAATCCCAAATCTTCGCCTCCATGCCGGCGTACGGAAATAGTGTTCGCTTCCTCTTCATTTTCACCAACAATAAGCATGAACGGGATTTTGTTCATTTCGGCCTCCCGAATTTTTTTACCTACGGTTTCGTTTCTGGCATCGATTTGGGCGCGAATGTCGTTATTTTCCAAAGAACTCAAAACTTTTTCGGCATATTTTTCATGTTTCTCGCTCACCGGCAGTACGATGGCTTGTTCGGGAATCAGCCATAGCGGAAAATTTCCGCCCGTATGTTCCAGTAGTAGGGCGATAAAACGCTCCATGCTTCCGAAGGGTGCGCGATGGATCATGACCGGCCGGTGCAGCTCGTTGTCACTTCCCTTATAGGTAAGGTCGAAACGTTCCGGAAGGTTATAGTCCACCTGAATCGTGCCTAGCTGCCACTGTCTTCCCAAGGCATCCTTGACCATAAAGTCAAGTTTTGGGCCATAGAATGCAGCTTCCCCTTTTTCGATGACAAAATCCAAACCTTTTTCGGTAGCCGCATTGATAATAGCATTTTCGGCCTTTTCCCAATTATCTACGGATCCAATATATTTTTCCGGAGATTCAAGGTCTCGCACCGAAACCTGCGCCGTGAAATTATCGAAGCCCAAACTTCCAAGTACGTATAAGGATAAATCGATGACGTTCTTGAATTCCTGGTCCAGCTGTTCCGGGGTGCAGAAAATATGGGCATCGTCTTGGGTAAATCCGCGTACTCTAGTAAGCCCGTGAAGTTCGCCGCTCTGTTCGTAGCGATATACCGTGCCGAATTCCGCATAGCGTTTTGGCAGTTCGCGATAGCTAAAAGGGCGGGCGTTATAAATTTCACAGTGATGCGGACAGTTCATCGGTTTAAGCAAAAATTCCTCACCCTCTTTCGGGGTGTTGATGGGCTGAAAACTATCCGACCCATATTTCTCGTAATGCCCGGAAGTAACATATAGTTCTTTCGAGCCGATATGTGGGGTAACGACCATTTCGTAGCCCGCTTTTTTCTGCGCTTTTTTCAAAAAATTCTCCAACCGCTCGCGCAATGCCGCCCCTTTCGGTAGCCACAGCGGAAGACCTTGCCCTACTTTCTGTGAAAAAGTAAACAGCTCAAGCTCCCTGCCCAGTTTCCGGTGGTCCCGTTTTTTGGCCTCTTCGAGCATTTCAAGATATTCTGTAAGTTCCTTTTGCTTAGGAAAAGAAATGCCGTAGACTCGGGTCAGCTGCGGTTTGTTCTCATCACCCCTCCAATAGGCGCCGGCAACGTTCAAAATTTTAATGGCCTTGACAATTCCTGTATTCGGAATATGGCCGCCCCGACAGAGGTCGGTAAACGTATCGTGGTCGCAGAAGGTAATCGTACCATCCTCCAAATTTTCGATAAGCTCGACCTTATATTCATTCCCCTGTTCTTTATATAAGAATAAGGCATCCGCTTTTGAGACGGGATGTAATTTAAAGTCATGTTTGCCGCGTGCGATTTCCAAGGCCCTTTTTTCAATTTCGGGAAAATCCTTTTCGGAAAGCGTATGCTCCCCAAAATCCACATCATAATAAAATCCGTTATCGATGGCCGGTCCAATAGTCAGTTTTATTCCGGGATATAATTCCTCCAAAGCCTGGGCGACAATATGTGAGGTTGAATGCCAGAACGCCTTTTTTCCTTGAGTATCGTTCCAAGTGTAAAGCGTCAGATGGCCATCTTCGTTCAGGGCGGTCACGCTTTCCACCACGGTATCGTTGAACTTGGCTGAAATCACATTGCGCGCCAATCCGGCACTGATGCTATTGGCAACATCCATGGGCGTACTGCCTTTCGTAAATTCCTTTATAGTACCGTCCGGTAAGGTAATCTTTATCATGCACTGTTTTTAAGGATGCCAAAGATAGCAATCCGAGCCGATGCGCACAACATTATATATGAGTATGGGGATGTTTGTTTTAAGGGATGTTTATAAGGACAGTAATCTTTGCTTTTGGATGCACTATATAGATAAGTTTTCGTACCGGGATAAAGATAAAAAGGATGTACTTGCTTGCAAGATTAAATAATAAGTGCTATATTCAAGGCCCTTTAAAATTAAAATAGGACGTAAAGTCTTAATAAATAGGGGTTAGGAGGATGCCTCGAAAAAAACTTCAAAAAAAATCTTTGTTTGCATTTTTTATTCGAAAAACCCTCTTATATTTGCACCCGCTTTGGGAGACAGATAGGCAACTATCGATGTCCTAGGGGCGCAAGAAAGACATGTTCATTGACATACTGTGGAGATAATACAACGACCCCCGGGCGAGTGCCCGGGGGAAGGAACCATATAACAAGGAGGCCCTGCGCGCATCGCGAACCCGCGAAGTGCGCAGGGCCGAGGATTTAATAGAGAGAGACGGGGCCGGGAGGGCTTTTTCGGGGGTGTGCGCGAATATATTAAAGTACAACGATGAAGAGTTTGATCCTGGCTCAGGATGAACGCTAGCGGCAGGCCTAACACATGCAAGTCGAGGGGCAGCATTTCCAGCTTGCTGGAAGATGGCGACCGGCGCACGGGTGAGCAACGCGTATGGAACCTGCCCTTTACAGGGGAATAGCCCAGGGAAACTTGGATTAATGCCCCGTGGTACCC
>JAGXIC010000259.1 GCA_024635875.1 Pricia sp.
ACTGTATCATATTCCTTTGAAAAACCCTTGATATTTTGATGCACTACGGCCTCTTTGGCAGCTTGAACTACCTCCTCGTCCGTGGCATCTTCCTTTCCGAATTTGATGTTGTTTTTAATGGAATCCGAAAACAGAAATGCATCTTGTGGCACCGCACCAACGGCCTGCCGTAAGCTATCGATATTTAATTGTTGGACAGGAACGTCATCGATCAAAATCTCGCCCGAGGTCACGTCGTAGAGGCGGGCCACGAGGTCTAGGATGGTGGACTTACCAGACCCTGTCTTGCCGAGAATGGCGACGGTTTCTCCCGCATTGATTGTAAACGAAAGGTTTTTAAGGGCCGTTATCTTGGTGTCCTCATACGTGAACGTAACCTTTTTGAATTCAATTTTTCCGTGAATAGGTGTGGTTTCAAATACCGTGTTTTTGATATCAGGCGTCTCCTGCAAAAATTCGTTTATCCGTTTTTGTGAAGCTTCCGCCATTTGTACGATAGAGGTCAACCATCCGATAATGGCTACCGGCCATGTGAGCATATTGACGTAAAGAATGAATTCTGCAATTACGCCAACCCCTTCTATCTCGCCGTCAATCAATTGCTTTCCTCCTATATATACAACAAATATGTTGCTGATGCCGATCAAAAGCACCATCAACGGGAAGAACCAGGCGTTTACCTTGGCCAAATCCATACTCTTATTCTTTCCCTCTAGAGCGAGTTCCCCTAACTCCGAGTTGATCTGGGGCTCCAGCGCATAGGCCTTGATGACCGATACCCCGGAAAAAACTTCTTGGGTAAAGGTAGACAGTGTCGATAAAAATTGTTGTACGACCGTACTGCGTTTATGGATTATCTTGCTGATCTGATAAATCAATACGGACAAAATCGGTAGCGGAATCAGGGCATAGGCCGCGAGTGTCGGCGCAGTAATGAACATAATAGGAATGATGCAGGCAAAAAGCGTGACCGTATTAATGCCATACATCAAGGCTGGGCCGGCATATAGGCGCACTTGGTTGACATCTTCACTGATGCGGTTCATCAGGTCGCCGGTACGGTTCTTTTTGTAAAAGTTGAGACTTAACAATTGGTAATGATCGAATACCTCGTTCTTCAGGTCGTATTCTATATAGCGGGATACATTGATGATGGTCTGGCGCATCAAAAAGGTGAAAAACCCTGATAAAAGGGCGGCACCGACGATTATCAGTATGAATTTTAAAAGTAATCCCTCGGCTTCCGACTCCGCAATTTCGGAATCCATAAATTGCTCGACCACGCCTATGGATTTGTTTACATAGGATGGCATAACGAGTTGCAACATTCTGGCAACAATCGTAATCACGATGCCTACCATCAATTTCTTCCAGTATTTTTTAAAATATTTGTTGAGGTGTTTGAGTTCCTTCATGCAGATGACCAGTACTTATACTCGAATGAAAATTTTGAATGGCCAAAGATAACCAAGAAACAAGAATCAAGGGCAACGGTTGTAAAGTATTTCGTAATGAGTAAGTAGTACTTCGTATTTTATACTGTGCCGACTCCTTTGCTGTTTTACGGATGGCATTTTCTTTTATGTGAAATCTTAAAAATTCGACTTCCTTCTAAAACTTCTAACCTCCTAAACTCTTAAACTCATACTTTTCCATTATTTTTGCCGCTTGAAAAAGAAGTACTACGTATTCCAAAAGTTCTTTATCGTATGTTGACACGAAGGCACATTAGAATCAAGGTCATGCAGTGTATTTACGCGCTGACCCAATCAAAGGACGATTCTTTGGAAAAGCAGGAGAAATTTCTGCGGTACAGTATCGAAAGCATGTATAGTCTTTACTTGCTGATGATGAGCTTGATGATCGAAATACATCAAAGGGCTGTCGAACAGTTGAAACTATCCTCCAAAAAGTATCTAGCTACCGCTTCCGATACGTATCCCGACCAAGAAAAATTCGTTACTAATAGACTTTTGCTGCAAATAGTCAACAATGAGGCCTTGAAGGCCGAACTCAAAAAACGCAAGCTTAAAAATTGGTATCTCAACGATGAGTACGTTAAGATTTTGTACAAGGAGACCGTCAAACATCCTTTATATTCCAGTTATATGTCCTCTGGAAAAAGCTCGTATAGCGAGGATACCGATTTTCTGATCTCCCTTTTTAAGGAAGTCATCGCTCCCAATGATAAGATCTATGATTATTTTGAGGATGACAAGTTGACCTGGGTGGATGACATCCCTATCGTAAACACCTTTATTTTAAAATTATTTAAAAAAGCGAATGAAAACCGTCCGGAATCCTTTTTTCTCCCTCGTTTATTAAAAGATGACGCGGATATGGAATTTGCCCAAAAACTATTGACCAAAACCCTGCTGAAGGATGCCGAATGGACGAAGGAAATCGAGGGAAAGACCCCCAATTGGGACAAAGACCGTATAGCCGATATGGATTCGATCCTATTAAAGATGGCGATATGTGAACTTTTGAACTTTCCGACCATTCCCGAGAAAGTGACAATCAACGAATTCCTTGAGATCGCCAAAGAATATTCAACACCGAAAAGCAGTATTTTTATCAACGGTATTTTAGATAATTTGGTCCGGGAATACAAGGCCGAAAATAAATTGAATAAAATCGGCAGGGGTCTCATTTGAGATGGGCCATAGGAAGCACTCAATAAAATGACAGGAATTACGTTATGGAGTTGTATGTAAGTTTTGATCGACGAAATACAAGTTGAAAATTATTTATTAATTTTGTTATTCTAAATTAAATAGTAGATCATGAAAAAAGTAATTTTAGCCCTAAGTGCCATTTCCGTCATGGCTTTCACCTCTTGTAAGGATAATGCCTCGAACAAGATTAAGTCGGACAATGTGGCCGAAGCGGCGCAACGTGACGAAGCCGGCAAGCAGATCCCAGTAATGGAATTTGAAAAGTCTGAGCACGATTTCGGAACTATTGAACAAGGTACGCCCCAAGAAACTGTATTCAAGTTTACAAATACGGGTAATGCGCCCTTGATCATTACCAATGCGACCAGTTCTTGTGGCTGTACGGTGCCAAATCCGCCGAAAGATCCTATCGCACCTGGCGAAACCGGAGAATTGGTGGTGAAATTTAACGGATCCGGGCAAAATCAGGTCAGCAAGACCATTACCGTGACCGCGAATACTGAGAAAGGTTCGGAGCTGTTGCGCATCAAGGCCTTTGTAAATCCGAAGAACGCCGGTCCGGTAGGTCCGACTTCTTAACTAATAAATTCATCTTGAACTTACCATTGTATAGGCAGGTTGTAAGGTGTACGATAATTAAATAGATTGGCTTAAGACTTACCTTTCGGTAGGTCTTAAGTTGTTTATTGTTAGACTGATAGCTGAAATGGTAAAGCTTTTACGTCTAAACCAGAGTAGAACACTAACCAAAAAAATTGAAATAAATAATGGGTGATATAGGACAGTTTCTTCCGATGATCTTAATTTTTGTGGTGGCGTATTTTTTTATGATACGACCGCAAATGAAACGTTCAAAGGATGAAAAAAAATTCGCCGCAGAACTGAAAAAAGGTGATCGCGTAATTACCAAAAGCGGTTTGCACGGCAAGATAATGGACCTGAACGATAAGGATTTTTCCTGTATTTTGGAGACCATGGCGGGAAAACTCAAGTTCGATCGCTCTTCCATTTCAATGGAAATGAGCAAAAAATTGAACGCGCCCGAAAAAAAGTAAGGCAAATTTCAGAACATTTTAAAGCATCGGTTTTTTGAGACCGGTGCTTTTTTTATGGCTAGTTTTAAAACAGGAATTACCCATGAATGAGGCTCTTGCATACTTAGTTTTTGGGATTTAGGATTTGGCACTTTGAATTTTATTGCGTTTTAGCGAGTTTGCCAAGGGATACATTTTGAAAATTAGTATCTTGTTCAATCAATTCAACAATTCAAATATGTACCATAACAGAAGAAATTTTATCAAAAAAAGCACTTTGGCGTTGGCAGGCTCCAGCGCAGCATTTATGTTCCCCATGGAACTTTTGGCCACGATGCGGAAACCGGTCGGCGCGAACGATCGCATTAACGTAGGCCTAATCGGCTGCAAGGGCATGGGCTTTAGCGATTTGAGTTCTATGCTGAAAATTAGCGAGACGAACGTAATCGCCCTTTGCGATGTCGACGAAAATGTGCTGAAGGCCCGTACCGCCGATCTTGAGAAAGCGGGTATCAAAAAACCGATGTGGTACAGGGACTACCGGAAACTGTTGGAGAACAAGGATATCGATGTCGTTATCATCGGTACTCCCGATCATTGGCACTGCCTGATGTTGACCGATGCCCTACAGGCAGGTAAAGATGTGTATTGCGAAAAGCCGATTGCCAATTCCGTTCAGGAATCCAATATCATGTTGAACTATGCGGGTGCCAGCGACCGAATGATACAGGTCGGGCAATGGCAACGCAGTCAGCCGCATTTTGTCGATGCCATCGATTTTGTACATTCCGGAAAATTGGGAAATATCCGTTTGGCCAAGGCTTGGGCCTATCAGGGTTGGATGAAACCTGTACCTATATTGCCCGATACCGCCGTGCCGGAGGGCGTGAACTACAAGATGTGGTTGGGCCCGGCACCCGAAAGACCGTTCAATGCCAATCGCTTCCATTTTAATTTCCGATGGTTCTGGGATTATGCGGGCGGACTCATGACCGACTGGGGCGTACATATGATAGATTATGCGCTATACGGTATGAAGGCCGGTACACCCAAATCCGTAATGGCTTTGGGCGGAAAATTCGCTTATCCTGATGATGCTTCCGAAACTCCAGATACTTTACAGACCGTGTACGAGTATGATGGATTTTCTATTCTTTGGGAACACGCCACTGGTATCAGCGGGGGTAATTATGGCCGAAACCACGGTGTAGCATTTATTGGCAATAACGGCACCCTAGTGGTCGACCGCAGCGGTTGGGAAATTATTCCCGAAGAAGAGTCCCAAGGCGGGGGAAAAAAGGCTATTCCCAAAATTGAGGCCGAATCACATGGTACGGGAGGTGTAAACGGACTCGACCTGCACACCGGTAACTTTATCGACGCCGTAAAAAGCAGGGATGCTTCAACCTTGAACGCTCCCATCAAAGTAGGTTATGATGCTGCCGTAGTTTCCCATATGGGTAACGCGGCCTTTAAGACCGGCAGTCGTATTTACTGGGACCAAAATGCTGGGGAATTCAAGGAAAAAGAAGCCAATCAATATTTGAAGGCGAACTATCAGAATGGTTGGAAGTTGCCTATGATTTGAAAATTTTAGGCACCCCCACGAAGTTTCGGGGCCAAATGCCAAGGTTAGTCGTTGGCATTTGGTGCTTGGAATTTGGAATTTGACTCCGTCCTTGTTGCAACAAGCTCACAAATCTTAACAATAACCTCCACCGCTTTTTGCATGCTCTCGACGGGCACATACTCATATTTTCCATGAAAATTATGGCCTCCGGCAAAGATGTTGGGGCAGGGCAGGCCCATGTAGCTTAGCTGCGAACCGTCAGTACCACCGCGAATAGGCTTAATAATCGGAGTCACGCCGACGGCTTCCATAGCTTCTTTGGCAACATCGACGATATGCATGACCGGCTCGACCTTTTGTCGCATGTTAAAATACTGGTCCTTGATTTCTAAAGTGATACAATCGCCGTGAACACTGTTCAGTTTTGCTGCTATGTCACGAAGCAGTTGTTTCCTTTTTTCGAAGCGTGTTGCATCGTGGTCGCGAACGATCAATTCGAACTCCGCATGTTCGATTTCACCTTTTATATGGTGCACATGAAAAAAGCCCTCTCGGCCTTCGGTTTGCTGCGGTGTTTCCTCAGGGGGCAAAATTTCAAGGAATTCCATGGCGATACTTATGGCATTTACCATTTTTTTCTTAGCGTAGCCTGGATGTACACTCTTTCCCGAAATGGTCACTTTGGCACTTGCGGCGTTGAAATTTTCGTATTCGAGTTCCCCTATCTGGCTACCGTCTAAGGTGTAGGCCCAATCCGCTCCGAATTTGTCCACATCAAAATGATGGGCGCCGCGTCCTATTTCCTCGTCGGGGGTGAAGCCTATCCTTATTTTTCCATGTTTGATTTCCGGGTGGTCGATGAGGTACTCCATGGCCGTCACGATTTCGGTGATACCTGCCTTGTCATCTGCGCCCAAAAGGGTAGTGCCATCCGTGGTAATCAAGGTCTGTCCCCTATACTGTAGTAAATCCTCAAAATAATCCGGGGAAAGTATGATATCGTCCAAGGCATTGAGAACGATATCCTTACCATCGTAATTCTCGATGATCTGTGGATTTACATCCGTTCCGGTAAAATCGGGACTGGTATCAAAATGTGAGATAAATCCGATAACCGGCACCTTGGCTTCCATATTGCTGGGCAAGGTAGCCATGATGTAGGCGTTGTCGTCGATAGTAACCTCTTCCAGTCCGATTTCGGCTAGCTCTTCGACGAGTTCTTCCGCAAAAAGCCACTGTTTTTCTGTGCTAGGCGTAGTTTTCGAATTTGAATCACTCTGAGTATCGATTTTCACGTATTTCAGAAAGCGCTCTATAATCTGTTGCATGGAAACTCAAAATTTGAATTAAATGTACAAAATCGAGGACGTTTGCAATGGTTTCAAAGATATCTACTTGATTATTTTTAACTGTTTTCCGACGTTTCGGATAATATTTACTTAACTTTCGCTTAACAAATTTCTATTAACTCAAACAATAACACATTATGAAAACAAAATACTTTATGGTTTTGGTTCTAGTATTTGGAATCGTCGGCCTGGCCAGCGCCCAAATCACAGGAATCGTATTGGATGACGAAGGAGCACCTTTGCCGGGGGCCTCGGTAGTCGTCAAGGGCACAACTACAGGGGCTACCACTGATTTTGACGGTAATTTTTCGATTAACGCCGAGGTGGGGGATGCTTTGGTGATTTCCTATATCGGTTTCGAAACCAAAGAAATAACTGCTGAAGCAGGGGAGATGAGCATACAACTATCATCAGGTGTTGCCTTGTCGGAGGTTGTGATTATCGGCTCCCGCGCCCCAAACCGAACGGCAGTGGAAAGTGCTGTACCGGTTGATGTGATCGACATGAAAGAATTGAACAACGTCGCTCCACAGGTCAATTTGAATCAGATTTTGAACTATGTCGCACCTTCGTTTACGTCGAATACCCAAACGATATCCGATGGTACCGATCACATCGATCCTGCCTCTTTACGCGGTTTGGGTCCCGATCAAGTCTTGGTCCTGATCAATGGAAAAAGACGACATAACTCCTCGCTGATCAATGTAAACGGCACATTTGGCCGGGGTAGTGTAGGTACCGACCTGAATGCGATTCCCGCTGCCGCCATTCAGCGTATTGAAGTATTGCGTGATGGTGCGGCGGCCCAATATGGTTCCGATGCGATTGCCGGCGTCATCAATATTGTATTGAACAGAAGCGTCAACGAACTGAACACTACCGTAACCACCGGAGCTAATTTCACAAAGAATGCCAACGACCAGACTGGTGGCGTGGATGGCGAATCGACCAATGTGGCCGCAAGTTATGGTGTGCCTTTAGGCGAAAACGGGGGCTTTCTTAACCTTTCCGGTGATTTCGATGTACGTCAGGATTATAGTCGCATGAACGAATGGGAAGGAACAGTTTTTAATCAGTACAACGTTGTTGAGCGCGTTGCGAGTGCCGATGGTTACGATATTTCCAATTTGTTGGATGACGACGTCGCCGATGTCATACAATACGCCAATCAGGCGGGCATAAATTTAAATGGCGCATCTACAAAAGAAGAGTTACAGCCCATATTAGGCGCGGATGCCACGGAAGCTGAACTCGCGGCTCGCGGGCAGCAGCGTAGCGATTACAATATGCGCGTCGGCCAATCCGCTTTACGTGGCGGTCGTTTCTTCGCTAATTTTTCCCTACCCTTGGATGACAACGGTACGGAGATTTATTCCTTTGCCGGACTAAGTTCACGAACCGGGAACTCAGCAGGCTTTTACAGGTTGCCGAACCAAAGTCGGACGTATACCCCGGCCTACATCAACGGATTTTTACCGGAAATCAATTCCAATATTAAAGATCAATCCCTTTCCGTGGGGATAAAAGGTAAAGTTGGTGATTGGGATGTTGATCTGAGCAACACGTATGGCCGAAACGCTTTTTTGTATACCATAGGAAACACCTTTAACGCTTCGTTACAACGGGCTTCCCCTACCATTTTCGATGCAGGAGGATTTTCCTTTGCCCAAAACACGGCGAACCTCGATGTCACCCAATATTTTGATGACGTCATGGCAGGCCTGAACGTAGCTTTTGGGGCGGAATACCGCACTGAGAAATACGATATTGAAGCAGGTGAGGAGCCCTCTTACGCCCAATATACGGCAAGCGGACAACGCATTACCTTGGCTTCCCAACAAGCTTCCCAAGATTTCTTTGGTGCCGCTAGACCGGGCGGTTCACAGGTGTTTCCTGGCTTTGCACCCAGTAACGAACTCTCGAGGGGTCGTAGCAGTGTTGCGGGTTATATTGACCTAGAAGCAGATTTTTCCGAAAAATTCCTTGTCAGTTTTGCTTCACGTTTTGAAAACTACAGCGATTTTGGCTCGACCATTAATTTTAAATTATCGACGCGGTACAAGATTACCGATAATATCAATATAAGAGGTGCCGCCAATACTGGATTTAGGGCGCCCTCGTTGCACCAGATCAATTTTAACTCTACTTCTACAATCTTTGATAATGAAGGAAACCCACAAGAAGTCGGTACTTTTGCCAATGATAGTAGGGCCGCTAACCTTCTGGGAATTCCAGATCTCAAGGAAGAGACTTCAAAAAGTGTCAGTTTGGGCCTTACCGCAAAAATTCCAGATGCAAATCTGACCCTTACGGTCGATGGTTATTATGTTGAAATCAATGACAGAGTTGTGTATACAGGGCAATTTGGAGGTCCCGGTACAGGTACCGAGCTAGATAATCTACTGCGTCAGGCAAATGCCACAGCGGCGTCTTTCTTTGCGAATGCAATCAATACAGAATCTAGGGGATTAGATGTTGTGATAACCCAGAACGCCAACCTAGGCACCAATTGGAGGTTGAAGTCCGACTTGGCAGGTACGTTTTCGAGAACCAACCAGATCGGCGATATTAATGCATCGGAAGTATTGACGAATGCGGGCTTGGTAGACACCTATTTTCCTGAAGATAGTAGGGTGTTTTTGGAAGAGGCCGTACCTAGAGTCAAAGTAAACTTGTCGAATAGTCTTACTTCCGATAAGTTAGTGTTATTTCTACGAAACGTTTATTTTGGACAGGTGACCGAGGCTACCACCACCATCGAGAACCAACAGGTTTTTGATCCGAGAATAGTGACTGATCTATCCGTAGGCTATAAATTCACCGATGCGCTTACACTTACCCTCGGTGCCAACAACCTGTTCGATATCTATCCCGAGAGAGCTTTCGACCAATACGGCAACCGCAGCGATGGCCGGTTCGATTGGTCGCGTAGGGCACAGCAGTTTGGTATTGGTGGGCGCTATCTGTTCGCTAGATTGAATCTCAATCTGAAATAAATTTAGAGATCAACAAGGCGTAAAAAGGCTACCTGTTACGGTGGCCTTTTTTTGTTGTACAACCATCAAGACCCCAACCAATCCTTAACTTCGGCGGCTTTGGCCTTGCTTACTACAATGCGTTGGTCGGAACCGGGCTTCACTTCAACGATCAGTTTTCCATTGAAATAGGTTTTCAGATTGACGACCGAATCTTTGTTGATAATGAACTGTCGGTTTGCCCTAAGAAAAAGTTGGGGATCCAGTTCTTCTTCTATATCCTCAAGTTTGTCGTTGATGGAAAACATTTTATTATCAGAGGTAACCGCTTTTACGACCCCTGTGTCGATTTTGAAATAGGCGATACTTTCGGTTTTTAAGGGAATCAGTTCGTCGCGGTGGCTGACCAAAAAAGTAGTCTTGTAATTTTTGCGTTTGGAATGTATCAATTCGAGGAGTCCCTTAACCTGTCGATCATCGAATCCTCTTCCCTTGTTCTGAACCTCAAACTGTTGCAAGGCATCCGCCAGTTCATCTTTGTCAATGGGTTTCAATAAATAATCGATGCTGTTGAACTTAAAGGCCTTTAGGGCATATTGGTTGTAGGCAGTAGTAAATACCACAGGAATATCGATTCTCGCCTGTTCAAAAATCTCGAATGAAATTCCGTCCGCAAGGTGGATATCCATAAATACCAACTCGGTATCATGGGGTTTGGAGAAAAAATCCACAGATGATTTTACGGAGTCCAAAACGGCCACCACCTCTATATTCGGTTCAATGGCATGTAGCAAATAGGTAAGGTTCTCACTGGCCGCCAGTTCGTCTTCAATAATCAGTGCTTTCATCCTGAATTTGTTTGCTGTAAGGTCGCAGCTTTAGTTTTAAAGACCAAAGGCAGTTCAACGACAAAGGTATTATTTTTGGTATGTACCTTTACTTCTTTCTTGAGTAACAGCACGTATCTCTTTTTCAGGTTCAGGAGCCCGTTTTTTGTACCCTCCTTTAGTACCGTTCTCGGTTGGATGGGGTTTTCAACGTAGAGTGCATCTTCCTTTAAGTAGATACGGACAGTCAAAGGATTTTTTGTCGAGATTTCGTTGTGCTTTACGGCATTTTCTACCAACAATTGTAACGCCAAAGGCGGAATTTCCAAATCTAGATACCTATCATCAATTTGAATATCGATTGAAAAACGGTCGCGGTACCTGGTGCGGATCAAGTGTGTATAACTTTCGGTGAATTTAAGTTCCTCCCTTAGGCTTACCAAATCGCTTTCTCCGCTTTGTAAGATATATCGGTACATATGGGACAGTTTCTTAACGAACTTTGTGGCTTTTTCGTTTTCACGAATCAACGAGGTCAATGAATTGAGGGAGTTGAACAGAAAATGCGGATCGATCTGGTTCTTCAATGCCATGAGCTCGTTCTGCAGACTTTGCTGTTTGAGGCGTTCGTTTTCAATTCGACTTTCCTGTTTATCGGTCTGAAGCCGCAAAATCCTTCCAATAAAAAACAGGGCTATCAGTAAATTGGCGTAGGTAAAATTTAAAAATCCAACATCGCGCTGTGAAATTTCTGTTTGTAAAAGAATGGGGTATAAGAACTTGAAGAAGAAAAGGGCGGCCAGCAACACGACAATGTTCACCACCACCAAAACGGCCATCCGTAATTTTGTCGACCATTTGTTTTGGGCATAGCCGAGATTGGCGTTAAGCTGTAATACGGCCCAGGAAAATAAAAAGAAAAAAACCAAACGATAGATCAAATCTAGAAGCCATATCGTAGAAAACCCAAGGTTGCCCTCACTGATCATTTCGTATAAAAAAAGGGTTTTTGGGAGGGATGCCAAAACCGCTATCAATATGGCTATCTTAACGATTGCGGATTGTTTGACTTGAGTTAGTGCCATGGAAAAACGCTTTTAAAGGGATGTTTCAAATGTACATTAAATTTCAAGGGTTGAATGGGCGGTAGCATGGAACAAGATGGTTTTAAAAACAATTAGGCCCCCAAATTTAATTCGGGAGCCCAATTTTTGGTCCAACTACGTACCCGATTTAACTGGAGTATGCGTTGAAATTTTCTGGAAGGTAATTCCGGACATTAAAATCCAATGTTACTTCTTCCTCTTCTTCAATGTAATTGATTTCATTAAGGTCGATAACCATACCTTCATAAGCATCGAAACCGATGGGCAAATACTTGGCACTATTAAAACCGAGATTGATTTCTTCTTCGCTTTCAATAAAGACGATATTTGTCAAGTCTTCTCCCATTCCCTTATAGGCATTGAAACCTTCGGGAAGGTATTGTGCCGTATCGAAGTCCAATTCGAAATCATCCGTCGGTTCGATATAGGTGATATCGTCTAGCGCTAAAAGTTCGCAGTTGGTCTTACAATCAGGCTTTCCGGTAAAGGATATCAGCATAGAACCCAAGAGGGCAAATCCTAAATATGTTGTTGCATTCTTCATTACTATATTTTTATGTTGTTCAACTTCTTTTTGTTTGTAGGTACAAATATACGGGTGTATCCCCGTTGGGATCGGGACTTTTCAGGTGAAACGACTACAATGGGGAGTGAAACGGCTATTTGGGCAAGTGAAATTTATGGGGCATTTGTCGCTGGCGGGCATCCATTAGCGAAAGGGATTCTTCGTTAAATAGCATATTCTTAGAATTGAATTATACTATTGGCTACCCCATAATTTATAGAACCTATTCTTACCTTTGTCATACCAAAATTCAGCTTGAGATTTAAAAATCATGTTATGAAAGTCCGTGAGTACTTTATCCTAATTTCCGTTGTGTTAGTATTCCTTATCCTAGGTGTTGCTACGATATGGAGACCTGTTTTGTGGTGGTTTTTACTGGTAGGACCGCTGATTGTTATGGGTGTAACCGATATCGTTCAGAAAAAACATGCGATTCGAAGAAATTTTCCATTGCTTGGAAGGTTTCGGTATATTTTAGAGTCGATTCGTCCGGAGATTCAACAGTATTTTGTAGAGACGGATACCGAGGGAAGACCCCTGAACCGTATATTGAGATCCCTGGTCTATCGTCGCGCCAAGGGATTGACCGATACCGAGCCTTTCGGTACCCAGATGGATTTGTACCATTCCGGTTACGAATGGATGGAACATTCCATGTATGCCAAAAACAATCCCAAGGAAATAGGGGAATTTCCACGTTTGACAATCGGAGGCAAAGATTGTTTGCAGCCGTATTCATCGAGCCTTTTGAACATTTCAGCCATGAGTTTCGGCTCTTTGAGCGACCGAGCTATATTGGCCATGAACAAAGGGGCTAAAATGGGAAATTTCGCCCATAACACGGGTGAGGGCGGTATTAGCGAATACCATCTTCGACATGGCGGGGATTTGATATGGCAAATCGGTACAGGCTATTTCGGCTGCCGTAACGAGGACGGTACCTTCAACGATGAAACCTTTCGCAAAAACGCCATTCGGCCAGAGGTGAAAATGATCGAGATCAAATTGTCGCAAGGCGCGAAGCCCGGTCATGGCGGTATTTTGCCGGCCATTAAAAACACCGATGAAATCGCCAAGGTACGGCATATCAAACCGGGAATTGCAGTGCACTCGCCGCCATCCCATTCCGCTTTTGCCGATCCGATCCAGTTTATGTATTTCATTAAAAGACTGCGGGATCTTTCCGATGGGAAACCGGTAGGTTTTAAACTTTGCCTGGGAAGGAAACAAGAGTTTATGGATTTCTGTGAGGCGATGATCTATACGGAAATCCTGCCCGATTTTATAACCGTTGACGGCGGTGAGGGGGGTACAGGTGCCTCACCGGTAGAGTTTTCGAACACCATGGGCATGCCTTTGCGCGAAGGTCTCATCTTTGTGCACGATACCCTCGTAGGTTTCGGACTGCGCAAGGATATCAAGGTCATCGTAGCCGGAAAGATTATCACGGGTTTCCATATAGCGCGGGCTATCGCCTTGGGAGCCGATGGCTGCAACAGTGCCCGGGCCATGATGTTGGCCGTAGGGTGCATCCAGGCTTTGCAATGTAATATGAATACTTGCCCGACCGGGGTCGCCACGCAGAACAAGTCGCTTACAAAAGGTTTAGTGGTCGAGGAAAAGGCGGTTCGTGTAAAAAACTTCCAGCAGGCTACGGTCCGCAGTCTTTTGGAACTGGTTGCGGCAGCCGGACTGAATACCCCCGGTGAACTCGATCGGAGTCATATCAGTAAAAGGGTGGGGATGTACAACATACAGACCTATGACGAGATTTATCCGTATATGCTGGAAGGTTCGTTGTTGGAGATTGATAACATTCCCGATAATTATCAACGTTATTTTCACATTACCCGAATTATGAAGTAGATCGGTGCAGTTGTGAACTGTATCTTTGCGCCATAATCGTTCGGTTTTGAAACTACTTTCCCAAAAGTTTTCCGAAAGTGCGAAAGGGCTGTTGCAGTTCTTGAAGGGCACCAATTTCTCAAAGGCAGTTCTGATCGGTATTGCGGTGACGATACCCATTGTTCTGGGTATTTGGTCAGATCATTTCGAAATCGGCCTGGCGCTCTGTTTTGGGGCATTTTGGAGTTCTCCCAGCGATGTTAGCGGCAGTTACCGGCACAAAAAATACGGCATCCTTTTTTCGGCATTGCTCGCTATGGTGGTCAGTTTTATCGGCGGCTATCTGCATTTTAGCTCCCTGGTCCTTGTGCCGGTTCTGGGCATTCTTGTTTTTGCTATTTCCATTATCGCCGTTTACGGTTTTCGGGCATCCCTAATCAGTTTTTCCGGATTACTGGCATTGGTTTTAAGTTTTGCCCATACCGTCGAAACGCTTGAAATCTATCAGTATGCCCTGTTCATCGGGCTGGGCGGACTCTGGTATTTACTGCTATCGACCATTTGGTACCGTTTGAATCCGAAGGCCCAGACCGAGGAGGTTTTGTCAGATACCTTTCTGCTTACGGCCGAATATCTCGAAACGCGCGGCAACTTGATAGGGCCGCAAGACAACAGAAAAACACTACAATCCCAATTATTGACTTTGCAGGGTGATTTGATCGAAACCCACGAAACCCTTCGTGAAATTTTGATAGCATCCCGAAGGCGTTCGGGCAGGTCTAATTATCAGGGCAAGCGACTATTGGTCTTCGTCGAGCTGGTCGAAATTCTCGAAACGGCCATGGCCAATCCCGTGGAATATGATAAGATGGAGGCCCTGCTCGCAAAACATCCGGAGTACATCAAAAGTTTTCAAGACCTGATTTTTGAGATAGCCCGACAACTGCGGACTATTTCTGCAGCAGGGCGAAATTCCCGGAAATATCCATCCAACGAGAACCTGACGGCATGCTTCGAAAAAGTAAGGCGTCATGTAGAAGCCTTCACAGAGAAAAAGGACAGTAAAGAGTACAGGGATTATCTGATACTGCAAAACCTGTACGAGTATCAGGAAAAACAGTTTACGAAGTTACGACGTATAAAATGGTTGCTGGACGACCCCGACATCGAAACCATCGATTTTATCGATAAAGAAGTCTCGAAACGGTTTATCGTTGATCAAGATTATGACCCCAAACTCTTGTTGCGCAATCTCAGTTTCAAATCCACCATCTTCAAGCATGCGCTACGATTGGCGGTAACCGTCATGGTCGGTTATGCCTTAGGTATTTTCCTGGATTTTCAGAATCCGTATTGGATATTGCTGACCATCATCGTTATTATGCGGCCCAGTTACGGTCTTACCAAAACCCGAACCAAAGACCGGATTATCGGCACGCTCGTCGGTGGGGCCATTGCATCGGGACTGGTTTTTTTAATCGAAGGCCCTTACCTATACGGCGGTTTGGGCATAGCATCATTGGTCATCGCATTTAGCATGGTGCAAAAGAACTATAAGGCTTCGGCTACGTTCATTACGTTAAGCGTAGTGTTTATTTACGCCATAATACGTCCTGATGTGCTGACCGTCATCCAGTTCCGTATCTTGGATACGCTGATCGGAGCCGGCCTGTCATTTTTAGCACTACGCTTCCTATGGCCTGCTTGGAGTTTTTTGGAAATCCGTACCGCCATTGAGAGCAGTGTCAACGCCAATAAAGCTTTTCTACATTGTATCACAGGTTTTTATCAACGGAAGGGGGAGGTGTCCACCAACTACAAAATATCACGTAAAGAAGCTTTTTTGGAGACTTCGAATTTAAGTGCCGTCTTTCAGCGCATGGCCCAAGAACCGATATCAAAACAGAAAAATATTGAAAAGACCTACGAACTCGTAGTGTTGAACCATACCTTTTTATCATCGCTTGCTTCTTTGAGTACTTACATTCAGAATAACAATACCACCAAGGCTTCGGAAATTTTCAAGAAGAGCGCACAAAAAATTGAGGAAAACCTCGAACTTATGCTCCAGGCATTAGGGGATGATAAATCAAACGTAGCCTATCACATTCCAGAGGATGGATTAGTTTCGAACGAAGCTTCCAAGATGTGGCAGCAAAAGTACGAGCAGCACTCCAATGCTGCCGATGCCACCAAGCGGAACCGTCAGGAAGCTCATTTGGTCACGGAGCAGATGCAATGGTTGTTTTCCTTGAGCCAGAAGATGTTGCGATTGGCAGGGGAGATAGAGTTATAGTGGTTATTTCATTTCATCTTCTGCCCATAAATATCCCCTTAACTTGAACATACTGAAGCAGCATGATGGTTTTTCCATCTTTAATCTCGCCGTTTTCCATCATGCGAACCGCTTCGTCGAACTTCAATTCCAAAACCTCGATTTCTTCCTGTTCGCCATCCGCTCCGCCACCTTCCCCAGTTTTCATGGATTGGGTGTATTCCGCAATGAAAAAATCGACGATTTCCGTAACAGAGCCAGGGGACATATAAGCCTCGAAAATCTTTTCGACGGATGAAATTCGGTATCCGGTTTCCTCTTCCGTTTCCCGCTTGATGCCATCTTCGGCATTGTCTTGGTTCAAAAGACCCGCGCAAGATTCAATCAGCATTCCCGAGTCGTTGCCGTTTACGAACGTCGGTAGGCGAAATTGTCTCGTTAGGATTACCGTTCCCTTTTCCTTGTTGTACAGAAGAATGGTCGCCCCATTTCCCCGGTCATAGGCCTCCCTGCTTTGGGTTTCCCAAGTACCATCCTTTTTTAGGTAGTCGAAGGTGACTTTTCTAAGCGTATACCAATTATCGGAAAGTACCTCGGTATTTAGATGGCGGATTTTGTTATTCGGCATCTGGAATTTCTTTTACATCGTAATAAATTTTTAGGCCTAATGCTTTGGCAATCTTTACATCTTGGTCAGCACCTTTGGATGCTCCCTCGATTCTTAAAATCGCATCGCATTTGGTCAATAATCGATGTGCGATAGGATATTGGATTTCGTTAAAAACAGCATCCCCGACTTCCTTGGATACTGCAAGTTCGATGAGCGGATTGGCTACCCATTCCCCTATTATCGGGATATGGCCTTTGCGGAATATAGGAAGCGCTTCGGCTTCCAACCTGTCCATATTGGCCTGGATCAGTTTTGGGTCGTTGTTCGTGCCGCTTCGATAGGGGCCAGCGATCAGAATTAACTTCATGTCGTTTCATTTAAATGTAAAGAACGCGAAAAGTTGCTTCCTAAAAATTAAGATAGTTTAAGACCGCGCTACTTCTTTTTCACGGAACTTAAAAACTCCGGGGTAACCCCTAAGTAGGAAGCGATTTGTTTCTGGGTCACTTTTTCGACTATTGCGGGATAGTTTTCAACGAACTGACGATATCTTTCCTCGGTTGTCAATGATATGGATTGCAGTGCCCTGAGTTGTTCCCGGATGTAGGCGTTTTGAAAAATAATCCTGAAAAAGCGTTCCAGCTTCGGTATGAATTGATAGTGTTGTTCCAATACATGAAAATCCAAGGAAATTATTTGGCAGGGTTCAAGGGCTTCGATGGACAGGAGGGCAGGCTTTTGATTTACGAAACTGTTCATATCGGTAATCCACCAATCTTTAACGGCGAACATAATGGTCGATTCTTTGCCCTCGGCACTAAGGTTAAATGCTCTCAAGCTTCCGGATTCAACGAAATATAATTTTTTACAAAGTTTGCCCTGTTCCAGAATCCGTTGTTTTTTTTGAATGTCCAACACGTCACATTGAGAGATTATATGTTGTTTTTCAGCCTCGGTCAGGGAAATGTGTTTTTGGATATTCCGAAATATTTGGTAGTGGGTCATGGAAACAAGGATGGGGAATGGATTCGTTTGGATAAATTTAGTATAAGTAAGCACTTTATAATAATTTCAAGAAATTATGAGAACTATATTTGCTTAGGTCTCCACAAAATAAAATCACAAGAATGGGCGTGACATTTTGTGAAACCTACGTTGATACCCGATAATAGTATCAAAAAATCCAATTAAAATGAAAAGCCTCAAAATTTTACCAACACTCATTTTCGCAACCCTTAGTATGAGTTGTAACTCCGAAAAATCTAAGAGCGGTACTTCAAACAAGCCGGTCGACCGGAAAGAAATTAAGACCGACACCTGACCAAACACCTAAAACCGTTCAAAGACGAATTACCGACCATCGGACTTTTGATTTACAACGGTGTGCTACAAAGCGAGGTCATAGCAACATCGGATGTTTTCTCAAAACCCAGCGAAGAAGGTAAACAGCTTTTTAATGTCATTTCGATAGCGGAAACCGAAAAGGCGATAACGACCGAAGAGGGCATGCGTTTTATTCCCGATTATACGTTTGAAAATTGTCCGAAGTTAACGGCCCTTTTCGTACCTAGCGCCTATGATATGTTTGCCCAGGTGTACAACGATAAGATTGTAGAATTCATAAAAGAAAAGGATATGGAGACAAAGTTCACGGTAAGCAATTGTGCGGGCGCGCAGCTCATCGGGGCATCAGGAATTGCTGACGGCCGTAAGATTGTTACTTGGATCGGCGGTGGGGAACAATTGCAAAATGACTATCCGAATCTGAAAGTGCAGAACGAAAGCTTGGTCACATTCGTCGCGGACGGAAAATACAGTTCCTCGAACGGGAATTTGGCAAGCTACATAACGGCATTGAACTTGGTCGAAAAAATGACCGGTCCGGAACATAGAGCGTTTGTCGAACGCTATTTATATTTGGATCGCCTTCGGAATTGGAATAAATAGCGGATTGTTCCCGAATTTACCCGTGTCAAAACCTCGAAATATGAAATGTTCCTGATTGTTATTGAGGCTTGAGTATAGCTTTTTGTGCGGGTCATATCAGGTGTTTATCAACTAAAATTTTAAAAAATCCGCAATTCGGTTAAAGTTAGTGGCTATATTGCTATTCGGTCCTATCGTTTTTATGTGGTCTTTGTTTTCTTTGTCCTCACTAAATCGGGGAATGTAATGGTCTACGAGCTTACTTTCGAATCTGTTGCCAGACTGGACTTGCTTACTGCAGATATCGATGAAATTTTAAAAACCTCAAGAGCGAGAAATGGCCAAAATGGCATTACCGGATGTTTGGTGTATTACAATCGCCGTTTTATTCAAATTTTAGAAGGCGATCAGCTGGTTCTACAAGAGCTCTACAAAAAAATCGAAAAGGATAATCGGCATCGACAGGTGCGGATAATTGCCGAGAACCCTGTGGTAAAAAGGACTTTTCCCGAGTGTGGCATGATGTATTTCCCACTTGATGCAAGCAATGTCAGTCGAAGCGAGCTAGAGCAGTTCAGGCGGAACCTGAGATTGCTTGCCGATTTCTCGAAACCGGAAAGCGTGAGCAGTATTCTGTTCTGGGTAAAGGTCAAGAGCCTGTTGGCCGAACCTCCCGGCTTTCCGTTATGATATACTATCGCCCGATTCAACCAAAAGCTGGCTACGGGGGTTTTTAGAGCTTGTTTTCAATCTAAAAATAGCACGGATATTCATCTATCTTTGTCAAGAGCCTCTGCAGGGCTTTTGTCAAGTGAAGTCCCGACAGGAATCAAAACGGTAGCAGCACAGCCCAACCTATAAATCGCCCCCATGAAAACAATCCAAGTCAATTCATTACCGTTAAAGGAGGTCATCACCGATATTGCCAAAGCTTTTGGTGTCGGTTACACCACGAACTGTGATGAATATACGCTCATTTTGCCACCGCAGGTCGGGGAAGGGTGGATACGGGGTATTAATTTCGACAACGGCCTTGGCATTATGCAATACGATTGCACGTTTGTTGAGGATATGGAAATCCAGTTTGTAATCAACCAAGTACATCCCCTGAAATTCCTCTTCTGTATCGAAGGGGAACTTGTACATCTTTTTGGCCTTGGTAATACGGCCCATACCATTTAAAAGTATAAAAAGGCCATAGTGGCCAGTGACAAGAACAATGGGCATATTTTACATTTTAAAGCTCGGATGCACGTGGTTGTCAATAGTCTGGAGGTCGCCAGAAAAAGGTTCGCCGAAAAAATTTCATGTGAACTACAATTTTTGGACAAACCCTTGAAAGATCTTTTCACTGATGTGGACGCATCCAAAGAATTCTATTATGAGGGATTTTACAGCCTTAAGCTCGCCGAGAGTTTTGCGGAAATGGACGCGTTCGATGAAAGCGACTTTCTAAGAAAACTGTTTTTGGAGGGCAAGGCCTATCAGCTATTGACTCGGCAGATTGTTGAGTACCAAGATGATCTGGTGGATGAAAAACATCGTTCGGTCTTGAAAACGGCCGACGTTCGCTTGATCGAAGAGGCGGCTACCCTGTTGCGTAGGAAGATGGCCAAGGGGCAGACCATAAAATCCCTGTCAAAACAGGTCGGCCTAAACCCGAACAAGCTTCAAAAGGGATTTCAGTCTTTTTTCGGGGTCACCGTAAACCAATATTTGCATGATATCCGTTTGGAACATGCCGAAAAGTTGCTTTTGAACACCGATTACAGTATGGCGCAGATCGTTGATGCCGTAGGGCTGTCGAGCAATAGCTACTTTTCAAAAATTTTTAAGGAAAAATATGGGGTTCAGCCTTCACATTTCCGATCAAAATACTTGAGCGATCTTAAAAGTTCCGAATAGGGCTTCTTGTTTTTGTCCACTCCAGTAAAAACCCACAATGCATTTATATTTCGTAAAGACGCATCTCTTTATCAATTTCAAGCTGCTTCGCTGGACCAGAAATAACATCATAATGGGCTTTAACAATACCATCAATTGTTTCGACGTCTGCTTTTAATGGGTAATCATCGATATTAGATTTCTGTGCATAAGTTAGTAAGCATCAAAAAAGAAATGGAGTGAGTAATTTAAGGAGTTTATTGTTCATAGTGTTTTTAAAATTCATGTTGAATGGTATATAAAAATGTTGAATATGTCCATTTTCTTGAGTGAAGCATAAGGTTTTTGTGGATGGAAAGTTGCGTGATTGTGAGTGAGGATTTTTTGAAGGAAAATCAGAAGCTAGCAAACGAGCAACTGACATTGGTTTAGCTGAAACTTGCCATTTTTTATAAGTTGTTACCCACTGGCTTTATTCCGTTCAGCTTGGTTTTCAGCGTTGGCTTTTCCGTAATATTTTTTTCGCAACCAAAAGGAAACTCGAACCAATAAAATCAATGCAGGAACTTCAACTAAAGGACCAACTACTCCTGCAAATGCTTGTCCCGAATTTAGTCCGAAAACTGCAATTGCAACTGCAATGGCCAATTCAAAATTATTTCCTGCGGCGGTAAATGCTACTGAAGTTGTTTTGTCATATTCTGCACCTGATGCTTTGGTAAAGAAAAAACCAATGATAAACATTAGCGTAAAATAAATAAGTAAAGGAACTGCAATAATCAGAACGTCCATTGGGATTTTCACAATCAATTCTCCTTTTAGCGAAAACATTACCACGATTGTAAATAAAAGCGCAATTAAGGTTATTGGCGAAATTGTCGGAATGAATTTATTTGCGTACCAATCTTCGCCTTTTAATTTTACTAATAGTAATCTACTTAAAATTCCCATCAGGAAAGGTATACCTAAATAAATAGCTACACTTTCTGCAATTGTGCCAATTGAAATATCAACAATAGCTCCTTCAAAACCAAAATAGGGCGGAAGAACTGTTATAAAAATCCAAGCATAAAAAGAGTATGCAAACACTTGAAAAATACTATTTAAAGCAACTAAACCTGCTCCATATTCGCTACTTCCTTCTGCGAGGTCGTTCCAAACCAAAACCATTGCGATACAGCGAGCCAATCCAATCAGAATTAGTCCAACCATATATTCGGGATAATCCCGTAAAAACGTGATTGCCAAAATAAACATTAAAACAGGACCAATAATCCAATTTAGAATGAGTGAAATAGAGAGAATTTTCGTGTTTTTAAAAACCTTTGGTACTAATGAATAATTGACCTTTGCCAAAGGTGGATACATCATTAAAATCAAACCGATTGCAATCGGAATATTTGTTGTTCCGCTACTAAACGAGTTTATACTATTTGGGAATGTTGGAATAAAGTATCCAAGTCCAACCCCAAAGGCCATTGCGACAAATATCCACAGCGTTAGATTTCTGTCAAGAAAACTTAATTTTTTTGTCCCCATTTTTTATGAGTTTACTTGAGAGAAAACGTAAAATAATTCAGTTGCAATTTGCAGACTTCTTTCTTTATATTTTTCTGCTTGTTGTGGTGTGTTGTCAAATGCTTTTGGGTCTTCAAAAGTTATTGGAATACGTTTTTCTGCACCTGCAATAAAAGGACAACCGCCATCAGCTTGAGAACAAGTCATAATTGCTGCAAATTCAGATTTCGGGTTAAAATCATCGTCTAGCTTCTTTGAAAATCCTATTATTGGATGCTCGTTGTCAGCATATTTAATGCTGTAAACAGGATTCTCGTTTTTTGAAATTATGTTTATCTGAAAACCTGAATTTTGCAAAGTTTCAGCAACCATAGGGAAAAGTGCTGTTGCCTCTGTTCCGCCCGAATAACAAAACACGTTTTTAATATTGAAGTAATTTGCCATTGTTTGTGCCCAAACTTGTGATAAATGACTTCTTCGTGAATTGTGAGTACATATAAAATTGATGCGGATTTCTTGATTTTTTGAAACCCTTGACTTAATAAATTCAGTTAGCGGTTGTAAAATTGCCCTACGCTCGTTTGAAATAGTTTGAGGTTTTAATTCCTTGATCAGTTTTTCTATTTCTGAAAATAGGGTTGGTTCTGTTGTTGTCATTTTTTTACGATTTATAGTGGTTTTTAGCAACAGTTTCCATCTGTCGAACAACAAGGTTCATCATTTAATGTTGATAATTTTACTTTTTTCTTTTCTATTGGAATTCCACATTGGTCTTTTGCCAAACAGTCGGTTTGTTTGTTGATTAACAAGAAGTTTTTTCCGTCAAAGTCAAGTCCGTATTTTCCAATCGTTTCTGCCTGATGTTCTACTTCGATTTCTAAATCGGCTATTTTTAAAACCTTTTCAGAAAGTTCAATTATATTCAATAGTTTGTCTGGATGTAATCTGTGGTCGTAGTCATTTGCATTCCAAAGTTGGAAGTTTACGACTTCTTCATTTCTTTCAGTTCCGCCACAATCGATAAAATGTTTTGTGATTTTACCAACTTCTGTTACGTGGAAGTGGTTTGGTACTAATTCTCCTTTTGGTAGTTGAAAACCTATAGTTTCCAATTCTTTTAATATTGATTTTGCTTGTGATAATTTCATAGTTATATTTGTTTATTGCGATTATACGATTGATACGTTCAAATTTTTTAACAGCAATCTTGCTTTTGGGTTAGGTCTTGATTGAGAAATTCAGTCATTACTGTTTTCATTGCTGTCCAATTTTCTTTATGAATACAGTAACAGACACTTGTTCCTTCCACATTTCCTTTAATTAAACCTAAATGTTTAAGTTCTTTTAAATGTTGTGAAATTGTCGGTTGAGCCAAACCAATTTCGTTAACTAAATCTCCGCAAACACAAGAATCAATTTTAAACAAATGTTGTAAAATGGAAACTCTCGCAGGATGTCCGAAAACTTTCGCAAAAAGAGAAATTTCATTTTGTTGGTCGGTAAACATTTCGGTTTTAGCTAATCCCATTTTAGTTTAGTATTTATTAATTGCAATATTACGATTAATATTTAAATAGTTTACGATTTTTTTCGCGCGTTGGCAAAAAAATAAATGTGCTGTTTGTCGCTGTTCGTTAAGGCTTTGGAAAGTAGGGCAGGGGACACGAATGGACCTTTCCGCCCAGCGATAGCCAAAGCTTTTGCATTTCGTGATTACCTTTTTTTATCAATTGCCAAATCAAAAGCTTTGGCGGTGTTCACAAACACGCACAGGCCAATGGGAATAGGACCTTACGCCCTATTTGCTATAGCAATGTTGTGCATTGTTTTATTCAAATTGATCGTTAACCTAGAATTTTTGAAAGTGTGTTTTTTGCAACTTCAATCTTGCTCTTCAAAATTTCAGTAAAATATATTTTTTCCAATGAGCATTCAGGGTTTTCGTCAATATAATTTATAGCTGTTTGGATTAATAGGGGAATAGTAATTTCAAAATCACCTTTATCAGCACCAGTGCCAATGAAGGGTATTAAAATAGATTTCAAATCTGGATAGTCTTCAGCAAGTTCAAGTGCTTCTCTAACACACCGTTCTACTTCAATTATGGGGGTATAGCCTCTACCGATTTGACCAGTTACACCGGCCGCATGAAATATTTTCTTGACATTATGAGTTTTTTCAAGATATCCAGAACCTGTTGGAATTACAACGCCTGGATTTACTGAACTGTGAATACCCATCAACTCTTCCAGCTCATTTTGAATTGTATCCTCTAAAATATTTTTAGTAATATCTTTTTTGGCTCCCAAATACCTTATCATACCTGAAATTGAACCAGAATAATATTTAGCCATTTGCATATTCGTATTTTCTGAATTAACCCAAATGTCAATGCCTTTAATTTTATCGATGCTACCTGTTATGATTCCTATTTTTTTCGATGATTTATCATTTATTTGGTAATCAAACCGTTCTGATTTTTGTGTGAAAATATTTTTAGTGCGGACTGTCAAATTCTCTATAGAATCAAATATCGGACTATCTACTTGTCGATCTTTAATCCCATTTTTAATGAATGTTTGAATTTCCAGTTTCGTTCTTATTCGGCTTTCAAGATTTTCTTCGTCATACTCGATTAGTCTCATTCCTGTAATATTAAATGGAATTTGAGTATTTTTTCTTTTAATTATGACAGTTATCGATTTTTTTAAAGAGTGACGCATTCCTAGTTCATAAAACACATTGGGGTTTAACACCGAGATATCCACAATAGCTATATCTGAATGGTAAATGTGGTTAAACATGTCTTTATGAATCATTCCAGCGTTACTTATTTCGTCACATCTTAAACACGTCAAATCCAATTCTTTAATGGCTGGTTTAATAATGCTTGCATAAATCTCGTTAAAATTTACTTTATTTCCTTCATGATCATTTTTAATACCAAAGGGCATTATAACGAAACAACTTTTATTTGAATCCATATGATTATAAGGTATTAAATTATGCACGGCTTCGGCTATGCGCGCTTCGGGGTCGGCGAGCACTTGCTTTTCCGCCCAGCGATTAGCCTAAGCTTTTGCATTTTGTGACTATCTTTTTTTCCGAGTTGCCAAATCAAAAGATTTGGCGACCTCGCAAACACATTCGAACCTCTGGGTCTAGCACCGACTGCCCTATTTTTTGTTATACGTTGTCAAGGTATAGGCAAATCTCTCGATTTCCCCCTTATCTACCATCCCGTCCAGTCAACAAATTATATAGCGCTAGCCTATCGGCGCGCCATAAACTTAGTTATTAGGCAAAGTATTTTTTTCATATTTATTATGGATTATTATTATTGTTAATCCAAACAGGATAGCAACTACAATTAAAATTGTACTTATTAATCCGCTTACTCCGAATGACATACGGATTAAAATCGTTGAAACTACAAATCCGGAATTTCTAATTATTTTGTGAAATTTATCGGTGTAAAAGAAGGAAATTAAGAGAAGAACGACATCCACTAATATCAGTACGGTAAAAAATTCATCAAAGAATAAATTATTAATTGTTTCGAAACTAGGCAGGTCATTAGAGGCAAGAGAAATATCTGAAGTCCAATTCAAAAGTGTTATTAAAGCCATCGTAAAAAAAATCGGAACCAGAGCAACGGCAATTAGTTTCTTTCTACGTATGAATCTTTCAATTTCCATTTTATTGTCCTTTTGCTGTGTTGATTTTTGCATTCCTTGTTTTTGAAACTGAAAAATCAGATAGAAAAGAATAACTGATGCCAAGATATCATAGGTGAATTGCAGATCTCCTTTTATTTGAAACCAATCTGATGACAGTTCAAGAGCAGATAAATCTTTAAATAATTTTCGGATAATTATAAGTGTTATAATTTCATACTGTTTAGTTATGTAGGTGGTAAATGACTTTGGTAAGTAATAGATTAATAAGTAAACTTCATAAACAAGTATAAATGAGAATGGGGTGTAAATTGCCGATATTGGATTTTTAAATAATTCCGATTCTAAAGACAAATTTACTATACCGAATTTTGATAAGTAAATTAAAATTAAGTGGATGAAAAATCCAAATAACGCAACATAGAGTATTGTTTTTTCAATTTGCCTTTTGGCGTATTCAGATAGAAAAATTTGGTAAAGTTTATTTAATAAATTCATATTCTATTAAGTCTGATCTATGTTCGTTAAGGCACATAATTTACAAAAGTTAAAGATTGGGGTTTACCCTAATTTTTTTTGATTATCAGAACAGCTTCAAGGTTTTTTTACATCCACCAAGTAGTAGCAATAGAATAAATATTGGCGTAAAATATTTAGCTATGTTTGTCATAATTATTTTTTTATTGTGACACCAGTTTAGTATATGAAAAGTAGGCGATTTCCAAGCACACAACTCTCTATTAAGCACAAATTTTGATACTAGCCACTAACCCCGAATTTAGTACTATCTCACCTATTTTTTATATACATTGTGCTTGTTGCACAAGTTAGTCAAAAAAAGGCGTTTTCGATCTTGCCGATTGGGGAAGGGATCGTACCTTTAGGTATGCAGGGAAAAAAGCACTACCCGGAAAAGCTTTTCAACGATTTCAGGTTGAGCGAGCGAGTGTCGGAACATAATTTCTACCGTCGGCTGAATGATGCCATCGACCTTCGGTCGCTCTATCCGCTTACCAAGGGATATTATCTCTGCCCGCAGGGAAAGGTGATCCCGTTCAAGAAGGTGTTTCTGGACAGCCGTACCAAGACGAAGAAGAAGTCGTACCGTGCATCGAGCAAGATCTGCAAGGGCTGCCCATTGCGGGCGACCTGCCTGGGCAAGGTGCACGAGAAACAGTTCTCGGTCACCTACTATCGGGCGGAGTACGAACGGAACATCGAACGTGTGAACGGCAGGGAGGGCCGTTAGATGAAGGGCAAACGGCAAAGTACGGTGGAACCCGTGTTCGGAACGCTGACCCAGTTCATGGGGCTAAGGAAGACCAGGCAATCCGGAATATAGTATTTGGCACTGAGGTTTAAAGTATATTGTTTAAATCCTGTCTTCCCACAATTGCCATTATTTCAACGATGTTATCGTTAATTTTGTAGTAAATACTGTCCGAACCACATACACAGTGTCGGTATCCTTCTTTTAAATATTCTACCGATTCGAACGAATAAGGTCTCAGGGCAATAATGTCAAAATATTCGAAAAACGTATCAAAATATTTGTCGGCCTGTGCCATTCCAAACTTTTTGACCCCGTAACGATGAATACCGATCAAGTCGTCTTTGGCTTCGTTGCTCAGTCTATATTTATTCATTAAGTGCAGACTTGGATTGTGCTAAAATCTGCTCTTTGCTATCATTGGTAAATCCACTATTTTCAGCTTTCTCCAATTTAGCCTTGATCCAGTCGAT
>JAGXIC010000260.1 GCA_024635875.1 Pricia sp.
ATTTCAGACTTACACATTCGGGTGTATTGCCGAGGCCATTCAGTACAGAAGTTTGGACCGTGAGGGATGGTTAGGTTGAATGGAAGTTAGGAGTCGATACCACGTAAGTAGATTTACATAGCTCCATGTAGATGATAAAGTCAGGCATAGGAACCACCCTTTATATGGATATAACGTGTGAAAATAAAGCAGCAATCCTGTTAAAAAGGAATATTCGTCAAAAGATAATAGGACATACAAACAATGAAAATGATGTTAATGGCGATGTAAATGTTGATAAGTAAATCACGTCTTTTCATGTCCGACTATTTACGGGGTTATGTCACAAAAATAAACTTGCAGTTATGAAACGCCACCAATAAAAACCCCACAATTTTTGGGTTTTATTTTTTAGAATGTGTGGGTGGTCTTCTAATATTCTAAAGCAGTATTCCATAAAAAAACCCATAGACTAAAAGACTATGGGTTTGTTCATGTGAAAATATATTTTGCTATCGCTCGATATCTTTCATAATTCTAATCAATAGCTTTCGCTCTTCTCCAATCCTTTGAAGTACTTGTAGGATGTATCTCATATTATAAAAGATTTGTTTCCTTTATAACGTCACTTAGCTCTACCTCGATATAATGATTCGATAAAGCGGGCAGTGTTTCGTTAAAGTGGTCGGAAATTTCCTTTACATCTTCACCGAACACCCCTTTTCTGCCGCCTTGTAGACCGCCTCGACCACCCGAATATCCCGTAAGCCTTCCTCGCCGGGTACCAACATATCACTAGAATTGAGAATGGAAAGCGCATCATCGTCCATCTGTTTTGCCTGTTGGTTTTCGAGGGGGAAATTAATAACTTTATCGTCAGACCGTATACCTTTATTGCCACTGTAAGAGGAATGCGGCGACATTTTTATCCATCCTTTTTCGTAGTTAATGTTCAAATAGTTCATTTGAATGCCGAAGCTACTCTGGCAGGCTGCGCGGGCACCACTGGGGAATTCAAGTTGGTACATTGCGGTTTCCTCGACTTCATCATAGATATCAGGCCGCGTGGTGAACGTTTGCGCCATTACCGATATGGGTTCCTCGCCAGTAGCCAATCGTGCTCCCTGAATGGCATAGACGCCCATATCACCCATGACGCCGCCACCCATGGCTTTCTTTTGTTTCCAATGATCAGTGCGACCGTCAAAATATCCGGCACTCGAAGACACCATTTTGACGGCTCCGAAGGTTTTTTCCTTTGCCGCTTTCATGTACGCTTGAATGTTGGGGTCATGCTGGCAGCGGTAACCGATGGAAAGTTTAACATTATTGGCGTTGCAGGCCTTGATCATCGACTCGCATTCCGCTACACTAGGTGCCATAGGTTTTTCACACCAAACGTGTTTTCCGGTATTCGCAGCGCGGATGGTAAATTCGGCATGCATCGATGGGGGCAGTACTATGTAGATAACGTCGATATCGGGATTATCGGCAATTTTGTCCATCCCCTTATAATCGTAGATGTTTTTATCGGGAATGCCATATTTTTCCTTCCAAACGGGAATCTTATCCGGACTTCCGGTGACAATGCCCTTTAATTCGCAATGCTGGGTGAGTTGCAGAGCGGGCGCTAAGAGGTCAGTACTATAGTACCCCAGTCCCACTAGGGCGATGCCCAATTTTTCCTTTTGGGGCCTCGTGGCCGACCATAGGGCGTTGGGTAAAAATGCGGTAGATGCGGCTATTAGTCCGGCTTGATGAATGAATTTTCGACGTTGATTTTCCATGTCCTTAAGGTTTTAAGGTGAGAAAATACAATAAGAATCCGAATAAATCAATGAACTCGTCTTGAGATGTTGTTTGGAACCGAGATTTTCGGCTTTTACGCTCTAATGAAAGTTTTTGAAAAGCATGGCCATAGCTACGGTGAGAGAAAAAGACGAAATTAGAGCGTAAAATGTGAAAATCGTAGGTAAAAGAACATCTCAAGACGAGTTCAGTTCTTACTTATGGGGTCAGCCTAAAAAATATCACATAGATGGACCATAGAAAGCATAAAGCGCAAAAAATATAGATCAAATAATCGTTTAGGGTAGTTTTATCTTTCATAAAAGATTTTTTCGAAAGGTCTCGACTTTTTGGTTATCGCCTAGCGCTATTAATTATAGATAGCGGTCAAAGCAGTCAAGACGCGTTCTTTATACTAAAACGGGGGAATCCTATTTTTATAGGCTTACAATTCGGACAACGGGTAGAAAATTCGATTTGTGACGTTAATCCCGTCAAAGCGTCACATATATCTATGAAAAGGGAGTGGGCAGTTTGCGTATAAACCTATAAAATACCGGTTTATCCTGTATGGAATTTGCGTTTACCGGATAGAATAGCAATTATTTTGAGTGTATGGTTGAAGAAAAATCTGCCTGTGGGAGAAGGGGCAAGATTCAAACTTATATTGTACTGTAAGATGCTGGCTAAACTCTCAAAGTTGATACTCCTCGTTGTTCCCATCCTTTTTTTCAAGCTTGTTCGAAGAAAAGACATCTTTAAGAATGAAGGCCACGATGACGAGTATACCGAAGGACATAAGGGGTATGGCAAATTGCCATCCTAATATATTAAGTAGGCTACCGACAATTATGGCAAAGGTTCCGATAACCATAGCGCAGTTCCAAAGTACCTGCATTTTATTGTCTTTGGCTTTTCGATCTTCGTCTAAAAAATAGGCGGTACCTTCAAGTATAATCCAGATAACGAAAGATATGGCAATAATGATTTGAAAGAATAGGGAGTAGGTGAAATCCAAAGCCCTGAAAATGCCGTTTGTCGCCCAGAAAACCACCAAAATCAATTTGGTGTAATCAAGAAAGTGTTTTTCAGGTTTTTTCCAAAATCGAAAGGGATATAAGAGTCCCATGCATACAAAAGCCGCAACGATGATTTCGGTAGCGTACGGCCAATGCAAAATACGTGACAGCATGCCCAATAATAAAACGGAAATAGCAATTCTCAGGGGAATCGTCAGGATTTTTTTTGGCTTAGGCATAATAGTAGGTTTAGAATGGGACGGCCATTCGCCAGCGCCATCCGCCTTGCCCAAAAAAAAGCGAAACGATTAGCGATAGGCGTAAAGCGTTTGGCAGCATAGATCTAAATAGCCTTCACGTGTACCAGAAGGCCTTCCATAATACCAAGAATATTTACAACGGTTTCTTTGAGATAATATTTTATAAGAACATGGGGAATTCGAATGGTAGTAAATCCATTTTTAAAGGAATGCATCGTTTTCTCCAGATCGTTGATGGCCTGTTCGTGCGTCATCATGTGATATTCCGTATCGATTTCGATGTTGAGCTTGACTCGTGATATGGCAATATCGATAGATTTGTTGCCGTCCCACCATTCCAGCATCGCGATCACACCGGCCTCTTTCAGTCCATAATAGAGTTGAATCGCCTCGCGGGGGGTGGCGTTGGTGTCCATAAGTTTGGCTATTCGCTCTTGATGCACTTCACAGAGTTCAACACCAAGGGTGTCCATGGCATTTTTGTGATCGGCATAACCAAGTTCCTTATTACATTCTAAGCACGTCATAGACATCGTTCAATTAGGTTCGATTTGTTATAATCATGTCCGGTGGACTTCTAATAATAACCGTCTTTTTTATAGGATAGTATACCCGTTCGACGTACGGCACCCTAGTTTTAGACGAACTGCAATTTTTTAGATTAACGGCGTTAGAAAATGTTAAAACTGTGGTGTAGATGGGGGTGGCAAGCTCAGGTTCAAACTCAAGTACATGTTCAAAAGCAAGTTCAAAAGCGGCGTTGTAGTTTTTGACTATCTTTCCCTATTACAAACAGATAGGCAATCCGTAATATTGGATTAAAATAATTTCCCAAAAGCATTTAAATAGACGCCTATGATCAAAAAAATAGGCCCGGGCGTATTGGTGGCCGCGGCATTTATCGGTCCGGGAACGGTTACGGCCTGTACGTTGGCTGGAGCGGAATTCGGCTATGCGCTGTTATGGGCCATGGGACTTTCAATACTAGCTACGATAATCCTACAGGAAATGGCCGCCCGATTGGGAATAGTCACCCAAAGCGGACTGGCGGATGTAATTAAACACGAAATCGTATCGCCCTACCTCCGTAGCTTGATCATCATTATTATTTTAGGGGCAATAGTTATTGGTAACGCCGCATATGAAGGTGGTAATATAGGTGGGGGTACCATAGGTTTGGAAGCGCTCTTTGGGCCGTATTACTTGGTCTATTATCCTTATATCATAGGAATATTTGCCTTTCTATTATTATATATAGGAAATTACCGGACTTTGGAAAGGGTCTTCATAGGCTTGGTGCTAGTTATGAGCCTGTCCTTTTTAATAACGGCCGTAATCTTCGGTCCGAATATCGGGGATATACTAAAAGGACTGTTCTTGCCGGTGATTCCTGAAGACAGTATTTTAACGGTTATTGCCCTTGTCGGCACTACAGTGGTGCCGTATAATCTCTTTTTACACGCCGCCCTAGTCAGTGAAAAATGGAAATCGGAGTCCGACCTTGCCTCGGCCAGAAGGGATACCGTGGTGTCTATAGTCCTAGGTGGACTGGTTTCCATGTCCGTAATGGTCGCCGCAGCGGCGATTCCTGGGGGTAGTATTGCGAACGTAATGGATTTGGCTAAGGGCTTGGAACCGTTGTATGGCAATGCTGCCCGATATTTTATGGGGATAGGTCTTTTTGCCGCCGGTATTACCTCAGCGATAACAGCTCCCCTGGCCGCCGCCTATGTGGCCAATAGTTGTTTTGGTTGGAAAGCGGGCTTGAAGGATAAAAAATTCCGAGCGGTATGGATCGTCATTTTGATACTTGGGGTGTTGGTTATGTCCCTAGGTATGCATCCGATAGAGATAATTAAGTTCGCTCAGGTAGCCAACGGAATGTTATTGCCTGTTATCGCCCTATTCCTGTTGTGGGCAGTCAATCGGCCTTCGGTAATGGGAAAGCATAAAAATAATAGGATGCAGAATATATTCGGATCCGTAATAGTTGTTTTAGCGCTACTTCTGGGAGCGAAAAGTATTTTGCGCGTTTTTGGGCTTTTTTAAGTTCATATGATTCCCTTACTAAAATCAAAAGTTTGCCATCCCATTCTATCCATCGAATTCCACAACTCGGTATTTCTTTTTGTTCGTTGTTGATTATATGATCGATTTTTGGCACATCAAAAAACGAACAATCATGAAAAATGTAAATACCGTTATCTTTTTGCACCGGCACATGTGCCCAATGCCTAAGATAAATGTTTCATTATGGGTAAAATCCCTCGCTTTTAAGCGAAGACTTTAGTTTGATTTGCTGCTCGCTTTGCGCTATACGAAGTACATAAAAAAAAGCGAAAAGCGATTTGCACCTGGCATTGGCACAAGAGTTGAGCTTTTACCGACTTTCAGTCGGAACCAAAACGCCCGCCCGAACGGGGTGTCGGGCAGGCAGCGGTCTTTAGCCCCGAAGGTACGGGGGTAGTTTAGTTCACATACCCACTATTACGAGGATTTCGAGTGGGCTTTGGAACTTTTCGAAACCTTGGGGAATGACAGCCCGTTTTGCCCAAAATGGGAAAGGAAAGGATAGCAATGGTAGCGAAACAGTGCTAGGGAGAATAAACGGATCACCTTGATACTTTTTGCTACCTTTAATCTCTGCTGGGTTTAATTCCCCGAGGCTTGCCTCGTTTATTATTGGTATTTTGTGACTCGATGTCACAGAATAGCAAATTTATACATAAGAGTCATAATGTAACGGTGCTTTTGTACCATTTGGTCAGTAGTGCGAAATACCGTAGGGTGGTGATCACCGATTCGGTCGACAAGGTTTTGACGGAGACGTGCGGGGAAATCGAAAAACGATACGAGGTTCGGTTCCTGGAAGTCGGTGCGGACAAGGATCATGTTCATTTTTTGATTCAGAGCGTTCCGTCGTACAGCGTAACGAAGATTGTCACAATGGTAAAGAGCATCATAGCCCGGGAAGTTTTCAAGAGATGTCCCGAAGTGAAAAGGCAACTCTGGGGCGGGGAGTTTTGGGGAAAGGGTTACTTCGTGAACACGGTCGGTCAGCATGGAACAGAGAACGTCATTGCCAAATATGTCAAGGAACAGGGAATGGAAAAAGAATACAAGACATTGAAAAACAATCATCAGTTGAAATTATTTTAATGCCTCGTGGGCTTGCCCCGAGGATTATTTACTTTTTATAGTTTCACGGTATGCCTCAATATAGGCATCGACCATGGTGTCGATACTAAATTTTTGCATAGTATTTTTTCTACAGTCTTCCGGTGCTATTCTATTTAACTTTCTTACGGCCGCAATGGCTTCTGCTACGTTGTCGACTAGATATCCGGTCTTGCCGTCTGAAATAAGTTCGCGCATGCTTCCTTTGTCAAAGGCGATGACCGGCGTGCCGCACATCATGGCCTCCGCAACACTAAGTCCGAAAGGTTCATCAAATTGAATGGGATGCAATAAGGCCTTGGCACCACCCAACAACCGGCTTCCTTTCTTTTGGTCGAGATTGCCCAAATAGGTGGTTTGAATCCCGTCTACTTCCGGACCTATACACCGGTCATAATAGTCTTGATCTTGGATAAAACCTGCAAGTTTTATAGCATATCCGCTTTTTTTGGCGATGGCAATGGCTTCGGCCGTACCCTTGTCTGGATGGATCCTTCCATAGAACAGAAGATATTCTTCTTTCTTACCTTGAAGCTTAAATATGTTGGGATCAATGCCATGGTAGATGGTACTGTGATAATCCAGTTCTGGATGGCGGTCAGCATCGGAAATGGAAATATAGGTAGTGGTCGCATTGTATTTTTTGTAAACAGGAATTATCTTTTCCGATGAAAATCCATGGATGGTCGTAATCATGGGCGTCTCGATCAATCGGGAGTAGGTTAATGGCAAAAAATCAAAGTGGTTGTGGATGATATCGAAATCCCCTGACCGTTCCATCAAATTACTGATATGCAGGCATTCCCATACCTTGGCGTCCCTACCGGCATCCTCGGCATACGGTTTAGGGCAAACGGACTCCAATTTTCCCTCCGTAATCGAATCCCCAGTGGCGAACAAGGTTACGTCAATACCTTTTTCGACCAGTGCCTCGGTAAGTATGGAGGCCACTTGTTCCCATGGTCCGTAGTTTCTGGGCGGTGTACGCCAAGCGATAGGAGAAAGTATTGCTATTTTCATATTATGTAAATGTTATGCCGTCTTGGCCAAAAGGTCCCTGAAGATTAATTTCGATTTAAAAATATCAACGTTACAAAATTGCGACATGAAAATGGATGCGAACAGAAATTGAATAGCACGGGTCTCCCGTTTAAGCCACTATACGATTCAATATCAGCATTCTAAATACATCAATGTAATTCTAGCGGCGTTCTTTCTTTATCGTTTTTCAATTGGGACAAAAAGGCCGGATACCCCATTGATTGGTTTATTTTTAGCTTAGTCGGGCCAAGTATTGCATGTATCAACGACGCATCCAGATCCAAACCACGATTACCGAACCATTCCAGTCCGAAGGTGTACCAGTTTTCCCCTTTCAAATGAATGTTGGAATACTCGATCTGACATCCAAATCTCAAGTTGGCATGATAGGGTTTGATAGAAATGGCTCCGTTTTCCATAGTCAACTGGGCCGATTGGCGCTCCTTTATAACGCTAAGCCATCTTTTGCACTTTCCGTTTGTTATGTTCGATACAATTTCGTGACCTAATTCGGCAACAAAGCTCCACTTTATCCAATCCTCAAAATAACCCCACGCCTTTGCCTCCAAACATCCTCTTGCCCGTGTGCCTATCAGGTGCTTTATCTCGATATTGCCATCTCTAAGCTTAACCCCTACATCGTCTTTTCCAAGGCACAGGTAAAAATCCTCGCGCTTTTCAAATGAATCGAATCCTAGAGTTTCAAACCAAGTTTCAATTGATCGATTTTGTTTTTTAAAAAACCACCTTATTTCTTTGGTTTTGTACATAGTTATCGCTTTACATTAATTGGTGGTCAAATACGCCGCATACGACCGGTTTTCTATTTGACCATGTGTACGTCATAAATATTGATTTTATAAATATAAACCTAATCTGAAGATGGTCAGAACTCAAACCATACGGGATTTAGCACAATAAAGACCGACCTGCCACTCGTTTCTGGGGTATGAACCGGTCAGTTACCAAATAGTTGCGACTAAAAATCATACCTGATAATCTAAAATAAGGGATTAAACAGTGTGATTTATTACTTGCCAAAAGGGGGTTCCAGGGTACCCCACCGCCTATTACATTGCTTGCATTGAGGTAGTTGGAATGCTCAGAACATTTTTTGAACCTTCCGTTGAATCCCAAAATTAATTTTGAACTGCAGAAGGCCATTACGGTCTTTGATTAAGCGCCATGATTTTCTGTTTTTGAAATTAGTCCTATCTCCTCTGAATGCCGTATGGCAATAGAACTATCCTTAAAGTAGCAAATTTCAACGTTCATTGATTGTATGTTGGCCAACACTTCCTCCACCTTAGGCCTGTATTTGCTGGACGTACTTCGAATATAGATGGCTTTTACCATCGCTGGAAATATTTTCACTATACGTTCGTAAATAAAAGGGTCTTTTTGACTATCGTCGCCCAGAAGGATAAATTTCAGTTCAGGATAAAATTCGAGCAAATGCTTTATTTTGTGGAATTTATGGTCGTGGCTTCCACCGCCCGTAAAGAGAAAATCGCCCAGCCCGGTCTTTATACTCTTCAATTTTAATACGGCTTTCGGCATATGGTGAAGGTGGGCAAAGCTTTCTATAAAATTGTATAAGTTCCATTCGCTGCTCGAAACATAAAAAAATGCGTTTTTACCTGTTTCCTTATTTCTTCCTGCCAAGCTCAACAGGTTGTAGTGTCTTACTACGCCCTCGAAAATTTTACGTTTATTGACATTGCGGGTAAGCAGTACATATAGTTTTTTGAAAAAACTACTGGAATGGGAAACCAAAAAAGTATCATCGATGTCTGAAATCAGCCCATACTCCCCGGGATAGGGCTTAATAAATTCCCCAGGCTGTTCAACAGTGGTACCATCAATAGCGGCGGAGACCCTACACGTATGCCAACCACTCTGCAACGATTCGAAGTAGGGCAGCGCGAACCGGAAATATCCGTCCTCAGAGGTTTTGGTACGGATGTCATACCCGCCAAACTTCAGGGTAACGGAAACGTTGCCCAAGGTGTTGATTTTGAACATCCGCATGACGGCGTAAGCGTGCCGCAGTCGTCTTCCCTGCAAATCGTACTGACTCAGGCTGTTTTTTTTGAAAACGTGGCCGAATACGATTATTTGTTGCTCGTTTGCATAGCCTCGGTAAATTTTCAGTTCGATTTCCATGCCCGCTATATATTTGGAGTACATTTAAGTAATAGACTGTTTGAAAACGTAATACTTATTTTTTTATAGCCCTTTCCATAGCCTTCGTAATAGCTAGCTTGTTTTTCAGAGGCCGAAACCTTAGCCTTTTCTCGCGGGTCTATCGTTACAATTTTATAGCGCAAATAAGCTACGCTAGAATATTTTGCTAGGAAGGTCATCATAAATGATTAAGTGAAATCTAGTCAGCCGTTTCAAACAGTCTCTGAGACAGTATATGTTTATAGTCCTTAACCTAAAAGAGATACTTATTTAATGGATACGAATATAATTAAAGTTCTTTTGGTCGTAAATCCCGTTGCGGGAAATACCGATAAAAAACCCATCATCAAAATGGTACAACGGTTCTTGGCAAAGCATTCCGAATTTACGATTTTCAAAACTACGGGTATCGATGATATCCCTAAGCTCCGAAAATTGGTAAAGGATTTTAAACCGGAGCGTATTTTGGTGGCTGGTGGTGACGGTACGGTCAAAATGGCAGCACAGGCCAGTGAAAATATGGACAAGGTGTTGGGTATTCTTCCCGTCGGTTCTGCCAACGGTCTGGCGACCGATCTTAATCTGCCGACAGATAGTAGTGAAGCCATTCATGTCGCCATGGGCGGAACAACTACAAAGATGGATGCGCTTCGGATCGGCAATTCGATCAGCCTACACATTAGCGATATCGGTGTCAATGCAGAACTGATCCAGAACTATTCCGAGAGTGGCATACGGGGGCGTTTCGGCTATTTTTTGAACAGCATCCCAACGCTTCTGGAAACCGATAGTCCCTATAAATTTTCAATATCGGCCAATGGGGTAGACCGAGAGGTGAACGCCGTAATGGTCGCCTTTGCCAACAGCAAGAAATTCGGTACAGGGGCCTTGGTCAACCCCGGTGGCAACATCAACGATGGCAAGTTCGAAGTATTAATTTTTAAAAAACTGAATGTTGTCGAAATACTTAAGACCTTAAGAGGCGATATCGACATGGATGCCGATTTTGTGGAGGCCTTTACTACTACAGCGGCTAGAATCACTACCGAAAAACCGGTCGCCTTTCAAATCGATGGCGAATCACAAGGCAGCGTTGATGATGTATCCGTTTCGATTATTCCCGACTTTACGGAAATTGCCGTAGGGCGATAACCTGTTTAAGCCGGCAAACACTTAACTATTCCGTGAAAGTTGCGTATGGGGCAAAAGTTTATTCATTAGTTATAGAAGGTGTTGTGCTCTTCAATTAGTTTTGAAATTAACAATTCTAATTCTTTAAAAATCAAAAACCTATGAACACTACTACTGTAGCACAAATTAACGAGGGACAGAAGAGGGTCTCCCGAATCTCTTGGGGGGCTGTTTTGGCGGGAACGCTGACCACCTTGGCCCTGATGTTTCTACTGAACCTTTTGGGCCTTGGTATCGGCTTGACCACTATCGACCCCTTGACCGAATCCGATCCTTTTGCTGGTATCGGAACGGGTACTGCCATTTGGTGGATTCTTTCAAACGTGGCCGCCCTTTTTACCGGTGGCTTGGTGGCTGCACGCATGTCGGGCTATACTTCGAACGTAGATGGTGCCCTACACGGTTTCCTGACTTGGGCCCTATATTTGATTATCGGGATTTTCATGCTCACCTCTGCAGTCGGCGGTATACTTAACGGTCTCGGAAATATGGTTTCGGGTGTGGTCGGTGGCGACGGTTCCAAAGATATTACCGTTCAGGTCGAAGATGCCCTTACATCGGGTAAGGATCAGGCACAGAACACTACCGATAATATAAAACAGCAAATGTTCGACTTGATCGGTACTGGCGAAAAGTATAACATACTGCCAGATGATGCTTCAGAGGAAACCAGTGAATTTTTGCAAAATTCCAAAAGGGAACTTAAGCAAATGAATCTTGAAAACGACATCGAGGGCTATGTCAACAATCTCTCCTTTGATTTGGATAAGGACGGGAACCTGGATATTAGTACTGAGGGATCCGACGAATTTTTTGACAAAGAGGGAATCAAGAAATCCCTTACCGAAAATACCGAACTCAGCGAAGCGGAAATTAACGGGGTCATCGAAAAATGGGAGGCTAGAATGCAGGCCGTTGTCGATAAGGCCGAAAAATACTACTCCGAAGCAAGGCAAAAGGTGGTCGAGTATAGCGATAAAGCAGCGGATGCCGCAGGAACAGCTGGCATAGTGGCCTTCCTTATCCTTCTATTAGGTGCTGGTGCCGCTTTCTTCGGAGGTATTACCGGTTCGCCCGAATATGCCGTTTTGGTTGATGAGAATCGTGCAAGCCGCGGAAAATCCCGAAGGGTGGTTAAAGATTAATTAAATACAATTCATCCGTTAGCTACGACAGTTTCTTTTTGTATCATTTATATATATAATTTTTAATTTTAAACAATATTATTATGTCATTAGTAACCATTATTTTGAACATTCTTTTGCCACCTTTGGCAGTTTTTATGAACCACGGTCTGGGCTCCGCTTTCTTGATCAGCATACTCTTGACCTTGCTGGCATGGCTTCCGGGCGTGATACATGCCTTTATAGTAAACGGTTAGCCCTCTGATACATTAAATCACATTGCTATCCAAAAAAAATGCCACTTGTTGAAAGACAAGTGGCATTTTTTTGTTTATCCCTATTACCTATCGGGCATTGAGTTCAAATCACCATATCACTACCTATTGTCGATAAGAACTACTCTTCCAAATCCTCCAAAGCAGTATAATTGAATTTCTGGCCCCCTACGGATGCATCGGCCATCAATCCTTTTTTAGGTTTTACGAAAACTACGACACCATCTTCATAGTTGGCATTGATAGATTTTCCTTTTTCTAGGGCCGTTGCAGAAACTTCGGCAGTAAATTCGAATTCTCCTTGTTTGAATTCGTTAAGTGCATCTTCAGTTTCAAAAAAGATTATTTCAATTACGGCCTGACCCCCGACCTGAAATCCAACATCTAACTTTTTAAGGTCTGCCATTCCGGCCACCTGTCCACCTTCGTAAAGTACACCATTGCCCGAGGCAGCCCCAAGTATGAAGCCGCCTTCGCCCACATTGGGAAAGATGGCATATCCGGAAGCATTGTCAAAGAACTGATCTAGGCCCACATTCATCTTTTGAATCTTCGCCTTGGCCTTTTCTGAATCGGCCATAATACGCTTATCGTCCTTATTTTGAGCAATTGCGGTCAATGTGGCGAATACCATAACCATCGAAATAAATGATTTCATTTTCATAATATCTGTTTTAATTTATTAATGTGCAACCTCAGAAGTCTTCCGAGATTATCGTTAATTTTCGTAGGCAAGCTAGAACTCTTTCTGGATAGCATTTGCTGTTTTCAGTTAATAATTTAATGTAATCGCATAGATATCTTGATATAATCAGCGACCGCCATATTTAACAATCACGTTTCGTTAAAGACTAAAATGATATCTGCAGCTAGCTTATGTAACAGTGTCTTTTGGGTCAAACAAAATTCCGTATGCGTTAGTGTTTTGGTAAGCACTGATCGATATTACACAAACACACAATGTTATGCAAAAACTAAAGGTCAGTTCTTTACCATTGCAGGAGGTGATTTCGGATATCGCTAATGAATTTGAAACCAATTACTCTCAAAACTGCGGTATTTATCAAGTATGCATCCCGGAACATTTCGGAAAAGGAACGATAACCGGAGCGGATTTTGATGACGGGCTCGGCCTTATTCGATACGATTGTCTATTTAAGGAAGACATCGTGTTCGAATATTCGATTGATAGGATTCATCCGGTAAAATTCCTGTTTGCCATGGAGGGCGAAATCTCTCATAAGTTCATGAACGAATCATTGTGGCATCAAATTCCTAGACATAAAAGTGCCGTCGTTGCCAGTTCGGAGCACCATGGACACAGCATTCAATTTATCGGAGGGGAACGGACCGAATTTAATAGTCTGGAATTGGAACGAAGAAAATTTCAGGGGAAAATAAGCTGTGAAACCCGTACCATTGCCAAGTCTTGGCGAGAGATGCTCAATGATGTTACCGCAAAGAAAACTTTTTATCATGACGGATTTTACAGTCTAAAATTATCGGAGATTTTTTCGCAGTGGGATAATTATCACGAAAACAATTTTCTAAAAAAATTGAACTTAGAAGGTATGGCCTATAACATACTTGTTCTTCAAATCGAACAATTTCAAGACGACTTAAAGGCAGAAGGGAACAAAACCCTTCTGCGGAAATCGGAAATGAAGCAGTTGTTCAATGCGGTAAAGATTGTTGAGGACCGTCTTGGCGATTTGCCCGCAATAGGTGAAATCGCAAGCGAGGTAGGGCTGAACGCAAATAAACTGCAACAAGGCTTCAAAGAGCTTTTCGGAAAAACCGTTAACCATTATATTCGAGAAAAGCGGTTGGAGACCGCTCGGACCCTATTATTGAATACGGATCACACGCTGTATTCGATAACTTCAATAGTAGGTTACAAAAGTCAAAGTTATCTGTCAAAAGAATTTAAGGCAATGTACGGGGTGCTCCCTTCCGATTTTAAAAGGAAACACGAAAAGAAAAATGAATTCTCGGATGAGCTTAAGAAGATGACCTTTCCCCAGAACACTTAGGCATCTTTAGTACTATTGAGCTTTTTCCTCACCCTCTCCATCCTCCGAACTGATCAGTGGGTGGTCTTCCAAACCTAAGCCTACAATCTTGATGATACTGACAATCGTGCTGTAAAGCATCAAGACGACAACTATGAGTGCAGAACTCAAGACGGTACTGATACCCAAGCTAACATAGTAGATAATATCGAACCAATGGTTCGGTATATTGTCACTCTCCGTTACGGGCAAGTTCAGCAATAAAAACGACAATAGGGCGGCCACGAATATGGCCGTATCGATTTTCGCTATACGCATGATATGATGATAATGGTCTTTCTTCAACTGGGAAGAGGTGCCCGTACTGACACCCAATAGGGTGAGCATTAACGCTAAAATCGTTGCCGATGCTAGTACTATAGTGTTGCAAAGGGTATTGAGTCCACTAATACTTGCCTTGATGAGGAGCTTGGCCTCATAACCGCTCAAATGGCCTAAAATAAAAGTGCCGAGACCTATTACTCCCAACGAAAGAATTCCGCCGACAAGGGCCCGCTTAGTGTAAACTGAAATATCCATGAACTTATTTTAATTTTAGTTGTGATGGTTGTTCTTACCATTTTTGTAAATAGTAGCTTTTGACGATAAAAAGATAATAATTCAGCAAAAGTACTGCAAACCTTACCTCTTTTATTGATTCTTTTCAAACGTTATTTGGCGCAATTCACATTGTATTAAACGCTTGCCATTATTCATTTCCTGTTGTAATTGAGTTCTTGGAAATATGCCAATCAAATTTTTTGCAACAAGTTACTTCGATATTTATAAAGCTTTAATGAAATGATGCTTCTTACTCAAATATAAAATAAAAAACAATGAGTGCACTCTGTAGGATTGTTGCTACCTTGATAAGGTCCCTAAATTGGCCGGTTTTCCAACATGAACGGATAGGGCCAGGATAGGCCGTAATTGGTTTGAATATCAAGATATTAAATGCCACGCCCGAACCAAGAAAATTTTAGGTAAGGTTCCCTTTACCTGTAAGGTGCATTCTTCAGCAAACGCTCTTGAACCTGTTCGGGGTTCGGTAGTCGCATTAACCGGATCATTTTCTTGGATTCGGCATTCCAATCGATATAGCCGAGTGTCTTAAAATCATGGAGGCAGTCGGCCATAGGCCAATACCCCCATTTTTGATGAAACCGGTTGCAGTTGTTTACGATCGGTTCTAAATGATTCAAAGGGGGTATGTAAATAGGATGTTGCTGGTGATACACTTCGGCTCCCGAAAGGTAAAATGGAATGCCTGCAGCCTTGGTGTTGAGGGCGAAATCGGTATCCTCGGCACCATATCCCTCATAGTTTTCATCAAAAGCGCCCATTTCCAAAAAGCGCTGTTTCGGTATGGAAAAACACAGGCTCCAGAACAATTCATAGCAACTCTCTTTTTTGACGCCATTGACTTTTGGACGGGCAGGATGAAATATACTCTGCTCTTTTAAATTTTGTGGAGTCGTAGATTCAGAAATAGCACCCAGCATGTATAGAGGCGTACCCATTACAAGTCCATTTTTTCTAAAGCTGATTTCCGCCATCTTTTCACAGAAGTCTTCGGCGGGGACACAATCGACGTCAAGAAAGATCAGTTGCTCCGTACTACTTTGGTACGCTCCATGGTTCCGGGCCGCTGCCAAGGGCATGAATTCTCGATCGAGATCAAAGTCCACAAGTTTTAGGTCGAAAGGAAATGCGCCCAAAGATCCGATGCCGTTACCCATATCGACTACGATGACCTCTATCGGCAACGCCGTTTGGCGCCGAAGCCCCTCTAAGGTATTCAGTAAGTTAGCTTCTCGCCGGTAGTGGGTAATAATTACAGTATAGTGTATCACAAAAATTGTCATTAATAGTTTGGCCAACGCAACGGGACCTGTTGTAACTGCTTCCTTTTTGGGTGTATTTTTCTATGGCTTTCCATAAATTTATCCGCCCTATAACCAGAGCGTTCCAACCTGTCTTTAAATGCTGATATTGAACTAAGCGAAAAATGTGGAAGCCTATCCTTACATTTTTCAAGGGCTTCAACGGCGTCGCCTAAATTTGCATATTTAGTACGGTCAATGGCCCATCCCAATGTATCGAGAATTTTGGCCATATGATTTTGCTCTCGATAAGGCCGAAGTTCGGGTATTGCGACAAACCGTTTTCCGAGTGACAAAATTTCCGCTACGGTGTTCGAGCCACATGCCGCTACTATGGCATCGGCATGGGCTATGAAAGCACGTGTACAGGCGACCACTCCAAGATGGGTTACCTTCGATGACCTATCTTGAATACGGCCGGGACCGATACTGTATATAGTATATGAGCCGGAAAGTGAACTGAAGTCTACGGATTGCGTACCTCCAAAGCCGCTGATGTGTAACAGTATGGGGCGGGTATCGTTCCTAAACTCCTTGGGCCTAGCGGTTTCGCCGTTGTCAAACATAAAGCGGGAAAGAAAACCCAAATAAATGGTCTTCTTTTTAATCCAAGGCGGTGTGCTTTCGGGTTCCAGTTCCTTTGGAAAATAGGCCAAAAGAAAACTGGCTCCCTCGTAAGCATTTAAATGGGGTAGGTCGTTACGATCGCCGTGTAATCGAACATAGGCGTAGGATATGGAGCTGACTCTCGCCAGCATCGCCATTTCAACGCTGACATCGATGATAAGTAGCGCAATGTTCTTTTCGACAATATGGTGCAGCAGAAGTTGGTTCCTTCTTGTAATCTTCGAAATATTTACCGGTGCATAATGCAAGGCCCTGGGTTCGGAATAGGTATCCCTATCAAACTCGGAACCGTCGGGATCTTCGTTTTCCAACAATACGACCTCCAGATCCGAATCAAAAACATGGGCCCTATCGGTAAATATGGTAATGGATTTTCCGAATATCCTACCGAACAGATTGGCATAATTGCAGTGTCCCGAACCATGGCTGTGTGCATAATATCCTAACATATATCAAGTTTTAGATGGTACTCCCTTTGTTCCAAAACCCTCGAGTAGAGGTCTAGATAGTTCTTGACCATTAGTTCGTGCGAACAGAAGGTCTCCGCACGTTCACGGCAAGCGCCACGGTCTATTTGCGCGACGGAGCCAATCGCTCGGGCCATCCCCTCAACATCGTGCTTGGGTACCACAAAACCCGTGTTTTTGGTCAGAATCTCACGGGTTGCGCCTCCCTCAAACGCCACGATCGGGGTGCCACAGGCCAAGGATTCGGCTAGAGTCAGTCCGTAGGGTTCTTCCCAAGTACTGGTAAAAAGTAGGGCGGACGCATTTGCAAGCAACGGTGCAATCTCTTTTTGCGAACAATGTCCAACATAGTCCACATTCTTTTTTTTGAGCAAGGGGGCCACCTTATCATTGAAATAGTCTCGATTGCTGATAGGGCCGGCCAAAATTATTTTTCGGCCCGAGCGTTGGGCGACCTCGATGGCGTAATCCGTACCTTTTTCCGGACATATCCTACCGTACCAGAACAGATAATTACCTTTTGGCCGTGCAACGAATTTCCAGTTAGAAAGTTCAATTCCGTTATAAACTACCGTGGCACTAGGTATTAAATTTTTCCAAGTACGGGCCAAGCTTTGGCTGACCATTGTAAATGTCTGGTGATTATGTGCTTCCACCCCGAGCGCCCCTAACTGCAGATAGGGAAAGGTGGGTGTATGGATAGAAGTTACCATATTAGCATTGAGCAGGTTGCCCATTAATATGGGAATGTAATGCAGGGAATGGTTGTGTACAATGTCATAACCTTCAGAAGCAATCGTATTCATTACTTCGGTGTACGCGAGCATCTCCCTGACGGCGGTTTCGTCCTGTCCCATCCCCGCCATGCTCGATAAGAGGCATTCGGGTCGCAATCGGTCGGTCGGTATGGGCCGTACATCGAACCTTTGATCCGATTCCCGATGTGCATATAAATGTACTTCATGCCCACGTTGCATCAGGGATCGGCATAGGAGAAACGTAATCATCTCAAGGCCGCCCTCAAAGGGTTCCTTAATGGGATGCAAACCGTGGGCGATCAAAGCTATTTTCATAGATGTATTTTGAAGTTGAACATGACATTTGTGGTAGCATCGGCCCGGCAGCGATAATCCAACAGTATGGCCATTAGGTGAAGCAGGGCCATGCAGAGTGCGCCCAGGGCGATGAGCGGCAAACCATGGCCGATCGAGCAAAGGAATATTCCGAAATGAAGGCACGGATAAAATATGTTGATTCGATATTCAGATTGCGTACCGGACTTATCGGTGCGGATGAACGGCCGTTCGCTTCCTAGAAGAACGGGCCACCAATGGAAAGCCCCAATATCCAAACTTGAAAAATGAATGAGAAAAGTACGGAAGGAGTGGTGGTATTTGGGGCCGTTCAATAATTGTAACTGTAACATTTTAGATAGTACAAATACCGCAAAAGCCCAATAACAAGGGGCGACAATTTTCCCGAAAGTGTTGGCTTCCAACCAAGGGGAAAGTAAAACGCAGCAAAGTAGGCACAGAATAGGTACGCCCAATCCGTTCGCCCAAGCCGTTAGCTGTGATACGCCCGAAATCCATTTTTCAAAATGCCTTACCGGGCTGAGGGAAAAATTGAGCAAGGTTTGAATATTTCCGAATATCCATCGCTTACGCTGCTTTAAGAAATCTTCTTGACTTGTAGGGGCAATACCTTTTCCGATGACGCGGTGCACATATTTGATGTCATGGCCTCGAGCCTGCAAACGTGCCCCTAGTTCTGCATCTTCGGTAATTGAATTAACGGGCCAACCTCCTACGGCGTCCAACGCCATAATACGGATCAAACTGAGCGTTCCCGTCGCCAACGCACCATAACAAGAGTCTGCCTTCGAACAGTAGTAATCGAAAAAATGGTCGAATTCATTCAAAAGCGGTATATGCCGTTCATGATGGCAGGTATAGGCCTGGGGAAACTGTACCAAGGCGATAGAGGAACTTTCGACATGGGAGACCGCCAAGTCGAGGGCATCAGGGGTAAGTCTATAGTCCGCATCAACGATAAAGATGAACTCCGCTTCGGGGTCAGAGACCTTACGGGCAAAGTTCAAAGCCCCTGATTTATAGAACGGCCAGTGTTTTAGATGAAAGAAACGTACATCTTCCAATTGCTTACAGAATTCGGAGACCGGCTTCCACAGCCTATCATCCTTTGTATTATTATCCACCACAATAATCTCGAAATTGCTGTATTCTTGTGCTAGAATACTGCGTATCGTATCGATGACCATACCTGAAGGTTCGCTACTAATCGCCAAATGCACCGATATTCTGGGAGTATGGTCAGACTTTTGAGATTCAGGCCGCTTCCCGAACCCGGTCCACAGTTTAAGTTTCAGCCCTTCCAAAAGACACATTGCCAAAACTAGCATCGATACGGCAACCGTCAATGCCACGGGAACGTAGACGGCGAGTAGGGCTATACTAAGTAATACAATAGCGTATCCCCAAGGAAAATAGGTTGTTCGACCCAAGACTTTCATTTTATACAGCGTTTCTGCTGCAAAATTATCTTTGCCTTTCTTAGAAGGTTAGCTGAATTGCGTCGGTTGCTGCAACGATAGCTTTTGGGTTAATCTTCGGAGGGTTTGCGCTACTTCCGATGCCCACGATGGAACACCTACAGATCATAAATCCCAGCGGTTGAAATACCTTTGATTCAGAACTGTCCTAACCCTTTTCAAACCCAACACGGGCCATCTTGACCGAGGCCTGTTCGATGGCCCTTTTGAGCTCTTTTGGAGTTTTGAAGGTCGGTTGGGTCAGCATCCGAAATTCATATTCGATCTCGAAACTATGGCTTTCGAATGGCCAAGGTTCGATGGTATATTTTTGGTTGTCATTGCTGTACATGTAGTAGCATTTGTTCCCGATGGTCTTATTAATTTCCAACTTTCTTCCCGTTATTGGAACCTCGTTCTGACAAATGATAAGAGAACACCGATCACAAAATCGCATCAGGTCATAGGCGTCATCCTCATTCTTCATAGAAAATCCATATAATTTTCGTTGTGTTTTGGCATTTGTACGGACGGTCTTTAAAAATTCGTCCATGGGTGGATATTCCTTCCCCAAATCTTTATACAGAAAGTTCAGATGTCTGCCTACCAGTAAGCCAGTCAACTGCGATTTTTGGTTCGCATTTGAATAGACGCGCTGCGCATGTTCCAACGAATCGATATCACTTCCCTCTGACATCGTAAAGTCTTTTGGACTGCCGTTCTCCGTTAGATAATCTCCTTTTTCGAAATCCACTAGATGGTCATCGTGCTCTATGATTCCGGTAAGAATATCCAACCAAGGTTCCGGCCGAAGGTTCAATTGTAGCTGCCGCGCGAATTTACCGGTCACTAGACCATGGGTATAATGCGAAACTATCTTCCATCCTTTTTGGTGGTGTTGTACAATCATATTTATGGGCTATATGCTATCATTCCAAATTCGTAGCTTATCAATAGTACTGACGTATTTCTTCTATCGTTGATACATTGCGTTCTATTTGTATCTCATTGCAACTAAATGTTCGTTTGGTGAATGCTTTATGCGCCGATACCTTTACATTCGTATCGCTGATTTTTTTAAAATTCAAAAACATCGAAATGAAGGGATATCATCTTATTCTCTTGGGATTTGGGTTGGCAACGGTTTTAATGGCCTACGTTCCTATCATATCGGAGAAACTAAAGATTACATATACCCTCCCCATG
>JAGXIC010000027.1 GCA_024635875.1 Pricia sp.
GAGGCAGGCGGACAAACATTATCGTTATACCCCCAGCTGTACCATCCCTCTGCGGTTACAGAGCGTGCAAAGTTCACCACGTCATAATATTTCGAGACCTCGATTTTTTCGGGGGTATTGGTAAATTCATCGACAAAAATCTGGGGCCATCCACCGGCGCGGCCGTGCAAGAATCCCGTCATATCGGAAAGCGCCGGATAAAAGGCCGCCAAATAATCGATACGGTTGTCAAGACTAGCGGTGACGATGGAAAGCGCACCGCCTTGGCTTCCTCCGGTAACGGCCATATCCTCCCCGTTAAAACTATCAAGGCTAGCCAGAAAATCCACCGCACGTACGCAGCCTAAATAAACGCGGCGGTAGTACATATTGTCCTTATCATCAAGGTTGAAGACCTGATAATTGTTTAAAGCCCCGGCTTGCAGATTATCGTAAACGCCCTTTTCCAAAGTAACGGGAATGCCATGAATACCGATGGTAAAGGAAACAAAACCTTCCGCCGCTTCGTCGACTTCCCCATAATACGGCCGGATACCCGCGCCCGGCACATGCAAAATCGCGGGATACTTCCCTTCCTTCTTCGGGGCACACAAAATGCCATAGATTTTGCCCTTTACATTGTCCAGTTGCACATGGTACACATCTACTTTATCGGTAGAGCGTTCGGGCAACAATGTGAGTACAGGATTTATTGGTACTTCGGCCAGTTCTTCCTTGCCCTTGTCCCAAAACGCCTCGAAATCGGAGGGCAGGGTCGTTGTGGGTTTTATCTTATCAGGCGCAAAACCGACAGTGGCGTAAGACGAATATTCCTTGCCATCAACGGTGACCGTAGCGGTACAACGCAAAAACCCCGGTTCCTTAAATTTAGATGCTTTGACCTTGGTTTTGTTGTTTAGGGATAGCGTACCCTCGTCCCAAATTTTTACTTCACGATAGCCGGGATCCGTTTCGATCTTGTAATCGATTTTAACGCCTTCGATCGGCACTTGGTTTCGCAATACAGTAATCGAGAATTCGGCCTGTTCTCCGACGTCGTAGGTCCAGTCTGTATGATCGGGACTTACGATGACTTCGACCAGTTGTTTGCTGGGTTGGGCGGAGAGGTAGAAGGTGAGGAGGAGGGCCGAGAGTAGAGCGGTGTAGTGCTTTGTGTTCATTTTTTGGATGGGTTTAGGTGTGTTTTCTTTGGATGGAAATCGGCTTTGATTCTAATTGGTTGTTGAAAGATAGCAAATACACTTGTAATTTCGGTTTTTAACAAACCCCAAACCCCAAACCCCAAACCCCAAACCACTAAGGACTTTGGGTCGGCAGCATATTCCGTATGGCGGTAATCTTCCAGCGGTCGTTTTGGTTAATAACCACAAAAGTGCTCCACATTTTCCGAAGCGACCCGTCGGGATTCTGAATCTCATATCGCGTGTCGACCAGCGCAGTTTCGCGGTTCAAAAACCGAATCTGGTCTACGGTAAGGGTCCGCCCACCGGGGTTCGCACTAGAACTTCGGAGCATACCTTGTTTCGCCGTTTCAAAACCCCTGCGCCATTCCCCGGACGATACCAATTGATCGATATCATCGGTAAGAATTTGTTCGAGCAGCACCGTGTCTTTGGTTTCCCGTGCCTGAGCGTATTGTTCGATTAGGGTGTAGAGGGGTTGTTCTTTTTTACTGATGATGTCGGTTTGTTGGGCGTAGGCAGCTGTTGCTAGATGGATGCAACAAAGAACGAAAAGAAATTTTTTGTTCATGACGTCACGTATTTTTGGTTACTGGTACTATCTTAATATGTGTTTAAATAAACGCGAAATGCTACCCGATGGACAACCAATTCAAATAATCATCGGGATGTACCACCACCTTGAAATGGGCATCCTCATAAAAAGATTCTGAAAGGGATTTCAGAAAACTAAAAAATTATAGAAAAGGCAACTTATCTGCCGCTCCATTTACGGCTAGTCTGAGGGAGTTGATGAAGAACAAAATTAGGCAGAAACAATGAGTTGTGTAAATTTAAAAAGCCTTACGTCTTCAACTACTTATCCATCAAAGCAACCCCTCTTAACTAACAACCGCAAACTGCTGAAAATTAGATTGCGTTAAACCGGACTAATCATTTACCATCTGCACCAATTTCATCCGGCTATTGATGCCTACCTTTGTGTAAATGCGATGCGTATGATCTTTGACCGTTTGTAAACTGATGAATAGCGAATCGGCAATCTGTTGGTTGGTTTTACCTAGGCAAAGCTGCTCGATGACCTCTCGCTCCCGTGGGGTAATCCGGTATTTTTGATACAAATGTTCTTTTTTATCTGAATTGGGCTGCTCGGCAGCAACCAGTGCAAACAGACGATCGGACTGCTGTCTTATGAACCATAACGGTATCAAGGGCGAAATAAAATAGAGTAAAATCAAGGGAGCTAGCACCCAGGGTACTGCCTCGTAGAAAGCGAGGGAGACGCCACGCAGTAGAAGTCCCGTAACTAGTAAGAGGGTGAATTGCAAGACCTTTTCCCGTTTTTCGGGGCGCACTTTTTTATAGTGTCTTACAACGATGCCCGTAAAAAATAGCATATATAGAAATTCAATGCCCCAAATCAAAAGGATAAGGTAAAATGAAATGGTTTTACCCAATGGCAGGGTTTCTTTATTTGCCAAATATAGTCCCCCGATCATAGTTGCTATTATCACGAATATAATCAGGTGCAGGAAAAAAGCACTGCTTTTTAAAGGGGCTGCGACCAAGTCAAATGCCATTTTTAGAAACATAATCATGGTAATACCAAAAAAAGGCGCGCCCAAAACCGGAATAAAATGGGTGACGAGAATTTCAACTTCCTTCGTCGTTTGAATCGATACCAATAGCGTCTGCATTCCGATTTGGCCCCAAACGGCGTAGAGGGCAAAAACAAAAAAGGCAAGGAGATAGTAAAAATACGAACGGCAGAAAGCCGCCTTGTAGGTATTGACCAGCTCATGGCCGATCAAGATACAGATGACCGCAACGGCAAAACACAATACAAATACGACTATAAAAGCAAGGCTTAACAAGGCTCAGTGATTTATAGGATAAAAGTAGGTAAATGGGTATAATACAAACCAATACCTTGGTAGTGAATTTACAAATCACTACTAAAGTTGGATGTAAAATAAAAAGGGCTAGCCTACATTTATCAAAAATAAAACACACATGGAAAACCATAAAGGAGAAAAAATTCCTGTCGCCACCAGTTCGGGAAGTTATGCGTTCGGCTGGCAACAGATGAAAAAGTATTATTTGTACTTCTTGGCCATTATTTTGATTGTTGCCATTGCCGATGCCCCTTTTTCAAAAATCAGTGATATGGAATGGGAAAATAGCCCTGTCACCTACTTCCACCAAATGTTGGCTATGGCCTATGGTATTCTTTTTTTGCCGATCATCAAATACGGCGGTGACCTTCTTATACTTAGGGGCATTCGAAATGAGGAACTGGAGTTTGGGGAACTGGTCATCGGTTTTAAAAAGAACTATCTCAATATCGTATTGGCCCACTTGATAACCACGGCGATAATCGTCATCGGCTTAATCTTTTTTATTGTTCCGGGGGTTATATTTGCCTGTCGGCTGGTCTTTGTATCGTATTTGGTGATGGATAAAAATATGGAGCCCATCGCCGCTATCGAAAAAAGTTGGGCCATGACCCGGGGCCACGGTTGGCGTATTTTAGGTATGGCCTTGCTGGCCGTCCCTATTTTTATACTTGGGTTGATTTGTTTTATTATCGGCGTGTTCGTATCGATCATGTGGATTCATTCGGCCTTTGCAGCCTTATATCATGCTATCGAATTGGAGGAGGAAGCTACTTTGATAGATAAGTGATAAGTGATAAGTGAAAAGTGGAAAGTGGAAAGTGGAAAGGTGGAAGCTGGAAGGGGAAATATGGAAAGCGGAAAGTGAAATAGGGAGCGGAAAATGAATGGTGACAAGTGATAGTTCAACAGTTGGTAGTCTTTGTTCAGCCTTCCTATTATGATATTGTTGCGTTTACAGGTGCATGTATTTCAAATGGGGCCAGTACTTGTAATGCCCGATCCACACTCGTAACCCCTTCAAAAACCAACAATAACCGCAACCCATTACGGGTCTGCTTTTCCTTGATCTTGCACAATTGCGCATGAGATTGAACAAATTGCAACACCTTGGTAAACCCGTCGGTCTGGTAGAACCCGGATTGCTGGTCGGCGATAAAATATCCGATCATCTTACCTTTTTTCATCACGATCTTTTCAAGTCCGATACCGTTGGCGATCCATTTGATGCGGACGGAATTCAACAGGTCTTCTGCCTGGGATGGTAGTTCGCCGAAGCGATCGATGAGTTCGAACTCGAATTTTTGAAGGCCTTCCTCATCCTTGACTTGGTTGAGTTCCGTGTAGAGGTTCAGCCGTTCGGTAATGTTGTTGATATAATCGTCGGGGAAGAGGAGTTCAAAATCGGAGTCGATCTGGGTTTCCTTTACAAAGATTTTTTCATGGTGGCCCTCCACTTCTTCGTAAAGTTCCTTGAATTCGTTTTCCTTGAGCTCGTCAATGGCCTCGGACAGTATTTTTTGGTAGGTCTCGAACCCAATCTCGTTGATAAAGCCGCTCTGTTCACCGCCAAGCAGGTCGCCCGCACCACGGATTTCCAAATCTTTCATGGCGATATTGAATCCGCTGCCCAGTTCTGTGAACTGTTCTAGGGCTTCGATACGCTTTCGGGCATCGGCGGTCATGACGTCATAAGGCGGGGTGATAAAGTAGCAAAATGCTTTTTTGTTGCTCCGTCCTACCCGACCGCGCATCTGGTGCAGGTCGCTCAATCCGAAATTATTGGCGTTGTTGATAAAGATGGTATTGGCATTGGTGACGTCGAGTCCGCTTTCGACGATGGTGGTGGAAACGAGTACATCGAACTCCCCGTTCATAAAACTGAGCATTAGGGTCTCGAGCTTTTTACCTTCCATCTGTCCGTGGCCGATGCCGATTTTGGCGTCGGGCACTAAACGTTGTATCATTCCGGCGACTTCCTTGATGTTCTCGATACGGTTATGGATGAAGAATATTTGTCCGCCGCGCTGAATCTCATAGCTGATGGCATCACGGATAGTTTCTTCGGAAAAGCCGATGACCCGACTTTCGATGGGATACCGGTTAGGCGGCGGCGTATTGATAACGGACAGGTCTCGCGCTGCCATCAAACTGAATTGCAAGGTTCGGGGGATGGGCGTAGCGGTCAGGGTCAGTACGTCGACATTTTCCTTGATGGCTTTCAATTTATCCTTGACCGCTACACCGAATTTTTGCTCCTCGTCTACGATGAGAAGACCGAGGTCTTTGAACTTTACTTTTTTGTTGACCAGCTGATGGGTGCCGATGATGATATCGACTTTTCCGGCAGCCAGGGTTTTCAAAGTTTCCCGACGCTCTTTGGTCGTACGGAAACGGTTAAGGTAATCTACGGTTACCGGCATATCGGACAAACGTTCCTTGAAGGTCCGGTCGTGTTGAAAGGCCAAGATAGTTGTCGGTACCAATACCGCGACCTGTTTGCCATTATCTATCGCCTTGAACGCGGCGCGGATGGCAACCTCCGTTTTTCCGAAGCCTACATCGCCACAGATTAGGCGGTCCATCGGTCGTTCACTTTCCATATCCCGCTTTACATCTTCTGTCGCCTTGCCCTGATCGGGCGTATCTTCGTAAATAAAAGAGGCCTCGAGTTCGTTCTGTAAATAGCTATCGGGACCGTATTGGAATCCCTTGTCCAACCGCCGCTTGGCATAGACCTCGATGAGGTCGAACGCGATTTTCTTGACACGGGTCTTGGTCTTTTGCTTTAGTTTTTTCCAAGCGGCGGAACCTAGTTTGTAAATTTTCGGCGGTGCCCCGTCCTTACCGTTGAATTTTGATATTTTATGCAGGGAATGGATGCTCACATAGAGAATATCGCGTTCGCCGTACATCAGTTTAATGGCTTCCTGCTTTTTGCCCTCGACATCGATTTTTTGCAGTCCCCCGAACTTGCCGATACCGTGGTCGATATGGGTCACGTAATCGCCGATTTCGAGTTTGTTGAGTTCCCTGAGCGTAATGGCCTGTTTTTTGGCATACCCGTTCTTAAGGTGGAATTTGTGGTACCGCTCAAAAATCTGATGATCGGTATAGCAGACGATTTTTAGGTCGTCATCGATAAAGCCTTGGTACAATGGGAAAACAACGGTTTGATAATGAACGTGCTCGTTGGCATCCTCAAAAATAGCCTGAAAGCGTTTCGCCTGTATCTCGCTGGCACAAAAGATATAGTTGGTATAGCCTTGGTCTTTGTGCCCGTTGAGATTTTCGATCAACAGGTCGAACTTTTTATTGAAGGAGGGCTGGGGCTTGGTCCGGAAAGACATCTCGACTGCATTCGATATGACATTGCTTCTTCTTGATATTTCTGATACGCTCGAGGTGACATTGGTTGATTGCATCTCCCCCGCAGATTCGGGAGCGCTCGATATTACATTCGTTGTCACATCGAGCGCAGTCGAGATGTGTTGATTTGCGGAAGCTCCCAAGGTGATAATCCCAAATCCCTCCAATTGCATCCTAAAACCCTTGGAGTTCATAAACAATTCCTCTGGCTCGGCGTGTTTGATGTCTTCGGATAATTTTCCGAAAGCCTCGATGGCCTTTCCAAAGAAATCATCCAACCGATCAAAAATAAAATCGATGTTTTTAGCAAATACTATTGTTTCCGAGGAGATATACTGCAAGAAACTCTCCCGCTTTTCTTGGATGAGTTTATCCGCCACATTGGGAATGATGGTAATCTTTTTGACCTTGTCCGTAGATAGCTGGGTCTCGACATCAAAGGTGCGGATGCTTTCCACTTCATCCCCGAAAAACTCGATACGATAGGGCTCGTTATGCGAAAAGGAAAATACGTCGACTATACCCCCTCGAACGGAAAACTCCCCAGGTTCGGTCACAAAATCGACCCGTTTGAAATGATATTCAAAGAGCACTTCGTTTAGAAAATCCAACGAAAGGGAATCGTCCAGTTTGATTTTCAGGGTGTTCTTGTCCAGTTCCTTCCGTGTGACGACTTTTTCAAAAAGCGCATCGGGATAGGTAACGATGACCGCCGGTCTTTTACGGGAATTGATGCGGTTCAGCACTTCGGCGCGCAAGAGTACGTTCGCATTGTCGGTTTCCTCAATCTGATAGGGCCTACGATAGCTTCCGGGATAGAAAAGCACATCCTTTTCCCCGATCAGGTGCTCCAGATCGTTGAGATAATAAGCGGCTTCTTCCTTATCATTGAAAATTAGAAGAAAAGGCCTATCCGAGTGTTGAAACGCATCCGAAAGAACGAAGGACAGCGATGAACCCACAAGGCCGTTAATGCTTATTTTAAGAGTGGCTTCGACCGCGCTCAGCCTGACAGCTGGGGCAATCGCCTCCCGCAGTTTTCGGCTTTGCGGAGACTGTGCGAACAATTGGGTGATCGAAGAATGGGTCAACCTTGTTTTTTTGAAAGTGCAAAGATACTAATAGCTAACGAAACGGTCTTGATGCATTGCATCCATTTTTATCCAATTTGGATCAACCATTATCCTAAAAAATTTCTCATCTTGTAACATCAGAAATTCGCCAACAATAGCAGCGCATTATAGGGGATAGTGATGTAGCAAGTAAGACGTTTTAAATAATACACCATGGCAAAAATAGATGATACCGAAGGCAATAAATTTGATGTGTTCGTGATAGGCAGCGGAATCGCGGGGCAAACCGCGGCGAAAGCCTGTGTGGCAGGCGGACTCAAGGTCGCCATCGCCGATCGGCGGGAATATGGGGGTACCTGTTCCAATCGCGGTTGTGACCCGAAAAAGGTACTGCTCGGGCCCACCGAGGTTTGGCAAGAGGCAAAAAACTTACAGGGCAAAGGGTTGAAATCCATGCCGACGATCAAATGGAAAAAGCTGCAAAAGTTCAAAAGGAAATTTACCAGTGCCGTTCCAAAAAAGACCGAGGAGAATCTGGAAAAATTGGGCATGAAATTGTACCACCAATCCCCTAAATTTTTAGACGAGAGCAGTTTATCTGTTGAAGGCAAGACAATACATGCCGATAAGATTGTCATTGCGACAGGTTACGAACCAAGAACATTACCGTTTGATGGTGCAAAATATTTAAGGGAAAGCGACGATTTTCTGAACCTAAAAAAACTACCGAAAAGTATCCTTTTTATAGGTGCGGGCTACATTGGGATGGAATTTGCCCACATGGCCGCCCGAAGCGGCTCTAAGGTCACTGTAATCGACTTTGCCGATCGTCCGTTGGGTCCTTTCGATGCCGAGTTGGTTAAGGAGCTCACTGAATATTCGAAGAATATGGGTATTGGATTCATTTTCAAGGCGGATATAAAATCCATTAAAAAGACTAAGAAAAAATATAAGCTCTCCTATAAAAAGGGAGGTAAAACAGCATCCCTAAAAGCCCATATGATGTTTAATACGGCGGGCAGAATCCCTTCCATATCCGACTTGGATTTGGAAAAGGGCAATGTGTCTTTCGATGAAAAGGGCGTACAGACGGATGCCTATCTTCAAAGTAAATCTAACCCGAACGTTTATGTTTGTGGCGACGTCAGCGATCAAGATGTACCGTTGACCCCTTTATCCGGACGCCAAGGTTACGTGGTAGGTGAAAATATTGTCAACGGGAATAAAAAGAAATTGGATACGCCGGTTATTCCCTCCGTGGTATTCACCTTGCCGAACATGGCCAGCGTCGGCTATTCAGAAGCCGAAGCAAAAGACCGCTATAAAAACGTCATCGTAAAACTAGGTTCAGTTCCTGATTGGTTCAACGCCAAGCGTGTTAACGCCCCGGTTTACGCTTACAAGATACTATTGAACAAGCGAACCGAAGAGATTGTCGGTGCCCATCTTATTGGCCCGGAGGCAGGAGAGACAATTAATCTGTTCGCGATGGCCATCAACAACAAAATGACGGCAAAGGACGTTAAACGGACGATTTTTACATATCCGAGTTGGGGGAATGACATTAAAAGTATGTTGTAGAAGGTACGGCTTACGAAAGTAGCGGTTGGCGCTCCTAGAAGCTAAATTCAGGTGCCGAGTTCGGTATTTTCATACTTCTGAACCCATAACCCATAACTTTTTTCGTTTCGTATTTTTAATGTAGTGCGTATTTACTTATTCAGTCTTTCCATCAATTTAAAAGCGGGGTTGGTCTTTCGGTTTTGATAGCCATGAACGGCCATTGCAAGGAAGAGTACAATACTTCCGGCCAAGGCCGTATAGGCGATAGTTTCCATATCACCTTTATGACGGATGTAAATCGCAAACAACGCCCAAACCCCGACCGCTGCAAACTCGCGCATATTACGTGTTTTAATTATAGCGAGGTTCAAAGCTGTCGCAACTAGAATCATAACTATCGTCCAAGCTGACTCCGAAAGAAAGCCTCCGTCCCAACCGATTTTGGCCAGGTACGCCGATACATTGGCAATGGTCGCTACGGCTATCCATCCGCTGTATAGGCAGATCGGCCACCAAACAAAGGCAATAATTCCGATAGGGGCGTCCCATCGTTCCATATTGGTGTTCAAGATAATCTTGATTAACGAACCTAGAATTCCCAGCATTATCAAAACGGAGAGTCCGGTATATTCATAAGCGAAAGCGAATACCCAAGCACAGTTCAGTAGGTTCGCGAAGAAAAACCAGTAGCCGGTCTGCTCGATAAAATCACTTTGTTTGTCGCTAAAGAAGGCCCGGCGTACCTGAAAAACACCGTAGGCCAAAAGGGCTAAAAATATAAGCCCCCAAATGGCGAAGGCATAGCTTGCGGGCGTAAACAGGTTGAAGTATTTGTTGCTGACCTCGCCTATCGTGGTTTCGTTGATGCGGATGGCCTGGGAGACATAGTTTACGACGATGACCAAAACTACGGAAAAAAGGTTCAATAGGGCGAGTGTCTTTTTCATATACGGATTTTAGTAAAAATAAGGATTCTGAAAGTTTCTTAGAATATAAATCGTTCTGAAATCAGACTATTTCGAATATCTACCTTTGCGCTTTTTTTCTTTAATCGGTACAGGAAGTATCGTGTCGCCCAAAAGCGCAAAAACCTCGCTACCCTCTACCGGTTCCAGTGTATGAGACCCCGTAAATTCACCAAAGGCCGGAAGTAAGAGCTGGTTTTTCAATTTAAAAAAGCAGCGTAGGCGTGCAGATTGCCTTCCTAGTCCCACCATACGTATAGACGGGTGCACATGACCGCAAAAATTGAAAAAGCCATCCCTTTCCTCTGGATGATGGGTCAATAGAAAGCCCTCCATTTGAATTTCCGAGACTACCTTGATGCCCAAATCCTCATATGTAACGGGAGAAATTACATCGTGATTCCCGACCACTAAAATAATATTCGCCTCGACCTTAGTAGTCCACTTTTCGAACAATTGCCATTCTTTGTTTACTGCGGAATGAAAAAGGTCTCCCATAAAAATCAAGTGCAGCGGCTTGAAGAAATCAATGGCTTCATTCATCAAATCAAAGTTCTTTTGAACCGCTTTTTGCGGTACCGCTGCTCCGAACTTTCGGAAATGGGAAACTTTACCCAGGTGAACGTCGCTGATAAGAAGCATTGATTTTTCTTGCCAGAAGAGTACGCCGGAGGGGTGAAGGGTAAAGGTTTGCGTTTGGATTTTCAGGGCGTGGGTGTTCATTATTTACAAAGATAGTTACTTCGGCCAAGACAAGTTCTCGAAATTTGATAGGGTTCAACGCTATTATTTCCGGGACAAAATCGCCACCATTCTTTTGATTCTGTCAGCCAATTTTTCGCTGGATAGTTTTTCACGGCTCATGCGGTCCGTAATCAACGGAAACGAAAAAGGCGTTGGCTTTTCACAGGGTTTCCAAACGATTTCCTGTGTGGCGATGCGTTCTAGCGCCAATCGCAAGCGGCCTTCTTCAAGCTGATGTTCGAAGGTTTCTCGAAAGGCCTGTTGAAAGAGTAGGTTGTCGGGTTCATAATCCCTAAAAACATCGAAAAGTAGTTGCGAGTTGCTTTGTAAATGCTTCATTTTTATGCCTTTGTTGGGGTACCCGGTAAAGACCATACCGCTGATGACCGCAATGTCACGGAACTTTCGGCGGGCCATTTCGGTGGAGTTCAGGCTTTTTTGAAGGTCGTCGAGCATGTAATCCGTCGTGAAAAGATTGTTGTCCAATACCTGTTGGATGTCGATTTTCTGATCGGATAGCAGTTCGAAACCGTAGTCGTTGAATGCCAACGAGAAGGTAATCGGTGATAAGAGGCTGATGCGATAGCCCAACAGACTGCCCATGGCTTCGTGTACAAAGCGGCCCTCGAAAGGATAGATCATATGGTGGAAACCGTCTCGGGTCCTAAAAGTTTCGATGAGCAGCTCGTCGGGTGAAGGCACGATACTTTCTTTGCGCTGTCTTTCAAAAAGGTGGGATAGCGATCGTATTTCTACCGACTGCTGGCTTTTGTCCAATCTGGCCGTGTAGAGCTCTTCGCGAAGTAGTTCCGACATTTGGGCGGAAAGGGATAGTCGCCCGCCCATCCAACTTGGTACTTTGTTTGTTTTTTTGGAAGATTTCTTGACGTGTACCTGCATTTCCTTGATGCGGATGAATTCCAGATTTCGGCCGGCAAAAGTGAACACGTCGCCCCGGTTCAGTTTGGAGACAAAAAACTCCTCGATACTACCGATGTACCCGCCTTTTTGATAGCGGACGGATAGGTTGGCATCGCCCACGATGGTACCGATCTGCAACCGATGGCGCATGGCGATTCCGCGATTGTTGACCTTGAATTTACCGTCATCCTCGACCTCCACTTTTTTGTATTCATCGTAGGTCTGCAAGCTTTGACTGCCCATAACCAAGAAATTGAGCAGCCATTGCCATTGGTCTTCCGAGATGGCCTGATAGCAGAAAGTATGTTTGATTTCACGGAAGATTTCATCGGGATAAAATCCGTCGGAGACGGCCAGGGTGGTCAAATATTGGAGCAAAACATCGAAGCTGTTAAGGTAGGGCAGGCGGTCTTCCACCGCATTCTGCTTGACCGCCTTCTGCAATGCGGATGCCTCAATAAGTTCGATGGCATGGGTCGGGAGAAAATAGATGACGCTCTCTTTGCCCGGTCGGTGTCCACTTCGGCCGGCACGTTGCAGAAAACGGGCTACTCCTTTTGGCCCGCCGATCTGTACGACGGTTTCCACAGGAGCAAAGTCGACGCCTAAATCCAGACTTGAGGTACATACTACTGCTTTCAGGCTTTCGTTTCGGATGGCCTGTTCCACCCAATTGCGGGTCTCTTTATTGATGCTGCCATGGTGCATGGCGATTTCCCCGGCGTATTCCGGATGTTTTTCCAAAATTTTCTGGAACCAGATCTCGCATTGGCTGCGGGTGTTCGTAAATAGCAGGGTGGTTTTGCTATTGTTGATGATTGGCACAACGTATTCTAATAGATGAAGACCTAAATGCCCCCGCCACGGGAAGGTTTCCATTTTTTCGGGAATAATACTCCGGACCGTAATTTTTTTGCTGAGGTTTGCCTTGATCATTACGGAATTTTCAAAGGCTGGGGTTGTTGGCCCCAAAAGCACTTCCCGAGCCTGTTCCAGATTGCCGATGGTAGCGGAAATCCCCCAAATCCGTAAGTTTTTGGAAACTGTTTTTAATCGGGACAAAGCCAGTTCCATCTGGATACCGCGTTTGGTGCCCAGCAGTTCGTGCCACTCGTCGACTACGATGGCAGCGCAATCTTTGAAGACTTTATCATAGCCCTTGGATGCCAGCAGTAATTGTAGGCTTTCCGGCGTGGTGATCAAGAGGTCGGGCATCTGTTTTTTCATTCGAGACCTTTCTTTTGTAGATGTGTCCCCGGTTCGGATGCCCACAGTCATCTGCGTGCCCAGATCTGCCGTAACCCGTTCTGCGGATTGTCGGATTTCTTGGGACAGTGCGCGTAAGGGCGTAATCCAGACTGCCTTAAGTCCCTTCTTATGTTTGGTTTTGTATTCCGGATTATTTTTAATGTAGTTCAATACGATCGGAAACCACAGCGCATAGGTTTTACCACTGCCAGTGGGCGCGTTCAGTAGCCCATGTTTGCCCTGTAAGAAAGCCTTCCAAGTGTCTTTTTGGAACTTGAAAGGTTTCCAGTCTTGCTGCTGGAACCAAGCTTGGGCTATTTTGTAAAGTTCGTCTCTGTTCATAAATGATTTTGGCTACTTCCCTTGCTAGAGAAAGGAGCCAGTGCATCGTTTGACCATTACCTATTTCCCCTTTGTCACCACTTTCAAACAATCATATCCTTTAATTCCGAAATCGTATTGGCCTCTGCGATTTTCTTGTCCTGCCGCCACCGCAATATTCTGGGAAATCGTGTAGCCACTCCGCTTTTATGTCGTTTTGACAAGGCAATACCTTCAAAGGCGATTTCAAAAACATGATGGGGTGTCACAGATCGCACGGGCCCAAACCGCTCTAAAGTATTTTTTTTGATCCAGTTGTCCACTTTCCGGAACTCGGCATCGGTGAGACCGGAGTAGGCCTTTGCGAAGGTGACCAGTTCTTTTTCGCCATCATCGTTTTCTTGCCAAAGGGCGAAGGTATAGTCGGTGAAGAGGTTGCTGCGCCTACCGTGGCCGCGCATGGCGTAGGTAAGCACGGCGTCGATGGTCAGCGGTTCGACTTTCCATTTCCACCAATCGCCCTTCTTTCTTCCGACCAGATAAGGGGAATCTTTTCGCTTTAGCATCAGGCCTTCGCTGTGCACTTCCCGGGAGCGTTCGCGCTCTTTGGCAGCCTCTTCCCAAGTGTTGAAGTGGATGGTTTCGGAGAGATGGAGTGGTACTGAAACTTTCTCCGTTGATTCCCCTCGACGGAGTTTATCCTGAGCGGTTTCGATGGGCTCTGGCTTCTCTCCAGAAGCCTCGGGAGTGCTCGAAGTGATAGCATCGCGGCTATTCTCGGGGACCGAATGAAATAGCTTTTCCAACAATTTCCTCCGTTCGATAAATGCCATGTCCCGAATATCTTCCCCTTGCCATTCCAACAAATCGTAGGCCTTTAAAATCACAGGTACTTTTTGCAACAAATTCTTGGAAACCGTTTTCCTGCCGATACGTTTCTGCAAGTCGTTAAAAGTACCGATTTCACCTTTCGGATAGGGCAAGATTTCACCGTCGATAACCGTACCATTGGGGATAACACTTATAAATTCATGGAATTCGGGGTATTTGTCCGTCACCAGCTCCTCCCCACGGCTCCAAACAAAGATCTCATCGTTTTTAAGAATGACCTGAGAGCGGATGCCATCCCATTTATGCTCCGCGGACCAATCCTTGACATCCCCCAAATCAGAAACCTCGCCTTCGATGGCATAGGCCAGGTAAAACGGATAGGGTTTGGAAAGATAATCGCTCTCGTTTTCCTCTAAAATCAATTCTTGAAAAGAGATTTTATCCGGATTCCAATTGCCCATCAGTTTGTAAGCCAAAATATCTTCATCGATTTCGGTGGCCTTTGCCAAGGCGCGAGTCATCAGTTTTTGGCTGACCCCGATCCGGAAACTGCCCGTAATCAGTTTGGTGAAAACGAAGCGTTCGTAGTAATCGAGAACCTTCCAGTTATCGTAAAGGTAGGCTTTCTTCTCGCCATCGGGTTTTTTCTTGAGGGCGATCATTTCCTCCAAAAATTGAGTGAGGCTTTTTTCTGTGGATGTAGGGTTAGATGGGATGACCAGCGCAATCGTCTCGGCAAGATCGCCCACGATATGATAGCTTTCTTCAAAAAGCCATAAGGGAATATTCGATAATTCGGATGCCCATTCCCGTAACAAAGTGGTGTTTACAGGCCGTGGCGGGCGACGGTGCGATAGAATGGCGATAGTCCAGACCTTATCGGTATCACCGGCATTTTTGAAATAATCCGCTAGTGCCTGTACCTTAATAGTGGTCTTGTTCGTACTGTCAAGCGTTTTTATAAGTAGTGCAAAATGCTTCATTGTGTTATAGTTTCCTTAGACCCGGCATCCTCTTCATCTCCGTATTGCGTCTCTTCCGTCCGCGCATCGTATCCTTGTTCACGTAAATACCTTGAAAAAATATCTGAATACCCATGGGTGCAGATGACTTTTTCGGCGCCTGTTGCGTGAATACTTTCCAAAAGCCCGTCCCAATCGCAGTGGTCGCTCAAAACGAAGCCTTTATCAATGGCGCGGCGGCGGCGTGCCCCACGAAAGGTCATCCACCCACTTGCGGAAGCGGTAACATAGGGCACCATTTTCCGTATCCATGGACTGCCGTGCGCGCTGGGCGGCGCAAGAACAACGTTGCCCACAAGTTCCTCTTTTTTGGTGTCTCTGGTAATAAGAGTGGTTTTAGGAAAGTCGACCAAGGGGCGGAGAACTTCCGTCATGTTCTCTATGGCTCCATGGGTATAAATTTTCCCAATGTTGGTATCCAAATATTTCAGTAGTCGTTGGGCCTTACCTAGAGAATATCCGAAGAGTACCGAGGTCTTTTTTTCGGCTTGGTTTTCGGCCCACCATCCATTTATATCTTCAAAAACATCTTTTTGTGGCGTCCATTTGAACGCGGGTAGGCCAAAAGTACATTCGGTGATAAAGCAGTGGCATTTCACGAGTTCATAGGGCGTTGAGATGCCGTCATCCTCTGTCTTATAATCCCCTGTAAATACCCAGACTTCGCCTTTGTGCTCTACTCTGATTTGTGAAGAGGCGATGATATGGCCTGCCGGATGTAGGGAGAACTTTACGTTGTTTATAGTGAAGGTCTCACCCCACTCTTTTCCGGTGACATTGATAGCTCCCAAACGGTGTGAAATTATCGGTACGTTCCGATGATGGGTGATATACTGTTTATGGCCCCAACGGCTGTGGTCGGCATGGCCGTGGGAGATGATGGCCTTACCAACAGGTTTCCAAGGGTCTAGATAAACATTTGCGGCCTGGCAATAAATGCCCTTCGAGGTGAAAGCTAGCAGCGGTTTTTTCATAGCTTCGTGAAAATACGAATTTGACTAGAAAACAAAGTTGGGGAGAAGGCAAAATATGACCTCTAAAAAATTTATATTTGTTCTCTTAAAATAAAAATATGGGTTTTTCGGATTTATATACGAGCGGTGAGCATCGAAGGAATTTAGCGCATTTTGCGGCGCTTGCTACCTTGGCCTCCGTAGATGGTGAGGTAAGTACGGAGGAAAAGAAGATGTTGGAAAGTTTTGCGAACAAGTTGGACATCACCGAATCGGAGTATGCCGAAGTCATGAAAAAAGAGAATAAATACCCCATCGATCCACCACATAGTGCGGAAAAGCGATTGGAAAGGTTATTCGATCTCTTCCGGATAATTTTCTCGGACCATCAGATCGACCACGATGAGATGTTGCTGCTCAAACGATACGCTATCGGATTGGGATTTTCTGGCGAAAAAGCCGATAAGATTATTGAGCGGTCGGTTTCGATTTTCAGTGGCCGTATCGATTTTGATGATTATCTGTACCTGCTAAAACAGTAGGCGGGTGCTGGTTTTTTTCAATGATATTTATCCAAAAACTCCTGCAACTTCACCACCATTTTTCTACTTCCGGCGAAAAAGGGAATGCGTTGGTGCAGTTCTGTGGGCACCACATCCAAAATACGGCTACGGCCGCCGACGGCAAGTCCATTTGCCTGTTCCGCAATAAAAGCCATTGGGTTGCATTCGTACAATAAGCGTAGTTTTCCCTCTTCGGTTACGCTGCTCTTCGGATACATATAGATGCCCCCTTTGATCATGTTCCGGTGGAAATCGGAAACCAGCGAACCGATGTATCGTGAAGTGTAGGGCCTATCTTCCTCTTCTTTTTGGCAGTATTTGATGTAATCTTTCACGCCTTGGTGAAAATGTATATAATGCCCTTCGTTCACGGTGTAAATATGGCCCGTTTCCGGAAATTGCATGTTGGGATGTGAAAGGTAAAAGGTACCTATGGCCGGGTTCAAGGTGAATCCGTTTACCCCGTCGCCCGTTGTATACACCAACATGGTCGACGTACCATAAACGATATATCCGGCGGCGACTTGATTTTTTCCAGGTTGTAAAAAATCTTCTAAGGTTACGGGGGTTCCTAAGGGCGTGATTCTTCGATATATTGAAAAAATGGTGCCTACCGAAACGTTGACATCAATGTTCGACGAACCGTCAAGAGGGTCGATCAAGACCACATATTTATTTTGGTTGCGTTCGTCGTTGCTGTTGATACTAATAAAATCTTCGGATTCTTCGGATGCGATGCCACAGACAATTTCACGGTTCTTAAGTGATTGGATGAACTTATCATTGGCGAATACATCGAGTTTTTGCTGATCTTCCCCCTGGATATTGGTTTCGCCGACACCACCGATGATATCAACGAGTCCCGCTTTGTTGACCTCATGGTTGACAACCTTTGCCGCCAGACGAATGGCATTGATCAATTTGGAAAGTTCGCCTGTTGAATAGGGAAACGAATTTTGGTTTTCGATAATGAATTCACCTAGAGTGATATTTTTTTTACTCTTCATGTATTCGAATGTGTTTAAGGCTGTACTTAGGATGAATTCAAAGTTCGTTCATGAACAAATATCGGCTATTTTGTTACACTTTTCCGCATTTGCACCGCTTTCATTTTTTAAATTTATAACTTTGTGTTTTATTTGTAACAATTATGGAATTTACAATCAGACCCTCACAGGAAGGGGACATGCCCGAAGTTTTACGTTTGGTACAAGAATTGGCCATTTTTGAGAAAGAAGGGGATGCCGTTGAGGTAACCGTTGATGATTTGGTCAGGGATGGTTTTGGTGATAGAAAATTGTTTCACTGCTTCATCGGCGAAGCTGATGGTGAAATCGTTGGTATGGCCTTCATATATGAGCGATATTCTACCTGGAAAGGTTCCGTAATACATCTCGAAGATCTTATTGTTACCAAGAGGATGCGCGGTAGCGGGCTTGGCAGCGCCTTGTTGGCGGAAGTTGTTAAATATGGCCATCAATTGGGCGTAAAACGCATCTGTTGGGAGGTGTTGGACTGGAACGAGCCCGCCATAAAGTTCTACGAGCGTAAAGGAGCAAATGTCATGCGCGATTGGGATGTGGTGCAGTTGGATGAAAAGGGTATTAGGGAATTTTTGGAAAATATCGAGAGGGAAGATTAAAGAAGCAGCAAATATCGAGCGCAGCGAAGCAATCTGTTCAACTTTCTAGTAGGCTCAACAGATTGCTTCGCTTCGCTCGTAATTTCTAACGCAAACAACAACTTTTTATGAGGATTTTTAAATTCGGCGGGGCATCGGTAAAAGATGCAGAAGGCGTAAAAAACGTGGTAGAGGTCTTACGCCAAACAGGTTATGATGATACGCTCTTGGTAGTATCCGCCATGGGAAAGATTACCAACGCCATGGAAGCCGTTGTAAATACCTATTTTGAGGACAAGACGAAATTACTTCCGATAGTACAGGAAGCGATCGATTATCACAATGCTATACTAACGGATCTATTCGAGAATCCGAGCCATCCTATTTATAAAAAGGTAAAAAATCTTTTCGATGAAGTACAGGGTTTTCTGGCCTGGAATAAGTCTCCAAAATACAATTTTGTCTACGATCAAGTCGTTGGTTATGGCGAGTTGGTATCTACAACCATCATAAGTGCTTATTTTAACGAAATTGGTATTGCCAACACCTGGTTAGACGTTCGTGACTTCATAAAAACCAATGACAGCTATCGCGATGTATCGGTAAATTGGGAAAAGACACAGGAAAGGGTGTCTCAAGGAATCGATACCAAGAAGCTCAACATCACCCAAGGCTTTTTGGGTAGTGATGAGAACAATTTCACCACTACGCTTGGCCGCGAAGGATCTGATTACACCGCCGCTATTTTGGCCTATTGCCTGAATGCCGATTCCGTCACCATTTGGAAGGATGTGCCGGGCGTATTGAACGCGGACCCCAGATATTTTAAGGAAACTCAACTTCTGAATAATATCTCGTACCGAGAGGCTATTGAGCTTGCCTTTTACGGTGCTTCGGTAATACATCCAAAAACCCTTCAGCCGTTACAGCAAAAGGAGATTCCGTTACACGTCAAATCCTTCGTCCATCCAAAAGACGCCGGAACAACGGTAGGCAGGGGCGTCGGAATCGAGCCTAAAGTGCCCTGTTTTATCGTAAAAAAGAACCAGGTATTGATGAAATTATCCTCCCTGGATTTTTCGTTTATCGTCGAAGATAGTATCAGTGCCCTTTTCAAACTCTTTCACGAGCATAAGATGAAGGTCGACCTGATACAGAATTCGGCCATCAGTTTCTCGGTCTGTGTCGATAACCGTTTCGGGAGGTTGCAAGAATTGCTACAGCTTTTAAAAAGCCGCTTCAACGTGGTGTGCCAAGAAGGTGTTTCGCTGTATACTATTCGTCATTTTGACGAGCAAGCCATTACATCCCTACAAAACGGACATGAGATTCTTTTAGAACAACGCGGTAAAGAAACCTTGCAGCTGGTAGTAAAATAACGGTCATCCTCTAGTGTAAAATGTTAAAACGGGTTTCGCCTGTAGTGATTTTGCTATCTTAGCGGCCATCTAATGGGTAAATAACTATGGGTTTAGTGACCGCAAAAGAAGTGGCCAAGGTCACCGACCTCGACAAGTTCGGTGCGCTGGGTACTTCTTTGGCCTGGCTGCTATTAAAGATTACCAAACTATCAAAACTTAATTCCTGGTACGATACGGTTCGCCATCTTGACGGTCCGGACTTTCTTGACGCCACTCTTGAACATTACGAAATCGATTACGAGATTCCTGCCGAAGACCTTAAGAGATTGCCCAAAGAAGGTCCATATATCACCGTCAGCAACCATCCTCTGGGCGGTATTGACGGCATTGTATTGATGCAAATAATGTTACGCCATCGTTCCGACTACAAGGTAATGACAAATTTTCTGCTACAGCGTTTCGAACCGATGAAGCCGTATATCTTTCCCGTAAATCCTTTTGAAAATCGAAAAGAGGCAAAAAGCAGTTTGATCGGTTTTAAGAATGCGATGCTCCATTTGAAAGATGGACATCCTTTCGGTATATTCCCTGCAGGGGAGGTGTCTACCCGTAAGGAGGGCAAAATAATTGTGGACAAAGCTTGGGAAGAGGCGGCCATTAAATTAATACGTAAAGCGGGAGTGCCGGTGGTGCCAATTTATTTTCACGCCCGAAACAGTAAGTTGTTCTACCGACTTGCCAAATTGAGCGATACCTTCCGAACCGCAAAATTGCCCTCTGAGGTCTACTCCCAAAAATACCGGCCGATAAAAGTGCGTATCGGACAGCCTATTTCGGTAGCTACGCAAAAAGAACAATCAAGCCTTAAGGAATATTCCGAATTGCTGAGGCGAAAGACCTATATACTTGCCAACGCCTATGAAAAGGAGCGATTGATCGATCAGCTTCCGAATACCTTAAAACTTTCCAAACAGCCCCGAAAGATAGCCAAGGCAATCCACAAGGAATTGATCGAGGGGGAAATCTTGAAATTGGTCGAGAAAGACCGACGTATGGTACAAAGTAAAAACTATGAAGTATTCTTGGCCCCCGCCAACGAAATACCGTTCACCCTTCAAGAAATCGGAAGGCAACGCGAAATTACTTTTCGCGAAATCGGTGAGGGCACCAATAATTCGATCGATATCGACAAGTTCGATGCATACTACCACCATATGTTTCTATGGGATAATGAGGCCAAGGTCATTGCCGGGGCGTATCGTATGGGACTTGGTTCCGAGATTTTTACAAAATATGGAATCGACGGTTTCTACCTGCAAGATCTTTTTCGTTTCGAGCCCGAGCTTTTTGGGATGATGCGGCAATCGATCGAAATGGGCAGGGCCTATATTATGAAAGAGTATCAACTGAGGCCGATGCCCTTGTTTTTGTTGTGGAAAGGAATTGTTCATACGACGCTAAGGCATCCTGAGCATAAATATCTCATCGGCGGGGTAAGTATCAGTAACCAATTCTCGAACTTCTCGAAATCGTTGATGATCGAATTTATGAAAAGCAATTATTGGGACCCCTACGTCGCCCAGTATGTGCGGCCGAAAAAGGAGTTCAAGGTAAAGCTGAAAGATGCGGATAAAGAATTCGTTTTCGACGAGACCCAAGCCGACCTGAACAAGTTTGACCGCATGATCGACGAGGTAGAACCGGGCAATTTGCGTTTGCCCGTATTGATCAAAAAATACATAAAGCAGAACGCAAAGGTGGTCGCTTTTAATGTAGATCCGCTTTTTAACAATGCCGTAGACGGACTCATGTACATTAAGATTGCAGATTTACCGGAAAGTACCGTAAAGCCTGTGATGGAAGAGTTTCAAGCGGAATTAGAAAGGAAACTTACAGAGGCAAACCATAATGGGGAAGCGTGAAATTTTTATTTTTCCCAGACTACATTAAAACCAAGGCTTGTTACCTATTTGATAGGTGTTATAGAATTCTTCGTCAGTTTTGGTCAAATAGATGATGCCTTCAATCAGACCGACCACCCCTGTTGCCATGAGGATAAATACGCCAATACCAATACACATGGTAGCATACCCGATTACAGTGGCGACCAATAAAATAATACCTTCCTTTTGATATCCTAAAATAAATTTATGGATGCCCAACGACCCGAGTAATATGGCCAAAATGCCGGCCAGAATTTTTTTGTTCTCATTACCGGCCCCCCCCGCGTTGTTAAAAGCCTCTTTTGCTCCCTCACTAAATTCATTAGCCGTTTTTTTGGCGCCTTCCCCGAATTCGTTGGCGGCCTTTTTGGTGTCATCGACAAAATCTTTGGTCGATTTTTTGGCCTTTTCGGATTCTTCTTTGGCCTTGTCGCCAAATTCATTTGATTTCTTATTTCCCTTGTCGAAAGCCCCTTCCGACCCTTCGCCAAATTTTTTATCCTCGTCTGACATTGATAGTTTTTTTAGGTTGTTAGTTTTATTAGGCTAAATGTAGCAAATAATCCCATATCAATGAAATCCAGTATGTATCTCCAAGTTTGAACAGACTTAGCAAGGCGATTATCAATGCTGCAAATAGGATGACCGTACGTTTCACTTCATAAAGTTAGCAAAATTCTGCCTTAATTTTATTTACAATAGTTTGCGCGAGCTTTTCAAGGCTTTCGACCGTCCAACCGGCCACGTGCGGGGAGAGAATGACATTTTCCGCGTTGATCAGATAGTCAAAAGCTTCGGGGAGCTTGCCGTCGGCAAACATATGCTCAAAAGATGATTTCTCATATTCCAGCACATCCAATCCCGCGCCTAAAATCTTTCCTGATTTTAGCGCGGCAGCCAAATCTGCGGTGACCACGCATTTTCCACGGGCCGTATTTAAAAGCCATAGCGGATTTTGGAACTTGCCAATAAATTCGGTATCTATCATACCGATGGTGCTATCCGTCTGTGGAACGTGAAGGCTTAGGACATCGGTACGGCTCTGAAGTTCCATGATTCCCACCTGTCGGGCATTTTCGTCTTCGACACCGCCTTTGATATCGTAACAGATAACTTGGTCGACATCAAAACCTCGTAATTTTTTGGCAAAGGCTTTTCCCATGTTCCCGTAGCCGATGATGCCTACGGTTTTTCCTTCCAATTCTACGCCTCGATTGCCCTCACGGTCCCACCTTCCGGAACGTACTTCCCTATCGGCTTTGTTGAGGTTATTGAAAAGCGATAACAGCATGCCCAGCGCATGTTCGCCAACCGCATTGCGATTGCCTTCAGGCGCGGCGGCCAAGAAAATTCCGTTCGCTTCGGCATGCCGAACATCGATATTTTCGAGTCCCGCTCCCAAGCGCCCTATAAATTTTAAGTTTTCGGCCTTGTTTAAAAAATCGCTATCGATACTAAATCGACTGCGAATTATCAATCCGTCGTATTCATGGATTTTTTTTTCGATTTCTTGCTTTGAAGAAGTGTAATCCTCGTTGTTTTGAAAGCCAAGTTCGGCAAATTGCTGAATAATTAGCGGATGGTTTCGGTCTACGTGTAATATTTTCATGCAATACTATATCTTCGGATAATGGTTTTGTGTTAACTCATGGGCCACATCACCGGTGTGGGCGGTATTCCGTTTTTCGAACAGCAAAAGCTGGACTTCCTCACCGTTTTTGGTCGACGGGCAGTGTTCGACACCTTTCGGCACGATAATGATCTCGCCCTCGTGAACGGTTTCTGTGCGGTCGCGGAACTGCATGTACAGCGTGCCCTTCATTACTTGAAAAAGTTCGTCTTCGTTCTCATGGGCATGCCAAACGAATTCCCCTTGTACCTTGGCTAGGAGCACTTGCATATCATCAATGGTAGCAATTTGGTGCGGATGCCATTTTTTGTTGAAGGTTGAATATTTCTCTTTTAAGTTGATGGGTTTCATTCGGCAATTTTTTGAAGGAGGTAAAGATACGAAGCTTTTTTCCAAGAATAATATCTATTTAAAGGATAGCCCCGACTTAAAGCACCATCAAATTACATCCCCGAACATCCGATTGATCAAAACGGCCCAAGACTTCAAAACTCCCGTCTGGGTGGACTTTCCCTAAATCTTGGGTGGCGATAAAGGTGCAGGAGTTGATGTTGGCCAGATCGATGACGTTGATTCCACCGGTCTTTTCGGAGGGATGAAAGGTCAAGGGATCTTCGGTATCCCGGATCATAATTTTCATCCATGGTGGGGTTTCAAAACGTCCGTCACCTTTGGAGTAGGCCTGGGATAATAACTCCGTCATGCCGTATTCGGAGTGGATGTTCGATACCCCGAAACCGGATTTTAGAATCTGGTGCAGTTCTTCCCGGATGAGCTCCTTTCTGCGGCCTTTCATTCCTCCGGTTTCCATTATTAGGGTATGTTGCAATTTTACGGGATGTTTTTCCACCATATCCAGCAAGGCGAACGATACGCCGATCAACAGCGTTTTTGTGCCCGCCGCTTCAAGCTGGGTTAGCTGGTCTTTTAATCCTTTTAAATTATCCAGATAGAATCCGCTTTTCCAGTGTCCGCTTTTCTTAATGAGGTCGTCGGCCATGTAGATCAGCGAAGAGCCTTCCCGCTCAAGATAGGAGGGAAGCAATGCCAGTACACAATACTCCGAAATATCGCCGTAAAAATGGGCGAAGGCTTTTCGGAAGCTCTTTTCATATACCCCAAGATCACTCACCAGATGTTTGCTGGTCAAGCTTCCGGTCGTACCACTGCTGGTGAATACAATCTGGCTTTTTTTTCCTTTGGATATGATTTTCTTGGATTTAAAAAAACCGTTGGGTAAAAAAGGGATGTCGGTCAGTGAACGAACATCGGCCGGCCGTTTATTCAAATACCCGCAAAATTCACGATAAACCTGATTTTCGGCATACTGCATCCCAAAAATAGTTAGGGCCATTTCTTCGAATGCCGTCGTTGTAGCGATGTCAAAAATACTATCGGTATGCATATCCTCTTAAAAACGCAGCAAAAGTAAGGATATCCAACGAAGTCATTTCGGCTTTTTGTTTGGAACCGAGATTTTCGGCTTTTGTGCCCTAATGATGCCATTTTTTTGTTGCATAGCTATAGCTACTTAACTCTAAAATGGCATCATTAGGGCGCAAAATGTGAAAATCGCAGGTAAAAGAAAACGTCCAAATGACTTCAATATCAAAAAACGAACTGTTCTTGAAACCTCGGGGAATTCTGTTAATCCTCTTAACCTTTAGTCTTAACGGATGTTAATTTTTATTAAATAAGGGTCATAAGCCACCCTATCCTTTGGCTATGAACCTAAGACCTTTTACATTGCCAATTGGTTTTGCGCTTGAAGCAAGACATACTACAAAATGAGGCCATTGAGGTTTCGACAAAAAGCAACATATGAGTCAAGTAAAAAAAGACGACACCGTAAAAGTACATTACACCGGAAAGTTGCCTGACGGGCAGGTATTCGATAGCTCCGTCAAACGTGGCGAACCCCTGAAATTTACCATGGGAAAAGGCGAACTGATTCCAGGTTTTGAAAACGGAATAATCAACATGAAGGTCAACGAAAAGAAAACGATCAACATACCCAAGGAAGAAGCTTACGGAGCGATTAGGGATGAGCTGGTACAAGAGGTGCCCAAAAACCAGTTGCCCGATGACATTAAGCCCGAGGTGGGAATGGGACTGGTGTCAAAGACCCAAAACGGACAGGACATCAATCTAGTGGTGAAGGATGTTAAAGAAGATTCTATCGTAGTCGATGGCAACCATCCATTGGCCGGTAAAGATTTGACATTTGAACTGGAAGTGGTAGAGATATTGTAGGAACTAATCTCAATAAAAAAAGCGCCTTTTTCCAAGAGAAGGGCGCTTTTTTGTTCCAGAAAGTCGGATTATTTTACTACTAACTTACGTGTCATGGTCTTTTGGCCTTCGTTGACCTGTAATACATAAACACCAGGTGCCAGACGCGAAATATCTAAAATTTTTCCGGTAATCTTATCGGTCAGTACCACCTCGCCGAACACGTCATAGACCGTAATGCGTTTATCGACATTGGCTTTCGTAAGAAGATGGACTACCCCTTCGAAGGCGGGATTCGGATAGAGTTTGAGCTCAGAAATTTCTTTGGTGCTACTGTTTTGAAAATCAAGGGATGTTTGAGCGGAAAGCGCAACCGTGGTGAGCATGAAAAATGCAAAGCAAAGTTTTCTCATAGGTGTTGATTTGGGAATCAAAAAACTCTATGCGAGTTCACTACGTAAAAGTATCGAAAGGTTTTTCGTATAAGGTGAAAATGTTGTGAAACGCTATAAATTGTAGGTGAAAGGAATGCAGGGGGTATCTTCAACGGAGTTATCGGCACATTATCGGGTGTAGAAACGGTAGATAGGCAGTCGAACGACCTATTACTTTGAAATTAATAGTGCACCTTTTTCAGGCTAGAGCGTAGGTGAAACTACTTTACAATCAGCTTTCTAGTAGCCATTTTATTGTTCTGGTACACCCGCAGCACATAAACACCGGTATCGAGTGCGGAGACCATTAGTTCGTTCCCCGAAATGGAAGTTTCGAGCACCTGGGTGCCCAATACATCGTAAATCACAATTTGTTTTTGGGAATTCTCGGAAGTGCTGATATAAATCTTGCCGTCCGATACGGGATTTGGGTAAAGCTTAAAACCCTCGATTTCACCATTGGCCGGGGCGTTTTGCCCATAACTAAAGGAAATACATAAAAAAGCAATACCAAGGTAAAGGTGCTTCATAAGCAGTTTTATCCAAAAAACGTACCACAAATATAATAATTTTGATGGTAGTTCGTTAGGGCGGGTGTGTTAATGGTATGAAATCTCCGATGAAGCGTAAAAAACAGTCTTTGAGATAAGCTTTCGGACAGTTTGTAGATTTTTTAAAATGTCCTGATTTTACAGAAGTGGAATACCCCAATAATACCTTGGAATAACTTAAAAAAAATAGCAGAATCCAAACAGGATATTTCGAAGCATTTAAAGAAAGCTCAAAAGAATAGGGCTAGGAATTTGAAAAATTATCTTTAGTACCTTCACCAGTAATTCTTTGATAAGATTAAGAATCGATACTTTTTTCCAGATTAATTTTTGGGAAATCAAATGGATACGCCCTCATTTTGTATCGACAGTAATCTTTACGTAAAAATTTGCGCTTATATTATTAAAATGAAATAGTAAAGTTGGTGTAGTGTAAATTCACTGTCACCTTCAAAACCTTTTATAGGGACTAAGTGTAAAATTACTTTTAGACATGATTCAAAAATAAAGCCCGCTCTAATGCGGGCTTTATAAATCATTAAGTCAAATACAATTTACATATCAGGCTCGGATGTTATAGCCCAAGCAAATGTGGCGACGTCAACAGTAGCTGCCGCATCGTAAGCTACGGCCGGGTCTGCTGTTACACCTTCAATCAAAATGTTGGCCAATGGCCCATCGTCGGCCATGTCAACTGAGGTGGTATAACCGCTGAGCGATA
>JAGXIC010000261.1 GCA_024635875.1 Pricia sp.
GAACGAGCCAGGCCGCGCAAGGGCCAAACGAAGTGAAAAGGGATAGTAGAAACTATTCATTGTAGCGGTAACCTATTTATTTTCTACTAGGCAGGCGTCATTCAGGTGGCATGACCAGTATTTGGGCTTGTTTACGGAACTCGGGAACCTGTGCCAAGATGCAAAGTGAAATGCACAATAGCACGAACTAGAGGCGGAATAGCGATGCTTGGCCCAGGGGCGGACTAACCCGTAGTAGTGATGAAGCTTCTGTAATGGGGGTGGAGCAAAGTGGTTAGCTAATTTGATTTACATCCTGCCAACTTGAAAAAGGATGAGCTATTTTTGTAGATTACTTTAGAAGAGCCGTATGATGGGAGACTATCACGTACGGTTCTGTGAGAGGCTCGGGGTGAAACTCCCCCTGCCTACTCGACACAAGACGTTGGTAAACATTAGAATTCGGCTAATCAAATTTAAAACCTATGAAAAGGAATCTATTTACAAAAGATGAAATTACGTTATGTACGTATATAGCACGATTCGGGAAAAGAGAATTTGATGAAAATGACATTCAAAAACTAAAAGAAAGGTCAATTTCTTCGATTAAAATGAAAGTTCAGAATATAGCTTCGATGTTGGATGAGAAAGGATTTGAAACCAATGATAAGGTATCAAAATTAACTGGAAAACCACATGGAGAAAAATGGAGAAAAACAAATTGGGATATTGAAGTGATTTAGACTTTTTTTGGATCAAAAACAAGGGTTGCCTAGATTTGTGTTGCAAAACATAAGTCAAACCAGAACAACCCTTTATGTACAAAGTACTCGACAAAGATACCATAGAAATGGAAATAGTCCCTTTTATTCCCGGCCCGAAACGTGGTTTTCCCCCGACGGTCCCCTTGGCGGAGATCATCGACGCGATCCTCTACAAGCTCAAGACGGGTGTCCAGTGGGACCAGTTGCCCGTCCGGTCCCTGTTCTCGGACAGGGCGCTGACATGGCAGGGTGTCTATTACCACTTCAACAAATGGGGCAGGTCGGGTACCTTCCGGGACTGTTGGACCAAGTTCCTCAAGAGGCACAAGGCAAAGCTCGACCTTTCGAGTGCGGACCTTGACGGCAGCCATACACCGGCGGTCAGGGGCGGTCAGGGCGTGGCCTATCAGGGCAGGAAAAAAAAGAAGACCACCAACTCCCTTTACCTGACCGACCGCCAAGGGCTTCCCTTGGCCATGTCCGAGCCCGTTGCGGGCAACCACAACGACCTGTACGACATCGAGGTCCAGTTCGAGGTCGTGACCGCATCTTTGGAGGAGGCCGATATACCGGTGGAGGGACTGTTCCTGAACGCCGACGCCGGGTTCGATTCAAAGGAGTTCCGGAAGGCATGCGGCAAAAAGGAGGTCAACGCCAATATATGTTTCAACAAACGCAACGGGAACGGCGACAGGGACGAGTACTTCGACCAAAAACTGTACGATATGCGATACGCCGTGGAACGTACCAACGCCTGGATGGACAGCTATCGCTCGTTGCTCAACAGGTTCGATACGTCCACCAGTAGCTGGAAGGCACTAAACTATCTGGCGTTCATAACGATAGCGTCCAAAAAATTATTAATGAAAAAGTCTAAATGACTTCATTGTGAGCAAGTTAACGAATTTAAAAAAACAAGACTTTTTGAGTTTATGTCAGAAAACAAATTGAAATCAGACTTTAATAAAGTATGATTTTAACTACCCATTTAGTGATTTAAGACTACATGAATAAATAAAAAGATTTGCCAACAACACCCATAAGTAATGCGGTGCTTGGGCCTGGCCGGAGGTCCAGGTATATTAACTGGGTCCGCAAAATCTTTTGAATTTTGCTTTGGCCAAAATAAAATCAAAACAAAAAGCTTTTGCTGATTGCGTGGCCGAAAGTTCGGTGCTTATCCGCTCGGCACTACATAGAAGTTACAGAATTCCTTAACTTTGAGCTTGATTTAGGCGTGGCAACCTTCTGTTTTGATTCATTTTTTTGCTATAAACGTATAGTATGTTTAGAAAAACGGCTTTCATCTGGATTTTATTTTTAGGACAGTCCGTAACCGCCCAGCAAGTCACCTGCTCCCCCGCCGACAAGCAAGCGGTCGAAAATAAGCTCATCGAAGTCGACGGGCTTCTCGAAAGCGATTTCGGCAAGACCATCGTTGGCATCGGCAAAACTTTTATCGGCACGCCCTATGTCGCCAAAACCTTGGAAATAGGCGATACCGAAACTTTGGTAGTCAACCTTCGAGGCCTGGACTGCACCACTTATGTCGAAAACGTACTTGCCTTTAGCCTGATGCTCGAAAAAGAGAAATCAAGCTTTGACGACTTCACAGAAACCTTGGAAAATATTCGCTATAAAGACGGCGAACTTGAAGGCTATGCCTCACGACTCCATTACTTCTCGGAATGGATCGCCAACAACGAAAAGAAAGGTTTGCTGAAAGACATCACCGCAGAAATCGGTGGAACCGAAATCACGAAGGACATCAATTTTATGAGTACCCATCGCGAGCTCTATCCGTTTTTAAGCGATGACGAAAATTTTGAGAAGATCCGAATTTCGGAAAACTACTTGAATGACCAGGCCATCTGTATTTTGCCGCAAGACCAGATTGCCGCAAACGAACATCTGATACAAACAGGTGATATTATTGCCCTGACCACCTCCATCAATGGTCTTGATATTACCCATACTGGATTGGCAACCCGAGAAAAAAATGGGCGCATCCATCTGCTACATGCGTCCACAGGGTCTATGGAAGTCGAGGTTTCCGAGCTTCCGTTGGCCGATTACCTGAAAAAGATCAAAAGTAATACAGGGATTATGGTGGCGCGACCGATACATCCCTGAAAGCCTTAACGCCAAAAAAAGACCTTAACTTACACTCCGCGAAAAGGATAAACGCTCTTAAGAACCCGCCATCGCCATCAAATACTTCTTCGGCGTAGTTCCATATTTCTTCTTAAAAGCCGAAATAAAATGGCTCGCCGTACTATAGCCTACTTTCAGACCGACTTCGTTCACATTGTGCCGGCCTGTCTCAAGCATTTTTCGGGCATATTCCATCTTGTAGTCGAAGAGAAAACTGAATACCGAATCGCCATAGATCTGTTTAAAACCTTCTTTCAATTTTTTGAGGGATAGTCCAATTTCTTCGGATAGTTCGGCCAGTGTCGGCGGCTCGGCCATGTGGGCAATCATGATTTCCTTGGCCTTGCGGATGCGCCGTACATTGTCTTCATCGACCAAAAACGGACATTGCTCCACATCGGTACCCTCCCCCTTATTGAAATAGAGTGAGATGAGCTCATAGGCTTTTCCTTTTATATAAAGTTGTTTTATGGAGGGATGTAGATTATAGTTCATTATTTGACTGAGCACCACAGCGATAGCTGGGCTCACCCCTTCCTGCGAATAGTATTTTTTGTCTTTATTTCCTGTGCTTAGAAACGGGATGTAATCTGCCTCCCTTGAAAAAAGCGAATGGAATTTTCGGATGGTCATAACTATGGATACCAGCCATGAATTGGGATGCAGTTCGAGGTTGAGCGGAAGATCGATTTGGGGGTTATAAAGCAAAAGGGAATTTTCTTCGGATACTTCCAAGGCGTAGTTCCCCTGATTGAAAACAAACTTGGCGCTGCCTTTTAAACAAAAATGGAACTGTATAAAGCTACTATCGATTTCACGGGCTACCCGTTGAATTTCGGTAGTATCGTTTTGGATTTTTAGAACGAAGAATCCATCTTCTATAAAGACCTCATGAAACGAACCTTGAGCGACATTTTTCTCTATCATGGTCTATCGGATATGGTTTTCTTTTATTTAGAAAGATTCTAAATAGAATACTTCTAAAGGCTTGTATTTCCTACAAAAATATGGATTTAAAGACAATCTTTATGAAAATCCCATTAAAAAACGGGTATCGATACTAATTGTACCGCTAGCGTTATTTTTTAATGGTTATAGCCTGTATTTTTGCTAGCGTTTGTAGAAAGAAAATTTTCAGGATGTCATTTTCGGGAATCCCCTGAACCACTAACCGCTCGGCGGCCCGATATATAGACATCAGTACTTTCCAACATACCGAAAACGTTAGATGGTATATTCTTCTAGCGTTTTAACGTCCATTCCATTTGATGAAAGATTACCATATTTCGCGACATAACTCGTTTTACACTATAGGGCTCAGCTACCATAAAGCGGATGCCGAGACTCGCGGCAAGTTCAGCCTCGGAAAAGCGGCCGCCGAAAAACTGCTGATGCAGGCAAAGGCACAGGGCATTGATGGCCTTTTGGCGACCTCTACCTGTAATCGTACCGAGCTATATGGTTTCGCCCTGCATCCCTTTCAACTCATCAAACTGCTTTGTGACAATACGACGGGTTCTGTAGAGGAATTTCAGGAGGTCGCCTATGTCTACAAGAACAATGACGCCATCGGCCACCTTTTTAAGGTAGGTACCGGACTTGACAGCCAGATTCTTGGTGATTTCGAGATTATCAGTCAACTGAAACAAAGTTTCAACCGTTCGAAAAAGTTCGGTATTGCCAATCCGTTTATCGAGCGTCTTTGCAATTCGGTCATCCAGGCCAGCAAACGTATCAAGAACGAAACTGAAATATCCTCTGGCGCCACTTCGGTGGCCTTTGCCTCCGTGCGCTATATTCTGGAAAACGTTCCCGATGTTTCCGAAAAGAACATTTTGCTCTTCGGAACTGGTAAAATCGGACGTAATACGTGCGAAAATCTTATTAAGCACACCAAGAATGACCATATCACGCTAGTCAACCGCACCAAGGAAAAAGCGGAAAGAATTGCCGGAAAATTCCAATTGACGGTCAAGGATTATGGCGATCTGCAAACTGAAATTCGGAATACCGATGTGCTTATTGTGGCTACCAGTGCCCAATCGCCAACGATATCCAAAGAATTGATTTATACCAAGAAGCCTTTGTTAATCTTGGACCTGTCCATTCCCAAAAATGTATCCGACGATGTTTCCGAATTGGAAAACGTAACGGTCATCCACTTAGACCATCTCTCCCAAATGACCGACAAGACTTTGGAAAGGCGGAAAGAGTACGTGCCGCATGCTGAAGAAATCATTGCCGAGGTACGGCACGATTTTAGTCAATGGCTCGAAACCCGCAAATTTGCACCCGTTATCAAGGCCCTTAAAAAGAAATTGAAAACAATGAAAGACGAGGAGATGGATTATCAATCGAAAAAACAATCCGACTTCAACGAACAACAGGCTGATATCATTTCGAACCGCATCATCCAAAAAATCACCAAGCAGTTCGCCAACCATCTGAAAGACGATGACATTGATTCCGATGTGAGTCTTGAACTTATTCAAAGGGTCTTTCAACTCGAACTCGACACCCCATGAGCAAAATCATTCGCATAGGTACCCGCGATAGCGAATTGGCGCTGTGGCAGGCCACCACTGTTAAGGATTCTTTAGAAGCTTTGGGTCATCGCGCCGTGCTAGTGCCGGTCAAATCCACTGGCGATTTGGTGCTCGACAAGCCCCTGCACGAAATGGGAATAACAGGTATTTTCACGAAAACCTTGGATGTTGCGATGCTGAGCGGAGAAATCGATGTAGCGGTGCATAGCATGAAGGATGTGCCTACAAAACTTCCCATTGGTATCGTTCAAGCGGCCGTTCTACAACGTGGTAATTTTCTCGACATTCTCGCCTTTAAAAAAAATGAAGAGTTTTTAGCGCAACGTGAAGCCATTATTGCAACGGGAAGCCTGCGCAGAAAGGCCCAGTGGCTGAACCGCTATCCGACCCATACCGTGGTCGATTTACGGGGGAATGTGAATACCCGCTACGAAAAATTACAAACTAACGACTGGAACGCGGCCATTTTCGCCGCGGCAGGACTCGAACGCATCGGTCTTGAACCTGACAATACGGTCGGCCTTACTTGGATGGTGCCCGCCCCCGCACAAGGTGCCATTATGGTCGTGGCTTTGGAAAATGACGCATTCGTCCGCGAAGCCTGTTCCCAGCTCAATCACGAACCTACCGAAATCTGTACCCGCCAAGAACGGGAATTTCTGCGTATTCTTGAAGGAGGCTGTACAGCACCTATTGGTGCCCTAGCGTATATCAATAAAGAAAACGAAGTCACTTTAAAAGGCGTCTTGCTAACGGTAGACGGCAAGAAAAAACTGGAATCGGAATTCAGTGCGCCTTTGGGCAAGCACGAATTCTTGGGCCGCGACTGCGCCAATAGTATTCTGAGCCGTGGCGGTAAGCTTTTGATGAACGAGATTCAAGGGGCCACATTAAAGACAAACGTCTTCTCCACTAAAGATTTGACCCACGATCAACTGGCGCTTTTTGCCGATTCCGTTCGAGTAAAGTCCGAGGATTTTATTAAGGTGAGTCCCAATCGTATTTCTGCCTACGAGCTAAAGAAAGAAAAAAGAAATGTTATCCTTACGAGTCAAAACGCGGTCGAGGCGCTATTGAAGAACGTAGATGCGGGCGACCTTAAATTCGAAAACATCTATTGTGTCGGTCGAAAGACCAAACGTTTGATCGAACGTCATATCGGCCCCGTCAAGCATCAAGAAAAATATGCGGAAAAACTGGCAGAGCATCTTGTGGAGTATATGGAAGGCCTAGAGGTCACGTATTTCTGCAGTAACCTCCGGCTCGATACCTTACCGTCCATTTTGGCCGATAATAATATTAAGGTCAATGAAATCGAGGCCTACCAAACCAAACATGCGCCTAGAAAGGTCGATGACGGTATTGAGGGTGTCATGTTCTATAGTCCCTCTACCGTCGAAAGCTATCTGATGAAGAATGCACCGGATAAAATCGCTTACTGCATCGGTGAGACCACAGCGGCAGAAGCGCGAAAGCAGTTCACCGATGTGCGCGTGGCGAAGATGCCAACAGTAGAAAGTGTTATTGAGTTGGTGAACGGGCAGTACTGTTAAATGGCAGCAATCATTGCCGTGTCGCTGATCTGCTCAAACGCAGATACACTCCTCGCAATTTAGAACACGATGAAACTATGATAAAAAACGATTTATTCCTCCGCGCCCTAAAAGGCGAAACCGTTGAACGTCCGCCCGTTTGGATGATGCGCCAAGCCGGCCGCTATCTGCCGGAGTTTATGGAAATCAAGAAAAAGTACGACTTCTTTACCCGGTGCCGAACCCCTGAACTGGCCTCTGAAATTACCGTACAGCCCATCCGCAGATATGGTATGGACGCCGCGATACTCTTTTGCGACATACTGGTGATTCCGCAGGCAATGGATATCGAAGTGCAGATGAAACCTAATTTCGGGCCGTATCTTCCCAAGCCCATCCGTACGCAAATTGATGTGGACAGGGTACTCGTGCCCGATGTCAACGTGGAATTGGATTATGTGGTGCAAGCGATAAAAGCAACCAAAGAAAAGTTGAACGATGAGGTGCCGCTCATCGGTTTTGCAGGATCACCGTGGACGATACTCTGCTATTGCGTTCAGGGGCAAGGCAGCAAAACCTTCGACAAGGCCAAGGAATTCTGCTTTACGCAACCAGCTGCGGCCCATGAAATGCTTCAAAAAATTACCGACACCACCATCGCCTATCTAAAAGCAAAAGTAACCGCAGGCGTGAATGCGGTTCAGGTCTTCGATTCGTGGGGCGGTATGCTCTCTCCGACCGATTATCAAGAATTTTCATGGCAGTATATCCAACAGATTATCGATGCCCTTAAAAACGAGGCCCCCGTAATCGTTTTCGGAAAAGGCTGCTGGTTCGCTTTGGGCGATATGGCCAAATCAGGAGCTGCGGCACTTGGAGTAGATTGGACTTGCTCCGCTCAAAATGCACGCTACTTCTCCGGAGGAAATATCACGTTGCAGGGTAATTTTGACCCCTCGAGATTGCTATCGCCTCCCGCCGATATCAAAAAAATGGTCACCCAAATGATTGACGAATTCGGGAAGGATAAGTATGTAGTGAATCTAGGGCATGGTATTCTGCCAAACATTCCGGTGGAAAATGCGAAAGCTTTTGTGGATGCGGTGAAGGAGTACGAAGTTAAAGGGTAATCAGTCTTTTTATTTCCTTTTCTCTAGGTAGTACTGCATACTCAGCACGTAATACCAGAGCCTACGTTACTTTAATGACATGTTTGCAACATTCACAAACTACACCATCGAGCCTATAAGTGAAAAATATGCATGGCGGATCTGTGATTTGATGGTTGCCAATTCCGAAAGGTTAAAACGTTATTTTCCAAAGACCTTGGAACAAAATCTGAATCCGGAGCTATCAAAGATTTTCGTAGCCGATAAAGTCAGGCAATTTGATCGTAGAGAAGAATTTCTTTTTGTGCTAAAAGAGAAGGAAAACCGAACAGTTATCGGACTCGTCTATATCAAGGAGCTCGACTGGAATGCTAAACAAGCGGAACTGGCCTACTGTATCGGCTATCAATATGAGGGAAAAGGTTGGATGACCGAAGCAGTCAAGGCATTGTCAAGCTTTGCCTTACATGACTTAGGTTTAAAAACCCTACAAATTATTGTTCATAGAAGTAACCTAGGAAGTATTAGAGTCGCCAAAAAATGTGGTTATCTTTGGAAAAGGACTTTAGAGAAAGAGCATACTCCGCCAGGGGAAGGACCTTTGGATATGGAGCTATATGAATTGGAGGCCCCGAGCCCATAGCCAGACATCAATTTTTGTGCCCCAGCATTGTACTACGCACACCATACCGTAAAATGAAAGATAAATTTCAGACCTACATAAAAACACTCCAAAATACCATAACCGCTAAACTCGAGGAGGTAGACGGGAAGGCAAAATTTCGCGAAGATGTTTGGGAGCGACCTGAGGGAGGTGGAGGTCGTTCAAGAATCATTGAAAACGGAAAAATCTTTGAAAAGGGTGGTGTTAACATCTCAGCGGTACATGGTGAGCTTCCGAAGAGCATGCAAACTTATTTTGGGGTCGAGGATGCCGATTTTTTTGCTTGTGGCCTAAGTTTGGTGTTGCATCCTAAAAGTCCGATGGTACCTACGGTACATGCCAATTGGCGGTATTTTGAGATGTACGATAAAAAAGGAAAGATTGTTGATCAATGGTTCGGTGGCGGACAGGATTTGACGCCGTATTATCTTTTTAATGCCGATGCCGTACATTTCCATTCCGTTTGCAAAGCGGCTTGTGATAAACATCACCCCGAATTTTATACCTTATACAAAAAGAAATGCGATGCCTATTTTTGGAACGAACACCGAAGCGAGGCCAGAGGTATCGGCGGACTCTTCTTTGACTATTGCAAATCGACTGACGAAATGCGGATGGCGGATTGGTATAATTTCGTAACAGATGTAGGCAATAGTTTTCTTGACAGTTATATACCGATTGTTTTAAAACGTAAGGATGCCGATTACACGGCAGATCAGCGAGACTGGCAGGAAATTCGCCGTGGTAGATATGTCGAGTTTAACCTCGTTCATGATAAGGGTACTTTGTTCGGTCTTAAGACCAATGGGCGTATCGAGAGTATCTTGATGAGCCTTCCCCCTTTTGTGCAATGGCGTTATGACCATCAGGCGATAGCGGGAAGTGAAGAAGCGAAGTTGTTGGAAGTGCTTAAAACTCCGAGGGAATGGGTTTGAAAATTATAAATAAAGTCGGGTGGATGGGTCTATCGGGTTTTGACTTTCAAGAAAAACCTGTCAGGTTTCTTTCCAACATGGTTATTGATATTTTAAATAAAGATTTTTTCATTCGGAATATAAATCTGACAGGTCTTGGGTCACATTGGTTTCTAAAGAGAGGCCGAAATTTGACGAGTTTAGTTTTTATTGCGGGGAGTGCTTTTTCCATCATTTCCTGTGACCTCGTGAAAAATTCAAAAAGCGACATCGACATCGAGTTTATGCTAGATACATTAGACGTCGGTTACACGTATTGGTGGCCTGAATCCGGACCATTTATTGGTAACTGCGGCCAAGAACTTTCATTGGTTTTCTCGGGTACGATAAAAGAATTGAAAGCGCCTACTAACGAGGCCGGACCCTTGTACACCCCACAGAAAGGAATAATAGCGATCGAAGAAGTCTATAAGATTAAGGACATCGGTAAAAACACCTATAAAAATCAAAGGTTCTTTACTACGGATAGTTTTTATAAATCCGGACTCGGCACCGGTGACAAAGTGCTAGTGGTATGCTATGATTATGAAGATGCCTACAGCATACCCGGATCGGGTTCCCTTTTAAAAATCGACTCCTTTGACGATGAGGCTGTGGCATCCATCAGAAAATATATAGACACTGATGAAGACCCCGAGAAAATCGAAAAAGATGTCGGATTATGGGCCACATATGGCCATGGGAGAGCTTTGGAAGACCTAATTGCATGTCAGAAAGAGATGGAAAATCCCGATAAATCCATACCTGTGGACGTTGAATAACTATAAATCTATAAAGTAAATCTATGTATCCCCTGCGAAGAAACCGAAGACTGCGATCCAACGATGCCATACGCCACCTGGTCCGTGAAACCTTTTTAACCCCAAGTGATTTTCTGGTACCGCTTTTCGTGGTTGAAGGGAAGGGTGTAAAGGAAGAAATTCCCTCTATGCCCGATTATTACCGGTTGAGTTTGGACAATCTCGAAAAAGAGGTCAAGGATTTGTGGAATATGGGCCTCTGCGCCGTGCTACTTTTCGTTAAGATTCCCGACGACCTAAAGGATAACAGGGGTTCCGAGGCGTTGAACGCGAACGGGTTGATGCAATTGGCCATCAAGGCCGTCAAGAATGCCTGCCCCGATATGTTAGTGATGACCGATGTGGCCTTGGACCCCTATTCTTCTTACGGACATGATGGAATTGTGGAAAATGGCAGGATATTAAATGATGAAAGCGCAGAAATCCTAGCGGAAATGAGCGTAAGTCACGCCAACGCGGGAGCCGATTTTGTTGCGCCCAGTGACATGATGGACGGTCGCATACTTACAATTCGTGAAGCTCTGGAAGACGAAGGCCACACCGATACCGGTATTATGGCCTACAGTGCGAAGTATGCCAGTGCCTTTTACGGCCCTTTCCGCGATGCCTTGGATTCCGCGCCCGTAGCTATAAAAAACGTGCCCAAGGATAAAAAATCCTACCAAATGGATTCTGCCAACCGTAAGGAAGCCATCAAGGAAACCCAAATGGACATTGACGAAGGTGCCGATATCGTAATGATAAAACCGGGACTGTGTTATTTGGATATCGTCCGCGAGATCAGGGATGCCGTGGAGGTACCGGTAGCGGTATATCAAGTTAGCGGGGAGTATGCCATGCTAAAGGCCGCCGCCGAAAAAGGATGGCTCGACCACGACGCTGTAATGATGGAGCAATTGATCAGTATCAAAAGAGCCGGGGCCGATATTATTGCGAGCTACTTTGCGAAGGATGTGGTTCGATTGATGTAATTGGGCCTCAGCTACGCGTTTAATATCAAATGTCACCCTGAGCGAAGTCGAAGGCTTGCAAAGGATGCGGTCCGATAAATGGAGTAGCCGGTAATTGGCATACCAAACTCAGTATGGCAAAGATGCGCCACTCAGTGACAAGAATATAGATACTATGAAAACACTATTTTTTATACCTATCGGTTTATTTTTTTGTTCCGTATTGGCGCAAGAAGATTCCTCGGTAAAACTAGCTGTATTTCCTAAAGACGCTTTAATACATGCAGATCCATCAGAGGTAGGCCTCGATTACACTTACCTCCATACCAAAGTCGACTCAATACTGACCAATGCTATTAAAAAAGAAGCCTTCCCCGGAGCTGTCGTGCTAGTCGCCAAACAGGGCAAAATCATTTTTGAGGAAGCCTACGGTTACCACACTTACGACAGCATCCAAGCTACCGCAAAAGACGACCTCTTCGACCTTGCATCCGTTACCAAAATTGCAGGTGCCTTACCGGCCCTAATGAAATTGGTCGACGAAGGTAAATTGGACCTCGACAAGCCTTTTAGCGCGTATTGGGAACCCTGGCAAAAAAGAAAGGATAAAAAGGATATTACACTACGCGAAATCTTGGCGCATCAAGCCGGGCTTGAACCCTATATCATCTTTCTGAACGAGGTTATAAAAAAGAACGGGGCCCTTAAACATCGATTTGTCAAGACCGAACCGAACAACCGATTCCAATACCGAGCTTATGACGGTCTTTATGTCAAAGACCGGTTCAACCGGAAAATGTACCGAATGATCGACCGATCCAAAGTATCCGAAGAAAAAAAATACAAATATTCCGGACTCACTTTTCTCATTTTTCCCGAGCTTATCGAACAGTTGACCGGGGAATCCTATAATTATTATCTACAGAAGAATTTCTATTTGCCATTAGGTACCCCGACCATGGGCTTTAATCCTAGTACCAAAGAATTCCCAAATAACATAGTACCCACGGAGCAAGACACTATTTTTCGCCATACCCTAACTCAGGGATGGGTACACGACGAAAATGCCTCGCTACTGGGCGGTGTCTCCGGCAATGCGGGCCTGTTCGCTACTGCTATCGATTTGGCCAAGCTGATGCAGATGTATATGCAATACGGTATTTACGACGGCAAACGCTATTTTTCGGAAGATACGGTTAAGGAATTTATCAAAGTGCAATATCCCGAAAATGAAAACCGTCGTGGGCTTGGCTTCGACAAACCGACATTGGGTAACGATACGCTACAATTAAAAGAGGCATACCCCGCTCCGGAAGTGAGTCCGCAGAGCTTCGGCCACAGCGGATTTACGGGTACCTTCGTTTGGGCGGACCCCGAAAACCAATTGGTATATATATTTCTCTCCAATCGGGTATATCCGTCACGCGATCATCAAAATATTTACAATTTGAACATCCGCCCTGCCCTGCAACAGGTTTTTTATCAAGCGGGTCACGAAATGCGCCAAAGCGCTTTGCCCCTGCGCAGAGCCGATGAATGAATGGTTTGCTTAAATTTGTAGTAAAGGGCGCATAACCTTAATAGCCACTTGAAATATATGATTTGGTTCAATATCTAATGCAAAATCGCACGACAATGACCGATTGGCGTAAAGCCCCTAGCGATTTAAGTGGTATATTGGCCAGCAAAACCATTTTATGGGACTACTGATATTCTACGCACTCATATCCATCTTTTTTTCCTTTCTCTGCTCTGTACTCGAGGCAGTACTACTAAGCATCACCCCTACTTTTATCAGTGTTAAGAAGCGGGAAAGAAAATCATACGCACTTATTTTGGAAGAGCTCAAAAAGGATGTAGATCAACCCTTAATTGCGATTCTGACCCTGAATACCATAGCGCACACTGTAGGGGCCATTTTGGTGGGGGTTCAGGCTAAGGTAGCCTATACCGAACTTTACGGTAGTACGGAGCGAACGGTTTTTGGGGTAACGTTTACTGAAGATCTGATGGTGGGCATCGTCTCGACGCTTATGACTATACTGATTTTGGTTGCCTCCGAGATTATCCCGAAGACCATTGGGGCCACCTACTGGCGTAACTTGGCAAATTTTACATCCAAAACTTTGAAATTCATGGTGCTGGCGCTCAAATACACCGGACTTTTGTGGGTATTGCAGCTATTTACAAAATTGGTAGGCGGCAATGCCCATGAGGGTAGTGTTTTGAGCCGTGAAGACTTTTCGCTCATGACGGAGGTCGCCCAAGAGGAGGGCATATTCGAGAAATCCGAATCTACTATCATCAAGAATCTGCTCCGTTTTGATAAGGTATTGGTAAAGGATGTCATGACACCTAGGGCCGTGATGAAAATAGCTTCGGAAAAGAGAACAATAGCCGATTTTTTTAAGGAGAATCCCAAAATGCGTTTTTCCCGTATTCCAGTACATGGCGAGAAGTTAGACCATATTGACGGATTTGTACTTAAGGATACTATTCTTGAAGAAATGATCAACAACAAAGGCAATATTCCGCTATCCGAAATCAAACGCGACATTCTGATCACCGAACGAAACACCCCCATTCCAAAATTGTTCGATACCCTGGTCAAAAAAAGGGAGCATGTGGCCCTTGTCGTTGACGAGTATGGCTCGGTAAGCGGTTTGGTAACCATGGAAGACGTTATCGAAACCTTGTTAGGCCTTGAAATTATGGACGAGAGCGACAGCGTGGCCGATCTTCAGGAACTGGCCAGAAAAAACTGGCAGCAAAGGGCGCAGCGGTCCGGCGTACTCGATGAAGACGATGGCCCAATCCCCCTAAATCCCGATGGAAAAACTGGGAAGGAAAATTAGTACGGACACCAATTTTTATAGCCCCCATTTTGACTTCGAAATGCAACACAGATCTAACGAGAGGTACTTCTAAAATTTGTTGATCGAAATGATGGAAACAGCATTGATAGGAACACCCCTTGGTACTGCCCAATTGATAGGTGACGAAAACGGACTGTCAGCCATAAGTGTTCTTGATGGCGAACATGCAGTTAGCGATAGGGTTCCGAAAATATTAGAAGACGCCGTCTACGAGCTAAAGGAATATTTTGAAGGAAAAAGGAAGGTTTTCGATTTGAATTTAAATCCCGATGGCACGGATTTTCAAAAACGGGTCTGGGAAGCCTTGCTCGATATTCCGTATGGTAAAACAACCTCTTATCTCGAGCTCTCGAAAACCTTGGGCGATGTGAATGCCATCCGGGCCGTCGCTGCCGCGAACGGTAAGAATCCTCTGTGGATCGTAGTGCCTTGCCATCGCGTCATTGGCAGTGATGGTTCCCTGATCGGTTATGCTGGTGGACTGCACCGTAAAAAATGGCTTTTAGATCATGAAAATCCCGTGAAACAGCAATCCTTGTTCTGATCGCCACCGACCGACCGGTTTCTTAATTTTGCTAGTTTCAATATGAGTTGCCAAAATCAGCCTTTCATCGATAGATACTAGCTTAATACAGTAAATTTGATGGCATCCCATTTTATTTTCGAAAGGAACCTTCCGACTAAGCGGTCGGTCTATACCTATTTTATCGAATAGGTTCAAGGGCAACTAATTTCACTTAACTCGGTCGTTTCGGCGATGGCATTCTCCTGTTGTATATCCTTAAAAAGCACGAATTTATCTATGGCATGACCTGTGGACCGTGCCGAAACCTCCATGGTATAGATACCTTTGTTTTCGAACACTACAAATATATCGTGGGCACATTGATTAATCCATCCTGTTCATTAAAAATATAATGTAAGGCATTTTGACACGATGTTGACCCGTCTTTATCGCCGACGTCTTTTTCATCGGTACTTGACCGATCTTCTATCGTATCGTCTTCAGGGGTAGTTATCTCATTAGTGTCTACAGAGTCGTCCAATTCTTTATCCATGGCATCTTCGCTACATGCGGTCATCAAAATAAAGGGTATACAGAGAAGGGAAGTATAAATTGTGAAGTCCGCATGTTTGAAATCGGTTTGCGCATAGTACATAGGGAATTGATTATATTATATAAGAAATAACGCTTAAGGAAGTTCGGAAATTGAAGGGATGGTTCATATTTCGATGAAATACCATAATTGAACAAACCTATGCCCTTCTTTTCTATATTTGCAGTCAATAATATAGCACTATGAAATTTCTTTTACCATTTTGTCTCTTATTTGTCATGATTTCCTGTGGAGACGATAACCGTTCGTCCAATCCTGAGCCTGTTGACTACACCGCGCAGAACGAGGCGGACATCAAGAACTATATTCAAGAAAATACGTTGAAGGCCAATAGAAGTGATACCGGGCTTTATTATGTAATCAATGAACTTGGCGATGGGGCTCGACCTGCAGCTACATTAGACGTTACGGTCGTTTATAAAGGCTATTATCTGAACGGTAGGGTTTTCGATGAAAGTCCCTCTGAAGGTATCACCTTTAACCTGCAACAGGTGATCAAGGGATGGACGGAAGGTATCACCTACTTCAAGGAGGGCGGTAGCGGAATGTTGTTGGTACCCTCACATCTTGGATATGGAAGTTTTGATTATAGTGGGATACCTGGGGGTTCGGTGCTGATTTTTGATATTGACCTTCTCACGATCAACTAACAATAGATAGCCAGGGTAAGTGCACTTCGGGCTTCTATGCTGTGGCCCATCTGCTATTCCTGAAATTAAAAGGTAAGGTAACCGACTTCAAGACAAGTTCATTGCCTAATTTTATACAGTACGATTACATATGCTAGAAAAACAGAACATAGAACATGAAAAGGCCGTTTTGATCGGAGTGCTTAACCGGGAACAGAACGAAGAAAAGGTAAACGAATATCTCGATGAACTCGAGTTCTTAACGTTTACGGCAGGGGGCGAGGTTATGAAGCGCTTCGTTCAGCGCATGGATCCGCCCGACCCCAAAACCTTCATCGGAAGTGGCAAAATTCAGGAAGTGGAGCAATTCGTAAAAGAAAACGACATAGGTTCGGTAATTTTCGATGATGAACTTACCCCGGCCCAACAGCGCAACATTGAAAAGCAGCTCAAGTGTAAGATATTGGACCGTACCAGTCTTATATTGGATATTTTCGCCCAACGCGCACAGACCAGTTACGCCCGGACCCAGGTCGAGCTTGCGCAGTACGAATACCTATTACCCAGATTGACCGGTCTTTGGACGCACTTGGAACGCCAACGTGGCGGTATCGGAATGCGCGGCCCTGGAGAAACAGAGATCGAAACCGATAGGCGTATCGTTCGCGACCGCATTTCGTTACTAAAAAAGAAGCTAGAAAAAATAGATCGGCAGATGGAGACCCAACGTGGGAATCGCGGTGCCCTGGTGCGTGTTGCCTTGGTCGGGTACACCAATGTAGGAAAATCAACGTTGATGAACGTCATCAGCAAAAGCGATGTCTTCGCCGAAAATAAGCTGTTCGCTACCCTTGATACCACCGTGCGTAAGGTGGTTATCGGAAATCTACCTTTCTTACTTAGCGATACCGTTGGTTTTATACGCAAACTGCCCACACAATTGGTAGAAAGTTTCAAAAGTACATTGGATGAGGTTAGGGAAGCCGATCTTTTGCTACACGTCGTCGATATCTCACACCCGCAGTTCGAGGAGCACATCGACTCGGTAAACAGAATTTTAGGAGAGATCGATAGTGCGGACAAAAACATCATTATGGTCTTCAATAAAATAGACCTCTACAAACATGAAACTATAGAAGATGATGATCTGGTTACTGAAAAGACTGAACGACATTTTACTATCGAGGAATGGAAACGTACGTGGATGCAAAGGGTTGGCGATAGGGCACTCTTCATTTCCGCTTTGAACAAAGAGAACCTTGACGAGTTCAGAAAAAGGGTATACGATGAGGTGCGGGATATTCATGTCACCCGTTTTCCTTATAACAACTTTCTGTACCCAGAACATCTCGATCAGTATTGAGGGTGAATTCAAGTTCAAACCCTATTTTCCCACTTATACACAAAACAATACCATCTATACAATAGCACTTCGGCTACTGTCGACATGGACTTACCTTAGTCTTAAATCATTCGGATCGTAGTTTTGCCCATAAAGCGTTTGTAACAAGCTCAAAGCAGTTCGACAAATGAAATCAATAATGAAAAAGTGCCTACTAATGTTCTCTATGTCGATTACGATGCTGCTAGTAGCGGTATTTACGGATGGGAATAAAAATTCTGGATTTGAGAAAGAACTTGGTATTGCGGAAGACATCACCGAAAATGCGTTGGTGGGTGTAGAGATCCGAGATAGTATTAGGTGACGTTTAAAATAGCGATCGTTCAGTAGAAGCGATACAAATGTTAAGGATAATATAATTTTTTCTTAAATGTATAGTGTTCATTGTGAATTAATTATGTATTTTCGTTACTCCCTAAGTCAGTAGTATATAGATGTACAGTAAACCGGGACACTGAATTTTTTCTGAATTCACATCCTGAAATATGAGATTATCTATGGGGAACACTCCTACAATTTTATGAAACTGCCACTCCAAAAGGTACGGTTCTAGGCATCATGTTGTTAATTAGAACGTGATATAGTCCGTCTGATGATCAAGTTGGGGCACCTAACCAAACTATTTGGAATTTGGTGATTTGCTCGATTATAGGTTTCGGGGGAACTACCTGTATCAGCACCCATTTTGGTACTATCGATTTCGATACATCGGAAGGGCCGTACGGAATGGCGGTATCATAAATTAACCAAATAATTTAGACTTGGCCGGGACGCTTAACGTTTCCGGCTTTTTTATGTTTCTTTCTTCAAAGAAATTATATCCTTATTTTCCCTATCTTTAAAGGGCTACAGTCCATCCGCCAACCTATGGAACCCACAAAAATCATAGCAAACAAAGTCCCCCTCATATTTTTGATGGTAGTTTTGGGCGGGGTGCAGTCCTTTTTCCCACAATCGCAGATTACCTTCAGGCAATTATCAGTAAAGGAAGGTCTTTCGCAGAACAGTGCCATTTCGATAGCGCAGGATAGTACCGGCTACCTATGGATCGCAACCCAAGACGGCCTGAACAAATATGACGGCAGAAAGTTCAGTGTTTTCCCCTACACTTTCTTAGATATCACCAAGCCCGATTATAGCAACCTCGGAAAGGTGTACAACGATAGAGATGGGGGTCTGTGGATTATACCCTCCGATAAAATACCCCGAAAATTCAATTCCAAAAACCAAAAGTTCGAACCTTTGACTGAAATCGATGATGCCAGCGTTATCTATCAGGGGAGCGACCTGAACCTATATATCGGAACCTATTCCGAAGGACTTTACGTTCTAAGACCGGGTGCCACGGAACCCGAGCTGGTGCTGCCGTTCCCGGTAGTAGGGGGAACCATTTACAATATCGCCCAAAACGCTGCCGGTGCGGTAGTGTTGGCGGTCGATCGCCAGCTTTTGGAATATATGCCCAAGCCCCAAAAAACAACAAGCATAAAGCCAAAGACAGGTTATGGCGAAGGAATCAAAGCGAATTTTAGCGATATTGCGTTCGACATCAAAGACCGAGAATGGATCAGCACTTTTGGAGACGGGCTCTATTTCAAGGAAAAAAATGGTAACGGCTTTCACCGTATTTCCGAACTGCCCTTTACGGACCCGCTTCCCGCTAACTTGAACATCTTGGATCTTCACATCGATTCGAAAGGTAGGTTGTGGGTCGCTACCTATGGCAGGGGACTTTATCTTATAGATTTCGATAAGTATACAATTACCCATTTCGGCGCAGAAAAACACAATCCCAAAGCACTTCACTATAACGACATCCTTTGCATCTATGAAGATTATTCGGGTACGGTGTGGTTAGGCACCGATGGGGCAGGGGCAAGTTATTATGACGAATACCTTGAAAAATTCAATTCCCTGACCAATTACGAAACGCCGGATAATATAAATATCGATGTGGTACGGGCCATCGCCCTCGATAAAAAAGGAGCGGTCTGGATCGGCACTTCGGGCAAGGGTCTTACCCGATATGATCCCGTGACCAACAGTTGGCAGACCTTCAAAGCAGAACAGGGAAACCGCAATACCATTTCCTCGGACCGAGTCATGAGTCTTTTTGTTGATGGGGATAATGACCTTTGGATAGGCACCCAGGGTGGTGGCCTCGATATCAGGGGCGCCGATGGAAAGTTCGAACATTTTTTCCCCGATTCGAAAACCCCATTGTCGGCCAATACCATCTGGTGCATCTATAGCGATGATGCCGACCGCATTTGGCTAGGTACACGTGAGCAGGGGATTATCCAATTCGATAAGGAAAAGGGGGAAATTAAGAACCTCTCACATCGTCCCGGACAAAAAAATAGTCTTCCCAGCAATAATATCCGGGCAATGGTTTCGGATGAAAAAGGAAATCTATGGATAGGCACAGAAACGGATGGAATAGCCTATTTCGATATCGAGAAAGGGACTTTTACGACCTTTCGGCAAAATATGGATGGCAATTCCCTATCAAGCGATAAAATTAAATCCCTCTACTACGGACCGCACGGAAGGCTTTGGATCGGCACCAATGGTGGCGGCCTCAACGTATTCGATACAAAGAACGAAAGATTCAGGACGTACACTGTTGAACAGGGCCTGGCCAATAATGTGATTTATTCCATTTTAACCGATGAAAACGCTAATCTTTGGTTGAGCTCCAACAAGGGCATTACCAAATTCGTGCTGGGCGATACGTTTGAGGCTGTCCCAGAAATTACCAATTATACGAACTACGCTGGCCTCGCTACCGAATTCAACACCGGGGCATCTTATAAAGATGAAAAGGGAAACCTCTATTTTGGTGGATTGGACGGTTTTTATTGGTTCAAGCCCAGTGAAATAAAGCAGAATATTTTACTGCCCAAAACGACCATTACCGGTTTTAGCGTTTTCGACGAGGCCCGACCCTTGACCGATGACCATGAATTACGGCATGATCAAAATACGGTGTCGTTTAGTTTTTCGAGCTTGCAATACTCGCTTCCCGAAAAAAACCGCTACCAATACCGATTGGTCAATTACGATGAAGCCTGGGTAGAGGCGGGCAATACTAATTTTGCCCGTTATACTCAGTTACCACCGGGTGATTACCGATTTCAGGTCAAGTCGAGCAACTATGATGGAGTCTGGAACGATGATCCTGTTAGTTTTACGTTTTCCATTGCGTCCCCTTGGTATGCCACCCCCTATGCCAAATTGATGTACGCCCTTTTGATTTTGGCGACCTTACTGGCTGTATACGCCTATTTCAAATCACGTTGGCGAATGCAGCTCGACCTTCAGTTGAAGGAAGAAGAGGCGCGTAGATTGAAGAAACTGAACGACCTGAAATCGAAACTGTATACCGACATATCCCATGAGTTCAGAACGCCGCTAACCCTGATTTCGGGACCTATCGATGCCAAATTGGGTGAGAACGGACTCTCGGATACCGATTTTTCGAATTTCTCGATGATTAAGCGAAACACCAACCGCTTGATTACGCTGGTAGACCAACTGTTGCATTTGGCCAAGCTCGAAAGGGGAAAACTTAAACTGAAAATGTCGGAAGGGAACCTCAGCCTGTTTCTAGGAATGATCGCCAGGTCTTTCGAGTACCGTGCCACCCAAAAAAATATGGAATTTGACATCCATTTAGAAAATCTGGAAAATGCAAGTTACGACGAAGATGCGGTAGAAAAAATCGTGACCAACCTGCTTTCCAATGCTTTTAAATACGGCCGAGATGGTGGAATGTGCCAATTCAAGGCATTCAGAAACGGAACAAGTTTGCAAATCAGCGTCGAGAATACTGTTGAGGAACATTCAAATATCGATGTCGATAAGCTGTTTACCCGTTTTTATCAAAAAGACGAATATGCCGAAGGCGCCGGGGTGGGCCTTTCCTTGGTCAAGGAACTGGTGCAACTTTACCAGGGTCAACTAAGCGTTCGAATGGAAACGGACGACACCATCCTTTTTCTGGTCGAACTTCCCATTGATTTCAAGGATGCCGAAAATAGGGGTCTAGAGGAAACATCCTCCGAAATAGGGCCGGTGAATGCAAAAAAGGTTTCCGATACGTCAGACCTTCCTTCCGAATCTCCCATAGAAAAAGAGCTGCCAATTGTTTTGGTGGTGGAAGATCACAAAGAAGTACGTGACTTCCTAAAATCCGCATGGAAAAGCAGGTATCGGGTATACGAGGCTGAAAATGGAAAGGCCGGTATCGAAAAGGCCTTGGAAACCGTACCCGACCTGATTATTACCGACGTAAGGATGCCCATATGCGATGGGATCGAACTCTGCGATACGTTGAGGTCAGACGAGCGCACCAGCCATATTCCCATCATATTGCTAACCGCGGGTACCGGTGAGGAGCAAGAACTAAGGGGGTTGCGATCCGGAGCTGATGACTTTGTTACCAAACCCTTTAGGCTGCCCGTTCTCCAGACACGAGTCGAAAACCTGATCAAGGGGCGAAAGGCCCTGCGCGACCGCTACAGTAAAGAATTGGTGCTGCAAGCCAGGGATATTGCCATCACCCCAACCGACGAAATTTTCCTGAATCGACTGCAAAAAGTGATGGACGAAAACCTCTACGATTCGGAATTCAATGCCGAGTCTTTTGGGAAGGAAATCGGCATGAGCCGTATGCAGCTGCACCGAAAATTACAGGCGTATACCGGCTTGAACACTACTGAATTCATCCGCTCACAACGCTTAATGCAGGCCCTGCACCTTTTAAAGACCTCCGATACCTCGGTCAGTGAAGTAGCCTATGCAGTCGGTTTCAATACTCCTTCCTATTTTATCAAATGCTTTAAGGAAGCCTACGACAAAACTCCTTTCGAGTACCAACAATCTGTTGCACAACAATAGATTACTTCCTAAGTTACATCTCTTGCATACTTTGTTACATAAGTGATATGCGTTTCTTAAAAGCTCCGTTATCTTCGAGTTGGTATGCATTACTGCTGAGGTTTGGCATTATGAAAATAGGATGTATTGACTATAGCCGGTACTCTGCTAAGGTGAAAGTGCTAAATAAAAACCGATGGGATTTATAGGTATAAAATGTTAACCTATTGTATTTTGAGGTACTAAGGTTTAGAGCGTTAAATAAAAACATGAAATATCTAGGGATCTTTTTTTCCTTTATGTTGATGGGCTCCTGTCTGAAGCTAGGGGCACAGACGTATAGTACTAAAGAAACCAAAGTGATATTGGTAGTCAGTTCCAAAACCAGGTCGGTATCCCATATTGTCTTGTTCCATGTTTTTCAAAACCAACAAAAAGAAGATTTTTTCAAACAATATAGCGAATACGAATGCTATGTAGGCCTCCTTGAAGGCAGCTATGTGATAAAGGACGGTTATATCGTACCCAAAAAAGAAACCAAGATAATCATGTATACCGAAAAACAGGTCTTTCCCGAAGCCCATTTTTCACCCGCCGATACCCTTTTGCCGGGAGACCGTTTTGATTTAGGTAAGACCAAGGCCAAAGTCATATCAAGCAAGAAAGGCGAATTGGTGCTTAAGACTTAGGTATAAATTTTCCGAAAAAAATTACGAACACTAAACCAGACAAAAATGACAACTCTAAAAAAAATCGACGGCGCTACCTTCGTTTTCTTCGCAATGCTAATCGTATCGATTTGTATGGTGGTGGCCGCTTTGGCCTTCAAACTGTAATCATAGATTGTTTTGCTATCTGTAAAATAATATTGTGATACATACGGTATGACGCCCCATCCACACAAAATTTCTTGATGGGTTGGCTTTATCTTAATAGAATAAAGATTCACTTGCCGGCATTGGCTTGACCTTGTTGACATTTCCCTCGTCATGAACAACGACAAAAAACTGGATTTTGCGAGCTATCACCTTCGGCAATCCGTTGGACTGTGCTTAACGGGACTAGCACTTGGTCTTATCGGCATCATTCCCATTCTCGGCTGGATCATCCACATCGTCGGTATTTTCGTATTGCTCTACATGTGGGTGATGGCCTTGATGAACGCTATCAACGAAAATGAAAAGCCTGCCCCGATTTTGGGTAAGAAATATGAAAGTTGGTTTAAGGGAAAATAAAACGGTGTTTTAAATTATTACTGGCAGAAATCTACCATTTACACAGTCTTACAAACCATTTGCACAACTACCTGTGGGTGCGGGATGCTATCTATTATCTTGCCTTGTAAAGAAGTCAAACCATGAAAGCGATCCTCGTTTATATTGTCCTTTTTGCGATTGCAAGTCTAAGCCTTATCAATTGCCTGTACCTGATTTTCGCTACTATCGCGTAGGCCAAAGGAGAAAGGGCAACAGCAGGCAGGTATTTCATCGAATAAATGAACTGTTCGTATTTTTTACAACCCCTTGGATCAAGTTCACAACATTTATTTAGAAATATCGGGATTGCGACGTAAGTTTACCTTGTAATTAAGTGATAGTGTTGCCCCTAAATTGATACTACTAGACCTTCAGAAGCTAACTTAGTTGCCTAATCTTACACAGTAACCTACTTA
>JAGXIC010000262.1 GCA_024635875.1 Pricia sp.
GTTTTATCCTTTATTTACTGCCTTTAAGATAGAATTTATTTCGATTTCCGGTCAAAAAGCATCCGCAAATCACCATAAACACCAAGGAATTATTGGCAAGCGGCTATTTTTACATACCGGGTGGTCGGTCAGATCAAATTGCAACACAACTCTTCCTTAAATCTCTATTTTATATGGGTAATCACATCTCGCCGATAGGCAAATCTGTGATACAAGTCCGCACAAATAAACCGTGTCGATTTAGTGCGTGCGCAAACATCCGATAAGTAGGTCAAATCTTTTTCCTCTTTTCTATTCTCCGTATTCTTTTCTGAACTTGCGCTTGATACTTGAACTTTTCCCGACGAACTACATAATAATCCGGCTAATTTTCAGTTTAAGAAAGACAGGTACCTTTGCAATCTTGAAACATCCATATAAATACATCTTTTTTGTCCTTTTAGTTAGCATCGTTTTCAACGCCTGCTCTACCAAAAAGGATAAATTCGTAAACCGTAATTGGCACGCGCTGAATACCAAGTACAATACGTTGTATAATGGTAACATCGCCTTTGAAGAAGGCCGTGACGAACTCAATAATACCTACAAAGATGATTACTGGGAAATACTTCCCGTAGAACGCCTCGAGGTCACTGAGGATATCAAGCTCGATTCCGAAGACAATAACCCCAACTTTATCATTGCCGAAGAAAAGGCGAGCAAGGCCATACAGAAACATAGTATGGACATCAAGGACGAGGAGCGCAATCCTCAGACCGACGAAGCCTTCCTATTATTGGGAAAGGCGCGGTATTTTGATCAGCGCTATATTCCCGCTTTGGAGGCCTTTAACTACGTCATCAACAAATACGATTATAGCGATAAGCTGGGTGAGGCGCATATCTGGCGCGAGAAGGTCAACATCCGATTGGAAAACGAGGACCTCGCCATCAAAAACCTCAAACGAGTTTTCAAGTACGAAAATCTCGACGATCAAGAGTATGCCGATGCACGGGCCATGTTGGCGCAGGCCTACATCAACCTAGATTCTTTGGGCAAGGCCGTACACCAATTGAAAATCGCATCCTATCACACCAAAAAAAATCCCGAAAAAGGGCGGTATTATTACATTATCGGGCAGCTCTATAACCGACTGGATCAAAAGGATAGTGCCAATTACGCTTTCAATAAGATTGTTGAACTAAACCGCAAATCCCCACGGGTCTATATGATCAACGCGGAAATCGAAAAAATAAGAAATACCGAAGTGAACACAGAAAACAAGCTGGAAATGCTTGAATTCCTTACAAAAATGGAGGAAAATCGGGAAAACAGGCCCTTTTTGGATAAAATCTACCGACAGGTGGCTGAATATCATCTCGAACAGGAAAACGATAGTATGGCCTTAGTGTATTTCAACAAATCGTTGCGGGCCACGGAGAACGAACCCAAATTGAACGCGCTGAATTACGAGAATCTGGCCGTATACAATTTTGACAAGAACGAATACAGGTTATCGGGAGCTTACTACGATAGCGTGTTGACCAATCTTGAAGAGAACAACAAGAAATTCCGTTCGACCAAGAAAAAATTGGATAATTTGGAGGATGTTATAAAATATGAGGATATAGCCCAGCAAGCCGATAGTGTGATTACCCTTTACAACCTTCCGATAGACGAGCAGATCTCTTATTTCGAAAAGTATGTGGCCAAACTGCAGGCCGAAAAGTTGGCCGCCGCAAAAAAAGAAGACGACCGCATTACAGCCGGTTTCGCCCAGTTCGCCGAAAGTAAGGGCGGCAAAGAAAACAAGGGAAAGTTCTACTTTTATAACCTGACCAGCTTAGGTTACGGAAAGAACGATTTCGTTCAAAAATGGGGAAAGCGGCAACTCGAAGACGATTGGCGCTGGAGCAAAAAAGGCAGGGTATTGCCCTCTGAAGCGACCGGTGAACTAGTCGCTGCCAACGACAGCCTAAGCGGTGATCCGACCGAGGAGGAAAGATTGACGGTCGCTTTTTATATGGATAGAATCCCAAAAGAAGAGTCCTACATCGATAGCTTGAAGACCGAACGCAATTTCGCCAACTATCAATTGGGACTCATTTACAAGGAAAAGTTCAAGGAAAATTTCTTGGCTGCCGGGAAGCTCGAAAATGTACTGGCCTCCAATCCTGAAGAGCGATTGATCCTTCCATCAAAGTACAACCTTTATAAAATTTATGAGGAAGAAGGCAGCCCGCTGATGGCGCAGATGAAAGCGAACATTATACAGAACCATGCCGATTCGCGGTACGCGGAAATAGTGCTGAACCCCCGGGCGGTTTTGGAAGATGATTCCGATAGTCCCGATGCCCGCTATGCTGCCTTATACAGGTTGTATCAGAAACAAGAATTCCTCCAAACGATTACGGGTGCCCAAGAAAATATCGACAAATATACCGGCGACCCCATCGTGCCCAAATTCGAGATGTTGAAGGCCAACGCCATTGGAAGACTCAACGGTTTCGAACCCTTCAAGGAGCAGCTTGACTATGTAGCGCTGACCTATCCCAACAATCCCGAAGGTAAAAAAGCGGAACGTATGGTGGCCGAGCAATTGCCGAAATTGGCGATAAAAGATTTCTCTTCGGAAACAGGCGCTACTGGCACGGGTAATTGGAAGGTCGTTTTTCCATTTAGAAGAAGCAATAACGAGATTGCCCTTCGGGTGAAGGGCGATTTGGAAGCGGCCATAAAGGATTTAAAATATAGGAACATCGTATCCAAGGATATTTACACCTTGGAAGATCAATTTGTCGTTGTTCACGGTTTCCCGTCCAAAGACTACGCTCTAGGCTTCGTCGAACTCATAAGCTTTAACAAGGATTATCTTATCAAGGAAGCGAATTTCGTAATCTTATCATCCAACTATAAAATAATTCAGGTACATAAAAACTTACAGGAATATAGGGCGGAAATATTGAAGTGATTCAAACTTTTTCATTCGCTTGCTGTTGCTGCTTTTACATTTGACTTTTGGCGAAAAAGTTTTACGGTTTAGATGGTAGTGTCCAGAAAAATCTAGATCCGATTCCAAATAAAAACTCTAAATAAACCATTTCGATATACTAAACTATCAAATTATTTCGTTGAACTAATCTAAGCTATCGATAAAAGGTGTTTAGGAGTTCACTAACCCCAAAACCATAACAAATGTTTTCTGACAACAAAAAACCAAGAACCATGAACGAAATAGGAGGTCAACCCAATAGAATTGAGAAGAATACCAAGATTACAGGTAACATCGAATCCGAAGCGGATTTTCGGATCGACGGAAAACTGGACGGTAACGTAAAGACTTCCGGCAAGGTCGTCATCGGTAAAGATGGCTATATTCACGGAAAAGTGGAATGTGTGAACGCCGATATCGAAGGCAGCTTTAACGGCGAGCTTTTGGTATCCGATCTATTATCGCTAAAAGCATCGGCCGTAATCGAAGGTACCGTTGAAGTCTCCAAATTGGCCGTTGAACCGGGCGCAACCTTCAACGCCACCTGTTCGATGAAGGGCAAGAGCGGTTCATTGAACCGAAACACGAGCTATTCAAGTTCAAGTTCATCGGCTAGCAACGATTATAAATCGATGCTGACAAACACCAGTTCAAGCAAAAATGAGCAAGCAAAAGCCTCGTAAGGAAAAGAACAGCACGCTCAAGAACGTGGCCCTACTCTCGGGCATCGCCTTCGAAATGGGCGCCATCATTTATCTGGCTGCCCAAGGCGGCATATGGCTCGACGATCATTACCAAAACGAAAAGCGAATCTATACCGCAATTGCCACACTCATCGGTGTGGCAATTTCATTATGGGTGGTGTTGCGGCAGATCAAGAAGGTGAAGTATTGACGGCGACAATGAACTACCTTGATACAAGCATCGGGGAATTTTATACCCTAAGAGATTAAACATCGCCTACATCTTGAAAATTAGTATTTTTGGTTCCGTATTACCCAAAACCAAGAGCACGAATGTCCAAACGAAACCCTATTACCCTTTTCCTCCTTATTCTAATCCCCTTGCTAGGGGCGAGCTTCTTACTCCACATCATCATCCTGCAAAACAACGGCCTCCCAAAATATGGTGACAAGATTGTACTGTCCTACATCATAAACTTCCTGTTGGCATCCATCATATATATAGGTCTATATATTTTCAGAAACAAAATAAAGACCCAAATCGGCTTTATTTTTATGGCAGGCAGTTTTTTAAAGTTTATTGTTTTCTTTATCCTCTTTTATCCTTCCTATAAAGCCGATGGAAATATCACGACTTCAGAATTTGCGTCATTTTTCATGCCTTACGCCATTTGTTTGGTCGTAGAGACCGTCTTTACCGCCAAAATGCTTCAGAAAATGGAATAAAACCATGTTACAAAATCCCTAGAAAATAAACAGTTTGATTGCTTTTTTATTTTTGAAAGATTACCGTACATTTGCACGGATTTTTAGAGTACCCTTTTTAGGGGTAAAGACCGATATTTTCGAGTGATATGCAAAACTTCTTCGTAAAATTACTTTTTGTTACCGCTTTGTTCATTGGCAATAGCGCTTTCGCTCAAGAAAAAGAAGGCGAGCCGACCGACAAGAAGACAGAAATCAAGGCATACATCCAACATCACCTTCAAGACTCCCACGACTTTAACCTGTTTTCCAGTACCGATGAAAGTGGGGAAGTGCATCACTATGGTTTTCCGTTGCCAGTTATTTTATGGGATGATGGATTGAAAGTCTTTTCCTCATCAAAGTTCAATCATGGTGAAACCTTGGCAGAGGTTGATGGTAATACCTATAAATTATATCATAGCAAAATCTACAAGACGGATGCGGAAGGGACCATCAACTATGATGAAGAGCAACACCCTACCAATGCAAAACCTTTGGATTTTTCGATTACCAAAAGTGTGGTGATGATTTTCATTACTGGACTTTTAATGCTATGGTTGTTTTCCAGTCTCGCAAAATCATACGCGAAGAACGGACTTATTGCCAAAGGTGCCGGTCGTTTTTTTGAACCTGTAGTAATTTATATACGGGACGATATTGCCAGATCTAACATTGGTGAAGAAAAATACAAAAAATACATGCCGTATTTATTGACCATATTTTTCTTTATATTTTTCCTGAATCTTTTTGGCTTGACTCCACTTGGTGTAAATGTCACAGGTAATATTGCCATAACAGTGGCCTTGGCTTTATTTACCTTTTTACTTACAAATTTCACCGGCACCAAAGACTATTGGAAGCATCTGTTCGACCCGTTGGGAGACACAATGCCATGGTATGCCAAGATACCGTTATACATTATTTTGGTCCCAATTGAGTTGTTGGGCCTGATCATTAAGCCTTTTTCATTGTTAATTCGTTTGTATGCGAACATGCAGGCAGGCCATATTGTTCTGATGAGTTTGATCGGACTGATGTTTATTTTCAAAAGTTGGATAGGTAGTCCTTTATCTTTCGGATTGGCTTTTGCCATTTCGTTGATAGAAATTTTGGTCGCACTTTTACAGGCCTATATATTTACGATGCTTTCGGCCCTGTATTTCGGTTTTGCGAGTGAGACCCATGAACATGGGGATGAGGGCGAGATACAGCATTTATAAAAATAGATGCATTGTCATTCCGGTGAAGGCCGGAATTTGTTGAATTGAATTTTTAATTTTTAAACTAGATAGATTATGGAAATTCCAGTAATGGTAGGTGCAGGTTTGGTAGTTATCGGTGTCGGTATCGGTATCGGTAGGATTGGTGGTTCAGCGATGGACGCTATTGCCCGTCAACCTGAAGCTTACGGTAAGATTCAAACAGCGATGTTGATTGCAGCGGCGCTTATTGAAGGTATTGGGTTTGCTGCGCTTTTCGCAGTATAATCAGAAAATTAACATTGACCGTTACGGTTGGTTGCGGTCAATGTTTTACAAAAATTAAAGGTTCATAAGAGTTTTAGATTATGGAAAAACTAATAAATGAGTTCTCGGTAGGTTTGTTCTTCTGGCAGACTGTTCTGTTCATTCTTTTACTTTTATTGTTGCGCAAATTTGCTTGGAAGCCTATTCTCAATGCAGTGAATGACCGTGAAGATGGCATTAAAAATGCTCTGGCTGCGGCTGAAGAGGCCAAAAAGGAAATGCAAAACGTAACCGCTGATAGCGAACGTCTTTTGAAAGAGGCGCGTGCCGAACGCGAGGCCATGCTCAAGGAAGCCCGCGAGATAAAGGATAAGATGATCGCCGATTCCAAGGAAACGGCAAAGATCGAGGGCGACAAAATGATCAAGCAGGCCCAGTCCGCCATCGAAAGCGAAAAGAAAGCAGCCGTAGCGGATATCAAAAATCAAGTGGCCGAACTCTCCGTTGAGATCGCGGAGAAAGTGCTGAAGGAACAATTATCCAACAAAAAGGAGCAATTGAAGCTCGTCGAGAACTTGCTTGGCGACGTCAAGCTGAATTAAACTAGTATGAGCAATCAAAGAGCAGCCTTACGTTACGCAAAAGCAGTCTTGGACCTAGCGGTCGAGAACAAGGCTACCGCTGCCGTCGAAAAAAACATGCGCAGCGTTGCGGCGACCATTGCCGAGAGTAAGGAATTGCGGTCCATGTTGTCGAGTCCCGTAGTTAATGGGAATTCTAAAAAAGGGGTTTTGAAGACCGTTTTTAAGGATGGCGGCGAGATTACCAAGGGCCTTATCGACACCTTGACCGAAAACAACCGTATCGGCCTTTTGAACGAAGTGGCCCTGAAATATATCATCCTCAACGAGAATCTAAAGGGTGAAGGTGTTGCTTACGTAACTACCGCAGTGCCTTTGACCCCCGAACTGGAGAAAAAGGTATTGCAACAGGTTGCCAAGATAACCGATGATAAGGTAACCATCGAAAACAAAATCGACGAGAGTATCATTGGGGGTTTTATATTACGCGTTGGCGATTTACAGTACGATGCCAGCATAGCGAACAAATTGAACAATATAAAAAGAGAACTAACGAATAAATAATAAATAGGACATACTAATTAGCCTGCCCTAGGTAGGTTTAAGCCCAATGTTCCATATCTAACGTCTCAGAAAATGGCAGGAGTAAAAGCCGCCGAGGTATCGGCAATCTTAAAGAAACAATTATCCGGATACGATTCATCCGCTTCCTTGGACGAGGTCGGAACTGTATTGCAAGTAGGTGATGGTATTGCCCGTGTCTACGGACTATCTAACGTTCAATACGGTGAATTGGTAGAGTTCGAAGGCGGACTCGAAGGTATTGTACTGAACTTGGAAGAAGATAACGTCGGGGTTGTACTCTTGGGGCCATCTAAAGAAATCGGGGAGGGCGCCACCGTAAAACGTACGCAACGTATCGCCTCCATCAAGGTGGGCGAAGGCATCGTAGGCCGTGTGGTCGATACATTGGGAAATCCTATCGACGGTAAAGGACCTATTTCAGGGGAGACTTACGAAATGCCCTTGGAGCGTAAAGCTCCGGGTGTAATTTTCCGTGAACCGGTAACCGAACCTTTGCAAACTGGTATCAAAGCGATAGATGCCATGATTCCTGTAGGACGTGGACAAAGGGAACTCGTTATCGGTGACCGTCAAACCGGTAAAACTACCGTTTGTATCGATACCATTTTAAACCAAAAGGAATTTTACGACGCCGGTGAACCGGTATATTGTATTTATGTCGCTATCGGCCAAAAGGCTTCCACGGTCGCTGCCATTGCACAGAACTTTGAAGATAAGGGAGCATTGGCTTATACCACGATTGTTGCTGCCAACGCATCCGATCCTGCACCGATGCAGGTGTATGCTCCCTTTGCAGGGGCATCCATTGGGGAGTATTTCCGAGATTCGGGTCGACCTGCATTGATTGTGTTTGACGATTTGTCCAAACAAGCGGTCGCTTACCGCGAGGTATCCTTGCTTTTAAGGAGGCCACCGGGGCGTGAAGCCTATCCCGGTGACGTTTTCTATTTGCATTCCCGTTTATTGGAGCGTGCCGCAAAAATTATCAACGATGATACGATTGCACAAAATATGAACGACTTGCCCGACGTTTTGAAACCGATGGTTAAAGGTGGAGGTTCGTTAACCGCTCTTCCTATTATCGAGACACAGGCAGGTGACGTATCCGCATACATCCCGACCAACGTAATTTCCATAACCGACGGACAGATATTCTTGGAGCAAGATCTCTTTAACCAAGGGGTTCGTCCCGCAATTAACGTGGGTATCTCCGTATCTCGTGTTGGTGGTAACGCGCAAATTAAATCCATGAAAAAAGTAGCGGGTACCTTAAAATTGGACCAAGCAGCTTTCCGTGAACTCGAAGCCTTTTCTAAATTCGGTTCCGACCTTGATACCGCAACCTTGAATGTCATAGAAAAAGGACGCCGTAACGTTGAAATACTAAAACAGGCTGAGAACGATCCCTATACCGTAGAAGATCAAATCGCCATTATCTACGCCGGTTCGAAAAACCTATTGCGTGATGTACCTGTCGATAAAGTAAAGGAATTTGAAAGGGACTATTTGGAATTCTTGAACGCCAAACATCGAGATACCTTGGATACTTTAAAGTCTGGAAAACTGACGGATGAGGTTATTGACACCTTGACGGCGGTTGCAAAGGATATTTCCGGGAAATATAGAAACTAATCCCGAAAATTCGGGGTTCAAAGTATTGGGCAAAGAGCAGCTAGTAAAAGGATAAAGTTCCAACGTTGCGAACCACTTAATACTAAATGCGAAAAGAATGGCTAACCTTAAGGAAATACGAAACAGAATTTCATCGGTATCTTCGACGATGCAGATTACGAGTGCCATGAAAATGGTATCGGCCGCGAAGTTGAAGAAAGCACAGGATGCTATTACCGCCATGCGTCCGTATGCCGATAAGCTAACGGAACTATTACAGAGCCTAAGCGCAAGTCTAGATGCCGATTCCGGAAGCAAATATTCCGATAACCGGGAGGTGAAAAAAGTGCTAGTCGTTGCAATCACCTCTAACAGGGGGCTGGCAGGAGCCTTCAATTCGAACATCATGAAACAGGTTACGCTATTAATGAACGAGACCTATGCCGGCAAGCAGGTCGATTTTATGGTCATCGGCAAGAAAGCCAATGACTTTTTAAAAAAGAAATCCACTGTAATTTCGAATCATAGCAGCCTTTATGATGACCTGAACTTTGACAACGTATCCGCCATCGCTGAAGAGCTGATGGAACAGTTTACCTCTGGAAATTACGACCGTATCGATATCGTTTATAACAGTTTTAAAAATGCCGCTACACAAATCGTTATCACCCAGCAATTCTTGCCCATAGTCCCCGTGGAAGGCAACGAAAACTTGAGTACGGACTATATTTTCGAACCTTCCAAAATCGAAATTGTAGAGCAGTTGATTCCGAAATCGCTCAAGACCCAGCTATACAAATCCATTCGTGATTCCTTCGCTAGCGAGCACGGTGCCCGGATGACGGCTATGCACAAGGCCACCGATAACGCCACAGAACTTCGCGACGACCTGAAGTTGAAATACAACAAAGCCCGTCAGGCCTCGATTACCAATGAAATTTTGGAGATTGTTGGTGGGGCAGAGGCTTTGAACAATTAAACGTCCATATGTCCTTCTTACCGGACTTACATTTGTTTAAATACCCCGCAGAACCCACAGCAGTAAGAACTTTTTAGAGCATCCATAAACTCCACAAACTTGTGGGGTTTTTTATTCGATTTACGGAATCCGTCTTTGGTTTTTATCCTTTTTTTAATCGACTTTTGCACGGCAAATGACACCCAAAAAAACTGCCTTACTCTTTATTTTTATCACCATTCTGGTCGATGTCATCGGTATCGGTATCATTCTTCCCATAATCCCAGATCTGATTATGGAACTGACCGGGGAAGGAACGCACATGGCCGTCATTTACGGTATGTGGCTGACCACCGCTTTCGCGGGCATGCAGTTTTTGTTTTCGCCTGTTTTAGGGGAAATCTCCGACCAATATGGTAGACGCCCGATTCTTTTGATGGCCTTGCTTGGTTTGAGTATCGATTATTTGATTCATGCTTGGGCACCAACCATAACATGGCTGTTTTTAGGACGGTTTCTGGCGGGTATCACCGGAGCAAGTTTTACCGTCGCTTCGGCTTATATCGCAGATGTCAGTACGAAGGAAAACAAGGCCAAAAACTTTGGATTGATCGGTGCGGCCTTCGGATTGGGATTTATCATCGGCCCCGGCATCGGAGGGTTTTTCGGTGAAATCGATATTCGCCTACCTTTCTATATCGCCGCAGGTCTTACGTTCGCCAATTTTCTCTTCGGATGGTTCTTCGTTCCCGAATCTTTAGCACCGGAAAATAGGAGACCGTTCGCCATTAAGAAAATGATTCCCGGGGTTTCTTTGGTGAGCCTTCGAAACTATAAAGGGGTGTTGCTTCTTATTCTGGCCTTTTTCTTGGTTAATCTAGCGGGGCAAGCTTTGCCCTCGACATGGTCGTATTACGGTATAGAGCGGTATAATTGGAGTCCAAAAGAAATCGGGGTGTCATTAATGGTCGTCGGACTTTTGGTCGCCATCGTTCAAGGTTTTTTAGTCGGCGTTGTAGTCAAGAAATTCGGGAAGAGAAACACTATTACCTTCGGCTTCCTATTCTGGACGATAGGTATGTTCCTCTTCTCCATTGCGACAGAACCTTGGATGCTCTATGCCTTTTTGATTCCCTATGCCCTTGGTGGCATCGCAGGGCCGACCGTGCAAGGGGTCATCTCAAATCAGGTATCCGAAAAAGAACAGGGCAACTTGCAGGGAGCCATCACCAGCTTGCTAAGCATCACTGCTATTTTAGGACAATTGGTATTTTCCCCGGTTTTCTACTTCTTTATCCGTCCGGAGGGAGCTGTTTACTTTCCGGGTGCGCCCTATACCTTGGCGGCGTTATTTTTGCTGATCGCTTTTATCTTTGCGCTCTTGGCCATGAAACGGATGAATCTTCAGGATGAGGACTGAGATAGTTCCTTGTTCTAAATCACACGTATCTATCCTAGATATAGGATAAAAGAACTAAAATGAAAACGTATACTTACATGCTACTAGTAACGCTCTCGCTATTAAGTTGCGGCTCAAAAAAATACATTGAAACTACTGCACCCTTCAGTCTTGGTGAAGCCTGCGCCCAAAACTGAAGAAAATATATTCCCGTTCGAACTGACCGAAACACAGGCCGTAATCAGCTATGTGCAAAACAAAAAAGTCAGGTACTACAGAATAGACGGCATTCAACGGAAACTACCAGTTACCTACCCGACCGAGTCTGCAAAATTGAAACAGTAGCTTTCAATCCTTCGATGAGGACATCCAAACTTTGCCACATCCCTATAAAAAGCTACTTTTGGTGCTTAATCCGCACTGGTATTGAACCCGCTCAAAAAACTCTTCCAACAAACGGCTATTTATGGCTTGGCAACGGTGCTGCCGCGAATGCTCAATTTTCTTCTATTACCCTTATATACGGGTATTTTGGTCACTGCCGGTTACGGTGAGGTCAGCGTAATATTCGCATGGATAGCCATCTTCAACGTTTTTTTGGCCTACGGCATGGAAACCGCTTTTTTCCGGTTCTACAACAAGAACCCTGATCAAGAGAAAGTTGTTTCGACATCTTTAATATCCATTTTGGCCACTACGCTACTCTTCGTAAGTATGGCCCTGTTTTTCCAGACGAAAATGGCAAGTGCGGCCGATATTGATCTCCGGTTCGTCCGTTATGCCATTGCGATAATAGCGCTTGACGCTTTCGTTATTATTCCCTTCGCTTGGCTTCGTGCCAACGAAAAACCGATGAACTATGCCGTCATTAAAATTGCCAACGTAGCCATTAATTTAGGCCTAAACCTCTTCTTTTTGGTAGTATTGCCCGGCATGCTAGAAAATAATCCGGACAGTATTTGCGCTTGGATGTACCGTCCCGATTTCGAAATCTCCTATATTTTTATCTCCAACCTGATAGCCAGTGGGGTGACCTTTCTTTTGATGCTTCCCTTGTATCTGAAATCCAATTATGTTTTTGACAGTGCCCTATGGAAAAGGATGATGAACTACGCTTGGCCGGTCTTGTTGGCCGGTGTCGCGTATACGATTAACGAGGTTTTTGACAAGATTTTGCTGGAACGTTTACTGCCAGAGGATGTAGCCAAGAGTGAAACGGGAATGTACGCCGCCTGTTACAAATTGGGCATGTTCATGACGTTGTTCGCAACCGCTTTTCGCATGGGTATAGAACCATTCTTCTTTAGCCATGCGGAAACCGAAAATCCTCAAAAAGCTTACGCCCAGATTACCAACTATTTTGTGGTTTTAGGAAGTATCATACTCTTGGCTATAGTGGTGTTCGCCGACGTGCTAAAGGTCCTGTTTATTGATGAGGATTATTGGGAGGCCATGTCCGTGGTACCCTTGGTGCTTTTAGGGAGCTTCTTTTTGGGCATCTACCACAACCTATCCGTTTGGTACAAAGTCACCGATAAGACGCGTTATGGCGCCTTTATCTCCATTGTCGGAGCGATTATTACAATCGGTATAAACTATGCCTTTATTCCTAAAATCGGATACATGGCGTCAGCGATTGCGACTCTTTTGGCGTATGGCACCATGATGGTATTGTCTTATTATTTGGGCAGGTCGCATTACCCGGTCCCTTATAACTTCCGGAAAATATTGTTTTATCTAGGTATTTCCATTATGTTCTCCGCCCTATCCTTTTATGTTTTCGATAGGAATTTATATATTGGAAGTGTATTACTTTTAGTGTTCTTAGCTTTGGTATATAAGCTGGAGAACGATATATTGAGGAAGGTTTTTTTGAAACGTTGAAATTAAAAGTTGGGATGCTTGAAGTACGGTGTAAAAAACACCTTTCATCGAGCACCATGCACCCAACATCTAATCACTAATGTGAATTATTATAAATGACTATCAAAATCATCAACAAATCACCCAACAACCTCCCTCACTACGAAACGGATGCCTCTGCGGGTATGGACCTCAGAGCCCATATTTCGGAATCCGTGACCCTGGAACCTTTAGGGCGGGCCATTATTAAAACAGGGCTTTTCATAGAGCTTCCCGTAGGCGTCGAAGCGCAGGTTCGCCCCCGAAGCGGTCTGGCGGCCAAAAAGGGGATAACCGTACTGAACGCCCCTGGCACGATTGATGCAGATTACCGGGGAGAAATCGGTGTTATACTAGTAAACCTATCCAATGAATCGTATAGGATTGAAAGCGGCGAACGTATCGCCCAACTGGTCATCGCCCGGCACGAAAGGGCTAATTGGGCACAAGTCGAAGAACTTTCGCAAACGGACAGGGGCGTAGGGGGTTTCGGGAGTACGGGAACGAAGTAGGGAGGTTAAGGTTGAAGTGACCAGAGCTCCTCCCTTTTTTCAAAGGGAGGTGGCAGCTTTGCTGACGAAGGGATTGCCCCACAAACTTGGTCACTAGACATTGGCTTGTGTGCTAACCGCTCACTGTTGCGTTAGCTAGTTTGCGGTCAAATCTCCCCGGCAGCAAAGCTCCCCTCTTGAAATCAAGAGGGGAAGCCCTTATAAAAACGCCTTTGCTCAGGTTTCAGGTTTCAGGTTTCAAAGTACTTACAATATCAATTATTAAAAATCGAGATTTTCAGGGATGTCAAGAGAAATTTCCATCTTAATGTGTTTTTTGGGATTTCTGCTAATCCCACTACCAACCTATGCACAAGAAGACCCGACCGTCGACCCTGATTCAGAACTAGACGTCGAAAACAGCGCGGAAGTCTTTTTAGAGGGGTATTCCGATGATTTTCAGGAAAACTTTTTCGAGGGGCTAAAGCAAAAAGGTATCGAGAACTTTGACAAGGCCATCAATTCGTTCTTAAAATGTAAACAGCTTGACGCCTCAAGCCCGGTAATCGACCATGAACTGGCCAAAGCGTACTTTGAAACCAGACAATACCCACTGGCGGAAGAATATGCACTGACCGCCGTAACCACGGAACCTGAAAATTTTTGGTATGCAGATACTTTAACGGATATTCTTCAAAAACAGGGGAAACCTATCGAGACGATGACCGCGGAGCTTCCTTTCGACGAGCCAACCTTCAGCGAGAACCTGGCATCCATTTATTTCAAAAAAGGGAACTATGAAACTGCCCTTGCCGTACTAAAAAAGGCAAAACAAAATACTTTTACGGCAGACCTAACCACAAAAATCAACGATTCCATAGAAAAAAGTCAAACGCTTTCCACCACTCCTACTATCGCCCTGGAAAATGCCGCCTCGGAGACTGATCCTTTGGAAGAGTATAAAAGCAAGATGGAAGACTTAATCGAAGCAGATAGTTTTCCGCTCTTGCAACAGCTCTCCGAAGAAGCCTTGGAAAGCTATCCGGCCCAACCGTATTTTTATTTCGCACAAGGCTATGCCCTGAACAAAACGGGCAAGCATCAAGAAGCTATTGACGTACTCGAAGCCGCGCTCGATTACCTTATTGACGACACATCCCTAGAAAATAAAATTTATCAGGAATTAGCGGATGCCTATACCGCACTTAACAATGCTGTAAAGGCAAATACGTATCTTCGTAAGATAAAACCTGGATTTTAAAGCCGGATACATACATGATGCAAATAGTTTTCAAATCATTCCCCCGATATATCGCCATTTTCGCTGTTGCCCTGCTGGCGTTTTCCTGCAAATCAAAAAGGGTGGTCGCCGATGGTACGCTCGATGAAAATCTATCCGCCAAGGCCATTATACGGACACATTACGACAATGCGCTTGATTTTAAGACGCTAAGCGGCAAGATGCGTATCGATTACTCCGATGGTGAAGATTCTCAGGGGGTAGCGGTAAGCCTTCGGATGGAAAAGGACAAGGCCATTTGGATCAGTGCGCCATTTGGTGTAGTAAAAGCCTACATCACTCCCGGTCGGGTAACCTTCTACAACAAACTGCAGAACGAATATTTTGATGGAGATTTTGCCTATCTCAGCAAATTTGTTGGGGTAGAACTCGATTTCGAACAGGTTCAAAATCTATTATTGGGGCAAGCTTTGCTCGACCTAAAGGATGACAAATACGACGCCACCTTGGCTGGTAATAGCTACCAACTGAAGCCCAAAAAGGCTTTGGAACTGTACAAGGTGCTCTTTCAGATCGAGCCACAAAATTATAGGATGGCCTCCCAACAATTGTCCCAGCCCTTAAAGAAGCGATTGCTACAGATTAATTATACCGACTATCAGAAAATAAACAAGTGGGTACTTCCGCAGAAAATAGCGGTGGCCGCTATAGATAAAGACAACCGAAGTACCATTGACATAGAATATCGCAATATTGAGTTCGACCGGACGCTCAGTTTTCCTTATGACATACCGAACGGTTTTGATGAGATCAAATTAAAGGATGATGCCTTGTAGAGCGAAGTTTACCGTCCTTTTATTCGTGCTGTTTTCTTTAGGTAGTCGCGCTGTTTTTGCCCAGGTCGATGAGCAGGAAGCCTTGGAAGCCAAGCGCGAACAGCTTCAAAAGGAAATCGAACAGATCAACCTCTTATTGTTCGACCAAAAAGAAAAGCGGGGCACCATTCTGGAGCAAATGGATGCCCTAAACCAGAAAATAAAAGTACGGCAACGACTGATCGACGTGACCAACGAGCAATCGAACCTGCTGGACCGAAAAATCAATACCAACGTCAACGCTATCTCTGAACTACGGAAAACATTGGCCAAACTCAAGGAAGACTACGCACTGATGATCCAAAAGGGCTATCAGAGCAAGATTCAGCAGAGTAAGCTGATGTTCTTACTGTCTTCCGATAATTTCTTTCAGGCCTTTAAACGGTTGCAATACATTAAACAGTATACGGACTTCCGAAGGCAGCAGGGCGAGGAAATCGTCATCAAGACGGATACCCTGACAAAATTAAACATCGATCTAAGCGAACAGCGGAAACAGAAGGAACGCTTGATAGCGGAAAACCGAGGTGCAAAACGGGAGATGGAGCAAGAAAGAAACTCCCAACAGACGCTGTTGGGCTCTATCCGTAAAGACGAAACCAAATATGCGTCCGCCATTCGCGACAAACAACGCGAGACCAAGGAAATCGATGAGCAGATCGAAAAACTCATCAGAGAAGCAATTGCTACCGAGAACGCGGCATCGGGTAAGGACGATTCCGATCCTAGCAAATTTCTGTTGACCCCGGAAGCCGCAATCGTAGCCAATAGCTTTACTGCCAACAAGGGCCGATTAATCTGGCCGGTAGAAAAAGGATTCAAGAGCCAAGGCTACGGAGTATACGCAGATGCTATTTATCCGGGCATTAAGCATGAGAGCAATGGTGTCGTCATCACCACGGATGCGGGCGCTAAGGCCAGGGCCATTTTTAGGGGCGAGGTCATCGCTATTTTGTCCATTCCCGGAGGTAACAAGGCCGTTCAGCTAAAGCACGGAAACTTTATAAGCACCTATTACAACCTCAGCACCATTTATGTTAAAAAAGGCGACCGCGTCGATGCCAAAGCCGTACTGGGCGATATTTATACCAATCGGTCAAATGGCCAGACACGCCTGAAATTCTACCTGCATCAGAATACTTCCAAACTTAATCCGGAGGAGTGGGTATACCAACTGTGAGGGCAGAGCCGAGACAGCTAACCGCTAGAACCAAAGTTACAAATAAAAGCTTGCGGCCTTACACCATTGAATTGAACTAGCCTTTTTTTCAATACCGTACCCTACTTTCCCATCTTTACCTTATTTTTCGTTTTGAAAACCAAGTTCTGTAATCTGGGCTTAATCTCTGGTAGTCTAGATTCTTAAAAAATATACCTATGAAAAAAATAACAGACCTCAACGGCACGTTTAAACTCCACAACAACATTGAAATGCCCTATCTGGGTTTAGGTACCTATCAGGCGGATAACGACGAGGAAGTCGTAGATGCGGTAAAGTATGCTTTGGATATCGGATATCGACATATCGATACGGCGTCCGTATATAAAAACGAGAAAGGGGTGGGCGAGGGAATTCTTAAAAGTGATGTGGCACGCAAAGATATTTTCGTAACCAGCAAAGTTTGGAACACCGACCAAGGCTACGAGAGTACCTTAAAGGCTTTCGACGCCAGTTTAGATCGGTTAGGTCTTGACTATCTCAACCTATACCTTGTTCACTGGCCGGTTTCGGGAAAATATAAGGACACTTGGCGTGCCCTAGAAAAACTCTATAAAGAAGAGCGCATCCGTGCTATCGGAACCAGCAATTTTATGCAGCACCATTTGGAGGATTTACTCAAGGATGCAGATATCGTTCCCATGGTCAACCAAATGGAATTCCATCCCTATCTTGTACAACAGTCTCTCATCGATTATTGTGAAGCAAAGAAAATTCAGTACGAATCTTGGTCCCCGTTTCTACAGGGAGAACTTTTCGATTTGGAAATCACCAAGGGAATCGAAAAGAAATACGATAAGACCGCGGCTCAAGTAATTCTTCGCTGGAACCTCCAAAAAGGCGTTATAGCGATTCCAAAATCCGTTCATAAAAATCGTATCCAGCAAAATACCGCTATTTTTGATTTTGAGCTTACGGATGGAGAAATTGACTATCTCGATAAGTTGGACCAAGGTAAACGCACCGGCCCTGACCCAGATAATTTTAATCTTTAAAAGGGTCAAATTATTTGTTTCCTATCAACTCAATCAATTCACCCAAAGCCTATCTTAGCTTAAAGTACCTATGCGTCACCCATTTTGGTAGGTCTTATATTGTTCATGGGCAGTTGCCAAGTCGATTATGAGGATTCGGCTAAGATTCAACAATGTGCCTAACGCCTTGCGCTTTCTTGGCGCAAGGCGCAAAGCGATTGGCAGTACTTATTACTGTCTTCGCTTAAAGGAGAGGAATCTACGCCCCGTAGGTGACATTGAAAGTTTAGCTTTAAAACTTAGGGAGTCTGTGAAGTAAAAAGTGCCTTCAACTCGGTAGCCTCATCCGGCTTCATTTTTCCGGCCAGTACCAAGCTCAATTGTTTTCTGCGCAGGGCACCGGCATAGCGTTCTCTCTCTAGATCGGTTTCGGGTGCCAACGGGGGAACTTCGGTGGGCTTTCCCGTTTCGTCAACGGCTACGAAGGTATAAATGGCCTCATTCGCTTTGGAGCGTTCGCCGCTAAAACGGTCTTCCATCCAAACATCGATATAGACTTCCATAGAAGTTCTAAATGCTGTCTCTTATACACATCTGACGCTGCCGACGA
>JAGXIC010000263.1 GCA_024635875.1 Pricia sp.
GAACAATGGTCATGCCTCCTTAATGACGCCTGCCGCCCAGCCAATGAACAGGTGGCCGCTGGACTTATGATGTTTGTCATACTTCAAACACTTTTGACAGAAGGTTGCACTTTCTCGACACTTCATCAGAGGTTCATTTGCATTCCTCTCCATTATCCATACCTGACCAGCTCTTGGCATGGCCTTTTCCGTAACGCTCAATATCTTGGCTCTTTACCAAAGCACCTCATGGTGGTTTGATGCTCTCCCCTGTAGGACAACACCGGTGGGTCGGTTCCACCATCCTATAAACAGTTGCGTAACGATTTTCAGCCGTTCGTTACTCTCGGCACAGATATGAATAGTAGCCGATTGTGTGGCACTATCTTATCAACATACGATAAAAATGGAGCAGGCTACAAGCATTGAATTTACTGCTAATTCGGCTATTATATTTATAATGTTAGCATGCGTTTCAATTTTTGCATACCAATCTCAATTATGTCAATTGAAATTTATCGACATTAACTCACTCCTTTATTTTGATAATAATCCGTTTATAACTTTTCAAGGCCGGACTTCCGTAGTCTTTCAATTCCAGAATAAGGTGTATGGTTTCATCATTGAGCGTATTTGGGATTTGAAATGTTATTTTTCTTGCAGAAGGATTCTCAATTACGGGTAATTCTGAAGTTGTTGAAGCTTCTTCATAAAAGAACCAGTTAAAACTCATCGTATCGCCATCCGGATCTGAGGAGCCTGAGGTGTCTAATTCAATTGTACTGCCCGGACTGATTTCCATTATCTCTACGTCTTTATTGTCCATTCCATTCACTACTGGGATAGGTTCATGATTCACTTCGGTAGGATTCTTTATGGAATAATCAAGTCGGTTCTCAAAACTGAGTTTTGCATCATTTACCCAGCGTTTTAAATGGCTACTTTCTACACCACAGGTGTGATAATATCCCGGTGGAAAATCCTCCCCCATTGGAACAAAAAGACTTCCCCAGCTGCCATGGGAGGGCTCCAAAGGTTCATTCAGTCCCCTATTCGCACTTAAGAGGTATAAAAATGCCGGAGTGTCTCCTTCCCCTCCGTTATCATAGATATCTGTCATGGGGCCATGACCATTCACTTCGTTTGGAAGCATTGGTTTTATATAATCCTCCTCTCTGCCGAACACATAGTGCCAAAAATGACCCTGATCGTGAAGTAAATATTTGGGAGTTACTCTTTCTCCGTTATAGGTAGATTCTACATCTTTGAGATCTGTGCAGGTTTTGTCTTTTACTTTGTCAAGATCAATTAAATAATCAAATGTAATATCCTGAAGTAGAATGCCGTAAACATGAAGTTTACTCAATAGTTTATTAAACTTTTCCTCGCTGTTTCTTTGTTTATAGCGGTAGAGGGCCTGAACGAAGGTAACTGGGCCTCCCCACATCTGAACGAAAATTGGTCGGTCGTCATCTTTATCAAAAATCTCTTGTAAGTACTCACTACCTTCAGAATCTTTTGGTTCTCCATTTGGCGTATTTCCTTCCCCGATCCAGTCTGAAAATTTGATATCTCCCCACTCACTTTCAACATAACGGTCACCAATCTTTCCTTTGAATTTCCTGGCATTGGTTAGAAACATGATCGGAATAGCACCGCTACCTTTTTTTGTCACTTTAATTAAAGATTCAGGAGAAGGGTAATCATGATGTTTTTTTAGTTGATCATATTCATTTGAATAGGCGTCAAGAATTGAATTCACCTTCTCCCAAGGCCCACTGGAATTGTAATTATAATCAGGTAACTGTGGAGTTATAATAATTGCTTCTGTATTAAATTCATTTGAATAGTATAAATACCGAATTAATGAGTTTCCGTCATCATGGGTCATATCGGTCATAATGACGACTCGATATTTTTCGGATTCATTTACTAATGAAACGCATAATGAAAGTAAGATTGAAAATAACGCTGTTTTCATTATCATGATATTATCATTTTTTTGATGAAGTTTCTAAGACATATTGATCTTTAGGATATAATTAATCGACTTGCCCGGGAATTATTTACTATTTATCCTCTTTGATAGAAATTCTGTTATTTTTAAATTCCAATTAACGTCAAATTTAAGTACTGATATTCATCATATTACCGAACCCGACGTCTTCCGGTTTAAGCTCAAATTTAGCGATATTCTTTTTGATCCTGCTTACGAGCTTCAACTTTCTCTTTTGGTCCAGGAAGAGGTATTCAGTTGGCGGATTATAGGGGGCGCCCGTTGCCAGCATGTTCCAGATGATCACGGCCAGTTTTCTTGCCGTGGCCCTAACAGCGGTCGCCCTGCCCTTTTTTGTAATTGATCCTTCTGAAGAAATCGCTCAGGTGCCCTTCTTATGTGCTACAAACCATTTCATCCTATTTTTAGCGTAGAGCCTCTGACCTGCCGGCCAAAAATCTTTGTGGCAAGACTCAAAACCCATAATGGCCATATCCCCCACCATACCCGTTCGGCCGATAAATCTCCGCACGCTGCCGATCCTTCAACAAAACCGCCTCGGTCACAAAACCGACCACGTCTTCATCTGAATCGGTATCTTCGATACGCATACCGCCGTTCTCATAAAAAGGCTCGGTCTGTAGGCCTTTATCATCCTCAAAGACCAAAAGGTGCATGTTGAAATTCTTGTCGTAGTCTTCGGTATTTCGCTTTTTAAAATAATAGCCGGTCAATTGTTTATCCTTATACGTCAAGGCTTTTTTACCAAGAAAAGCAATGGAGTCTCTGACCGCCATATAGTTGCGACTTGGAAATAGCAGGGCTTCTGCCAAATCTTTCTGTGTTTTAAATGCTTCTGGAAACAATTCAAGTTTCCTTGCTTTTTTGAGTTTGTCGAACAGAAGCTGTCGGGAATTTAAATCGGCTGCCATCGCCTCTAGCTTCTTTGGGGGAATAGCCTTGTTGTTTTTTGCCAAAAGGGCAACGTAAGTAGTGCGAATATCCGAATCTTCGATCAAGGCCACCTTTTCAAAGAATTGTTGCACCCTTTTTTCGCCGTTGAACGGGTATAAAAGCGTCACATAATCTTCCAGCACTCCCTTATTTTGTTTTGGGGTCCTAGAGCTGTAAAAATCCTGGGCATTCGCGGACACGTCCCTCCCCAACTGGCGCTTCAACTGTATCTTGGCATCGTTCAGGATTTGGGATTTATATTTTTTGTAAACCTTCGATTTTAGTCCGCCTTCGGACACTATTTTGGCCAGTAGCGAGAAAATTGGGGCTTTATACTCGCTTATCGTGCTATACTGCAACAATTCGGGAAACAATTTTTTCGCCAAAAACAGATTTTCCCGGTACGGAGCGAAAATGTAACTGATATGAAAGGTGTTTGACAGCAAGGGCAGATCGGTAGCCATCAGTTCGAGCAATAGTTCCGTTGAAGCTTCGTCGGATTTTTGTGAGATGGCCTGCAATACCATGGCTTGAGCGGTAGAGTTGTTATAGGATTTCGCATAAAAATCCCTATAGAATGCCGTAGCATCCACATCTTCTAACTGTCCCAATTGCAGAATCATATAGGACTGTATCTGGCGCATGGCCGGACTAAACTTATGTTCGGAAATATAGTTTTGCAGTGAATCGACATGCGTTTTATCGAACTTTATATAGCGATGGCCATCGAGTATGATACTGTCATTTTTACGCAGCGCTGCAAAGAAATCAGGGACTTTATCCTCAAAAATGCTCCGGCCTATTACGGTATCCTTGGGTTTAAAATTGGTGAAGAATTCGGTGACATAGCGGCTCGATCTTGCAAGGGTATCCACTACCGCTTTGAGTTCATAGAGCAGGCCACCCTTTATAATATTCTTTATTAAAATACCCCGTGTACTCGCCGTATCCGTTAGCGTCAGTTGCATTTCTTGATAGCCTTCGCGCGTAGTCTCGGTGGTACCGTTTATAATTTTGAACTGCTTGTAGGCATACATTTTTTTTCGCAGGGCCCAAGCGGAATCCAAATGGCTGAACATCAGAAAATCATGGGCCTTGTTCAGTTCTACCGTGATCGCTTCATCGTTTTTATTGCGGTAGATTGTTTTTTTATGAAAGGGGTCGTACGATTTGGTTTCGGGCGCACCACTGTAATAGCTATTGCTGCTCTCCACGAACTTCGGGGGCTTGACCGTAGTTTTGGTACTGAAGTAAAGGGCGGTATCGACCACTGTTTCAAAGGGCGCTTCGTATTTCGTCGGCTTTAGTTGGAAGGATTCAAAATATTCTTCCGCTTCTTTGCCATATTCCGTCAAGATACCCAAGAGATAATACTCACCGCCCCGGAAGGTGGTCATCAAATGCAATCGCTTCCCGGAATCCATATCGAAAATCGCCGATGAAATCAAACGCTTGCCCTCGACATCCCGATAACGGGGTTTCAATTCTAGATCTTGATAAAAACGCTTTTGAATCTGCTTCAGTTCGAAGGTATCAACCTCGATAAAGCTGAAATCGTTCAATACGGACTTCCGAAGAAAATAATAAGACTTCCTTTTTTCATCGTAGCCCTCAATCCAACGGTCGCCATTCCGGCTTTGGTTGGTGAAGCTATGTAAGGATGGCATTTCTACCTCGAAATCCGCAAAATCGGAAGAAAGACGCACTTTATCATCCGTAGTTTTTTTAAATGCCAAACTGTTGTAGATCGTATCGGAATGCTGCGTTACGTAATCGCCTTCCCCACCCATTTTGACGATGACAATTTCCAAAGGGGTTTTAAAAATTTGATAGCGTTGCCGGTCGCCGTTCTTCAATTGGTTCTTGATATCCAATCCTTTTAAACCATCCTTTTCGATACCCGTTTTCTCCAAAATTTTACCAGGGATGTTCTCGAACAATAGCTTATCGATATCATCCAAAGTATACACTGCATCCTGCTTCAAAAATGAATGGGTGGGAATACGGTTTACGACCACAAAGCTACCGTTGGCCAAATCGGGGGAAATATAGGTGGTCTTGCCCTGGTCGGAGACGGGATAGAGTTTATTGGGAAGGTCTATCTTGAAAAATCCGTCTTCAGGGCCATAGGATGCATAGTCGTTTTCCCGTTTTTTTTCCTCGAATTGTTGCTTTAGCGCTATTCCTCTTGCACTTGATTTTGAAACCAAGGGCACTACCGTATAACCCTTTTTCCGCAGGAGGTCGATAACGCCATCATCACCGGGCAAATGGGCGGCCCCGATACCGGCGAACACTTTTCCTTTCCGCATCGTGGAATCCAAGCGCTCGGCCATATTCACATTGCGGATGTGCAGCATGTTTTTCATGTAATGGTCGGTATACATGGCGCGATCGATGGAATCAAGTAAAGCGATATTGCGCTCGCGATAGGCATCTTGCAACAGAAACATAGGGTCGGATTGCTGCATTTTTTTCTGCAGCCATTCATCGGGCTTTTGTTTCATCGCGTTCATACTGGCGCGCCCGACCAAGGTCCGTGATTCTTCCATATCCTCAAGGGCAATGATCGGCTTGTCAAACTTTTTGCCCGCTTGGTAAATGAACATATCCAAATACGTCTCCTCCTCGAAATTTTGGGAGTTCTCGTTTGTGCGGTACAAAATATTATTGACGATACGGTCCTCATAGGCGAGGTAGGCCCCTAATAGCTCTTTCTTTGGATTTTCGACCTTGAAGGCATTGGCATAAAATCCTTTGGTAATATATCCGCCATAGCCGAAGTTGCTGCCCATAGCATCGCTATTTTCGAGCCAAAGACCGGGGTCGGATTCGAGGGCCACCATCTCACTTTGATTCAAGGCCTCGTAGAAAACATCGTCCAACCGAAAGGCGATTTTTTTACTTACGTGCATGGTGCCATAGAGATACGAGGACTTTTCAAGGCCATTGCCCGAAATTTCCCAGAGCAGACTATTCTTTTCTTGGGAATATCCTGAAAAGGCAAAAAAACTAAATACTAGGATAAGGAAGGGGCGCATGAACTTCTTTTTTCGTTGTACGCTTTTCGCCTTACGCTGTGCGCTAAAAAAGACGGTTCGCGATAGGAGTATGACTACAGGGACGATGCTATACAAATTTAAGGAAGTATGTATGAAAACCTATCCCTGAAAATCGTTAAAACATTGAACAAGTCCCTAATATAACGGCTATTCTTCCGGCGTATTTTCCGAGTGTTCCCCTTTTTCCATTTGAAGTCGGGTACGGGGTAGACTTTCGGGATAGTTTTGCTGTAGAAAGGTAATCAGCTTTTCGCGTACCAGAACTCTTAGGTCAAAGGCCGTCGGGGAATCTTTAGCGCTCATCAATGCTCGGATTTCAATACTATCCAGTTTTGAATCCGTTACTTGCACGACATTTACCTCGCCGTCCCAAAGATCGGTAGCATTCAAGATCCGTGTGAATTCTTCCCGTATGGCGTCAAAAGGTACATTGTAATCAGTGTAGAGAAAAACAGTACCCAAAATATCCGATGACGTTTTTGTCCAGTTCTGAAAAGGTTTTTCGATAAAATAGGTCGTGGGTACAATAAGCCTTCTTTTATCCCATATTTTGACGACCACATAGGTCAGCATGATTTTTTCGATTCGCCCCCACTCACCCTCGACAATCACGACATCATCCAACTTTATGGGCTGTGCCAAAGCAATCTGTATTCCCGCCAATATTGTACCGATCATTTTTTGGGCCGAAAATCCAATGATGATACCTGCGACCCCGGCAGAAGCAAAAATACTGATCCCAATCTCACGGATGCTCTCGAAGCTCATGAGCGCAATCCCCATGGCAAATACGATGATGATAAAAATAAGGATACGTTCTAAAATATTGAACTGGGTCTTCACTTTTCGTGCCTTCAAATTGTCGGAAGCCTCCACGTCATATTTTTCGATGATATGATGCTTCAAGATTTTGATGACACTCAACAATAGCCAAGTAAATGCAAAGATAAATATCAAGGTACTTGTTTTCCGGAACCAATACGCATAGTCTTCCAGACCAAGAACCTGCCTAAGTGCCTGCAAACGTATCAAGATGGACAGAAATATGATAAAAATAGGTTTACTGACCCGCTTTACAGCCGCTATAGGCATCATATATTTCGGATTTTTGCCTAGACGTCTCAAGAAGGCCAACACCAAAAAATAGGCGACAAGAAGACCTATCAAGGTACCGATTACCAAAAGCATTGACTGATTATTTCCACTAAAAATTTCGTTGAGCATTAAGAGCCGGGATTTAAGGATTCGTACGTTTACGGACTAGTATAGCAATGTTTTGGTGGTGAATTTTTAAATTATAGGAAAAAGTAATGGTTTTTTAAACAAAAAAGCGAAAATTGATGAAATCTATTACACTATCAAAAAACAATTAGGCCGATATCTCGACGAGATGGTTTTCAAGGCTTATTTTTGCAATTGGAAATTCTTCTTACCGAAGTCTATCTTGTCCAAAGTAGATTATCATCTAAAAAGGACTCCCGCCAGCCTTTAAACAAAGGTCAGGAGATATGCGGAAATTACTAAAAAGAAGCTAAAATGAGATTTCTGCCTAAGTTTATGCCGAGCGTAGCCGGGGAGCGGAATGACAAAAATGGAAGTTATCTATGAAAGGTGTATTGCTCGTAAATCTCGGTTCCCCCGAAAGTCCCACTGCCAAGGCGGTCAAACCTTATCTCGATGAATTTTTGATGGACGAACGGGTCATCGATGTCAACAAAGTACTTCGGAATATCATAGTACGAGGGATTATTCTGCAGACCCGGCCCAGGAAATCCGCAAAGGCCTACGCTAAGATTTGGTGGGATGAAGGCTCGCCCCTGATCGTCTTGTCGGAACGTTTTGCCGAGAAACTTAAAAGCCATACCGACATGCCCGTTGCCCTTGGTATGAGATATGGTACGATGACCATAAAAAACGCATGGCAGGCGTTGAAGGATAAAGGCGTCGACGAGGTGTTGTTGGTACCGCTGTATCCACATTATGCCATGTCATCGTATGAAACTGTTGTGGTTAAGACCATGTAGGTGCAGAAGGAGTTTTTCCCACAAATGCGTTTGACTACACTACCGGCCTTTTATCATAATCCGGAATATATCAAAGCCTTATCCCAAAGTATAGCCGATGGACTAAAGGATTTCGAGTACGACCACATCCTGTTTTCCTATCATGGTATTCCCGAACGGCATATCCGAAAATCGGATCCTACCAAATACCATTGCAAAATTGACGGTAGTTGTTGCCGTATCAATTCCGTGGCGCACAATACCTGCTATCGCCATCAAGTCTATGAGACGACCGAACTGGTAAAAGCTGAACTTGGCTTGGATGAAACTAAGGTCAGCTCGTCATTTCAATCCCGCTTGGCCGGCGATCCATGGCTGAAACCCTATACCGATTATGAATTCGAGCGTTTGGCGAAAGAAGGTAAAAAACGGCTAGCGGTCATCACGCCCGCCTTCGTGTCGGACTGTCTTGAGACCTTGGAGGAAATTGCCATGGAGGGCAAGGAGCAATTTACGGAAGCTGGTGGCGAAAGTTATAAGCATATACCTTGTTTGAACGATAATGATGCTTGGGTCAAAGTTATGGCAGATTGGGTGAATAACTGGATGGAAACTGGGGAGTTGCCCGCTTAGCGGACGTCTTTGCCTGGAGCTGGCGAATTGTTTAAATTCAACCAAAAAATGTAAGGCGACGTGGCAAATTATTGAACTTTCAGCGAGGTTCAACGGATTGCCGCCCTTCGTTGGTAATTAAGTATGCCAAAAATATCCGCAGAACAACTGGGTTCGGAACCTATCGGCAAATTGTTGATCCGCCAGTCCGTACCGGCATCGATCGGTATTTTAGTGATGTCGCTCAATATTTTGGTCGATTCCATTTTTGTGGGCAATTGGATTGGTTCTATTGCGATTGCCGCCATCAACGTAGTGCTGCCCGTATCCTTCTTTATAGGTGCCTTGGGCATGTCCATCGGTATCGGTGGATCTAGTATCATATCCCGTGCGCTTGGTGCGAACAACACGGAAAAAGCCCTAAAAACCTTCGGAAACCAGATTACGCTGACCCTATTGGTGACGGTGATCATGGTCGCTTTGGGATTGTTCTACGTCGACACGTTGATTCCCGCTTTTGGGGGTAAAGGGGCCATTTTCGATCCGGCCAAAGTATACTATACCATCGTGCTATACGGAGTGCCATTTCTGGCGCTCTGTATGATGGGCAATACGGTCATCCGCGCCGAAGGGAAGCCGAAATTCGCGATGATTGCCATGATTATTCCCTCGGTCGGAAATTTGTTGATGGACTATATCTTTATCTATATCTTCGATTGGGGCATGGCCGGTGCGGCATGGGCGACCACCATCGGATACGTTTTGTGCTTTGCCTACATTCTCTACTTCTTTCTATCCAATAATTCCGAACTAAAGATAAACCTATCCCATTTCGGATTGAACGTGCCTATTTTAAAGGAAATCGGCTCCCTAGGTTTTGTGACGCTCGCACGCCAAGCTGTCGTAAGCATTACCTATCTCTTAATGAATAATATTCTTTATGGTCTGGGCGGTGAGGCCATGGTCGCGGTTTATGCCATTATCGGACGAATGCTCATGTTCGCGCTGTTTCCAATATTTGGGGTCACACAAGGGTTTTTACCTATCGCCGGTTTCAACTACGGCGCAAAAAATTACCAAAGAGTTAGGGAAACCATTAACACTGCCATCAAATACGCCGCTATATTGGCCAGTATCGTTTTTGTTGGCCTGTTCATCTTCCCGGTCGAAATTGCGGGATTATTTTTGGGAAGTGGTCCCGAGATGTCCTCCGAAGATTTGGCCACCAACGCCTACGTCTTGGAACACACGCCCTTTGCAATGCGACTGGTGTTCGCCGCCACCCCGATCATTGCGCTACAACTTATCGGGGCGGCCTATTTTCAGGCTATCGGGAAAGCCATCCCCGCACTTCTGTTGACCTTGACCCGACAGGGTTTCTTTTTTATTCCACTGATTCTAATCCTGCCCGGTTATTTCGATGAACTGGGAGTTTGGATATCCTTTCCGATTGCCGATGTCTTAGCTACTATTGTTACAGGGTATTATTTGCGGAGGGAGGTAAAGCGGACTTTGGTAGATAGTTCGCAGTAGCGGTGGGCGGTTGCAGTCGAAGGCGATCTAAAACTATAACATAGCTAAAAAAAGGAAGGCCGTAAATGCATAAGTTTCGTTTTAGGTCAGGTATGACATCACTCCTCCGGAGCCGCATGCAACAATTCCATCCCCGTAGAAGACCTAGGCTTGAACCCCGGCCAATCTTGGGCATTCGAGTTTTCTGGAATGGCGAGATATTTTGAGGTATCCTTCCCTTTAAGGTGTGCATCGATAAAAGCGGTCACAAAATGCTGGTTGACATTGTTGATCTTGCGCTGGTCCCAGGTGGCATCGGCGTAGCGGTAGTACTCGTCGATATGGAGGCTGGGTGCCAGTGCCTCCTTTGGTGGTGGGTTCGGGGCTACATTATGCCTGGCATCGGTATAGGTCAAAAGATAACGGTCGGCATTGACGGCGCCCTCATAAATAGCCTTGATTCCTTTTTCATAACCGGAGATATCGTCTTGGCTTCCGGCGACAAAAAAGGTGGGCGTTTTTAATCCCTTTAAACCTTCGGCATCCCAGATTCCGCGCTCCATGCCCCATGGCGCGAAAGCGACCACGGCCTTGATTCTAGGATCGGTTTGTTTCTGGTACTCCGCATTATTGGCGGCCAAGGCTTGTATTGCCGTGCTTCCCTCGGTCATCCCTTGAAAAAATTGTACCATACCATCGCTATATCCAGCACCGGCCACGTTCAGCACGCCGTAGCCGCCCATGGAATACCCCACAATTGCGGTGTTTTCCGCATTGATTTTTCCGGACAACATATCCTTGCTATCCGATTTTCCAAGCCGTTCCATTTCATTGAGCACAAAACGGATATCCTTGGCCCGATTAAGCAAGGTGCTCTGAAAGGCGTTAGCATCCTTAAAAGTGGAATCGGTGTGGTCTATGGCAACTACGACGTATCCCTTAGAGGCCAAGTTTTCGGTCAAATAGGTCATCAGATATCTGGATCCTACGTATCCATGCGAAACTACAATCAAAGGAAAAATTTCTTCCGAAGCTTTCGGGGCGGCATCGCGAACGGCCCTTCCCTTGAACGTAAAAGGAATCAAAGGGCGCAACGAATCACCACGGGTACCCATTACCTCTTCATAGGTTACAGAAGCTTCCATTCCCGAAGAAAATTCCGCGGGATACCACATCTCAACGGTCAAAGGGCGGTCATACATCGTATCTTTACCTCCCTTGGAGTTCAAGATGTCGACTTGATCGGGATTGACCAGATCTAGGGTTCGAACCCCAACGGTATAGGGGCCTCGTTCCGAAAGCTCTGGGGCATCGGGCAGCATATCGCCATACAGAAATTCTTGGGTCTGGGCCTGGAGCAAGAGGCTTGCACCTAAGGCGAGAACGATGAAACAAACGATGGGTTTAGAATAAAAAGAGGATTTGCCTTTCATATGATACTGATTGGTTTGGAGAACCCATATAAACGGGTTCCGCGATAATGGACGGATAAGGTAACGATTAAATTTAATCTTTAAACCATCCCGCTAAAACCAATAGCCCAAACTGAAAAAGAAATTGCTGTTCTTGCCTTCGGGAGACCATGCATAATGCAATTGCAGCGGCCCTAAAAAAGATTCCCATCCGTAGCCAACACCATAGCCCGAATAACTGGGAAGGGTAAACCAATCACCCGTTCTGAATAGATCGTCATCGACGTTAGCGAAATTGGCCGTGAACATGAAATGGTTCTTGGGTACGAATTCATAATCGAGCCTTCCGTAGGCCTTTACAAAGCTATTGCCCGGCAGGCTAAGAAAATCATATCCAAAAAAAGGAACGAAGTTGTTGATCAGGTCCGCACCGAATCCGCCGAGTAGAAAATCGAACGAGGTGACATCGGAGGTGCCCAGTTTAAAACCGCCTTCGGTTTCTATAGTAAGGGAAAGATTTTTGAATAGGGGAATAGCGCCGCCCATACGCGCCTTAGCAATTGAGAATTCCTTAAAGTTATCGTTAAAATCGGAAGAAAATACATAAAAATGGAAGTCTCCGGCGAAAAGAAGTCCCCTCGAGGGAAAATAGGCATCATCGTACGTGTCGAGGGTCAACTTACCGAAAGCGCTATAAAAGTTGCTATTTTCGAATAATGTCTTACCATCGGGGGTTGGTTGCCCGATCGGAGCCCCTCCATCATTGCGTTGTGCCAAGGTTCTTGTGCTATACTTTAGCAATTTGTGCTCAATACCGGTTCTAAACGCAAATTCTTCCCGTAATACGGTCTCAACATATATTTCATTGGTAAGGTCAGAAACATCTAGATTAATCGTATTGACATTGATGCTCGGTGGCACTTCAAAATTACCACGGATCAAATCAAAATTGATTTCCTTCCCAAAATCGTTGAACCTGGAGTTCAGGCCGAAGCTCCAGTAGGAACCCTTATCTATATAATATTGAAAATTATAGCGGACATTGTCGCCCATAATAAAGTCGAAAGAGGCTACATCGTCGCGCGTCAGCAAGCGCTTTCTGGTTATATTGAGAATAGCCGCCGTTTTGTAAAGGTCGTCGTAGTGGGCGCCCAGACGGACGAAGGTGTTGACGGGGTTTTCAGAGAGATCTAAAATCAGTTCTTCCCCCGCCCCATCGTCTTGCAGTTTGTAGTGTATGGTCTGAAAGTTTCTGGTCGCGGCCAGATTACCTACCCCTTGGTGTAGTCGGGAAAATGTAGTCTCTTCATTCTTCCCCAAACGTAATTTTCCCTTTACGTAGCCCCTTGGATATTCGGCGCTTCCCGTTACGGTCAGGCGATCGATTATCAACTTCTCCTGAGGTTCGATTTTGGCCCTCTTTCTTTCGCTATCATTTTGTTTTATCGCAAGCCTTCTAAGATCACCATAGC
>JAGXIC010000264.1 GCA_024635875.1 Pricia sp.
AGTCCCGAAAGCATGAAGCATGCCGTGACCAAAGTCACCGATTCCGGCAACCCACAAGTGTGCATCACCGACCGCGGCACCATGTTCGGCTATCAGGATATGATTGTGGATTTCAGGGGCATCCCCACGATGAAACACTATGCCCCGGTGGTCTTGGATGTCACCCATTCGCTACAGCAGCCCAACCAATCTTCGGGAGTAACGGGTGGCCGTCCCGAACTTATCAATACTATGGCAAGGGCAGGTATCGCAGCCGGAGTGGACGGTATCTTTATGGAAACCCATTTCGACCCCGCCAACGCCATGAGCGATGGGGCCAATATGCTGCATTTAGACCATTTGGAAAAACTGTTGACGAATCTGACAGCGCTGCGACATGCCGTTAACGAGCTGATTTGAACGCTTAGGTAGCAGATTTTAGGTTTAAGCCTACAGGTGCGAGGTTTAAAGTAAAAAACAACAACTTTAAACTTTGAACCGCTGCGCAACAGCAATCGAACCTTGAATTACTGGTGGCTTAGTGGTTCCAATTAGCATCTTGAACTGCGCTTCTCCTTTATAAACCCATAAACCTCTAAACTTCTAAACTTCTAAACTTCTAAACTTTTTAGTATTTTAAATGTTTCTTAAAACTATCCGATGCTAAAATCCAATTTTCTTATCCTATCCCTTATTCCTCTACTTTGTATTTCTTCCTGTTCGGATAAAACATCCAAAGAAAAAAAACAAAAACGCCCGAACATCGTCTTTATCATGAGCGACGACCATGGGTATCAAGCCATCAGCGCTTATAGCGATAAACTGATCCAAACCCCCAATATTGACCGAATTGCCAATGAAGGGATGCTATTCACCAATGCCAGTGTGACCAATTCCATCTGTGCGCCGTCCCGGGCGGTCATCTTAACCGGAAAACACAGCCATATCAATGGAAAAATCGATAACATGACCCCCTTCGACACCACTAATGTTACGTTTCCGCAGCTACTCCAAAAAGCGGGCTATCAAACGGCCATGTTCGGCAAGCTGCATTTTGGCAATAATCCCAAGGGATTCGATGAGTTCAAAATTCTTCCGGGGCAGGGCGATTATTATAATCCTAAATTTATCACCCAAAAAGGCGATACGACTATTCAGGGCTATGTAACCGATATCACGACGGACCTTACCCTAGACTGGATGAAAAAACGGAGGGACACCACCAAACCTTTCTTATTAATGTATTTGCACAAGGCCCCTCACCGCACTTGGATGCCCGCCGAAAGACATTACAAGAATTTTACCCAACAGACCTATCCCCTTCCCGAAACCTTGTTCGACGATTATAAGACCCGAGGTACAGCGGCCAAAACTGCCGAAATGGGTATTTTGGAGGATATGCTCTTTCAATACGATCTTAAAATCCCGGAAGATGTGCTAAAAACGATGGATATCAAAGAACGTTTGGGCGCAGGCGGGGTGAATCAACTGAATCCTGCCCAAAAAGCAAAATGGGATTCCATTTACCGCCCCATCGCCGCAAATTTTATGGAGAACTACGGGCGCATGAACGATTCGTCGCTAACGGTCTGGAAGTATCAGCGCTACATGCAGGACTACCTCGGAACTATCGCCGCTGTGGACGAGAATGTCGGAAGGGTTTTGAACTATCTCGATGAAGAGGGATTGACCGAAAACACACTGGTCATCTACACATCTGACCAAGGCTTCTATCTCGGCGAGCACGGGTGGTTCGACAAACGTTTTATGTACGACGAATCGTTCAAGACCCCACTGCTAATTCGATGGCCAAATGTGATAACACCGAAGACTACCGAGAGCGAAATGGTCCAGAACCTCGATTTCGCCCAGACGTTTTTGGAAGCCGCCAGTGTCAGTGCCCCTGATGACATGCAAGGGGAAAGCCTGATGCCCCTGCTCAAAGGCCAAACGGAAAAATGGGATAGGGACGCCGTTTACTACCACTACTACGAATACCCCGCCGAACACGCCGTAAAAAGGCATTATGGCATCGCAACCAAAGATTTTAAGCTCATGCACTTCTACTTCGATGTGAACGAGTGGGAACTCTACGACCGCAAAAAAGATCCGACCGAAATGAACAATGTTTACCAGAACCCCGCCTATGCCGATACTGTAGCCCAACTGAAGGAAAAGCTGATTGCCCTTCGAGAAAAGTATAAAGATTCGGATGTCCTGAGCGAGCAATACATTGATATTTATAAGGATAAGGGGTTGATCGAATGATGGTCGGTGTTTGGGGTTTGGGGTTTGGGATAAGAAATTCTTGTCCGCTTTGAAAAATTCAAAAATGTAAACAATCCATTTAAATAAAAATCTCAATATTCTGAATAATAACTATATAAACACCAAGGTTAAACAAAATATTTTAACCGTTTTAGACAGAATCCAGTCACTTACTTCCAAAACTTTTTGTCCCTCACACGGTATGCATCTTGTAGCACTTCCCCTAGAATAGCATCGTCAATTTCCTCCAGATTTTCGTAGCGTAAAGAGCGCATCATTTTACGTCCGGCCGTGGTAAAGTGTTCGAGGTTAACGGTCAAATGGGCGGCGTTCCAAAATCCGATATCGACATAGTTTTTGCTTTGGTTCAAATAGCAATATGGACTTCCTTCAATATAGTAAAACGGAATTTTGTATTTGTATTTCAGGTCAACAGTGGGTATGGTTCGCTCGATGACCGATTGCAGATGCAAAAGTATACTCCGGTAAGGCTCTTTTTGGTTAAGGATATAATTTTCCGCTGGGTTCACTTCCTAAAAGTAATACATTAGTTTACTTATTTGGGCTCTCTTTTTTCGTTGTACTGCACATCCGATGCAAATTGGGCAGCATGCGTTGGCCATACTGCTCGTATCGCTGAATTATCCGGTTGCGGGGCTCTATGTTTATTTTTTATCCTATTAAGGAACGGAGTTTACATTTTCATAACCTGAATTTGCCCTTGTGTTTTATTTTTGGAGGATAAATTCCAGTATATTTGGGTAAAACCAATTTTCATGAAAACCTTTCCGTCCTTATTAATTTTCTTTTTCGGGATACTTGCCGTTCAAGCCCAAAACCATTCCCATACCGGAGCCCAGCCTCTCGACTATCCCGATATCGAGGGATACAAAACGCTAAAGACCGACCTTCACCAACACAGCGTTTTTTCGGATGGAAATGTATGGCCCACAATCAGGGTACAGGAGGCCCTTCGTGAAAACCTGGATGCCATCTCCCTTACCGAGCATTTGGAGTACCAGCCGCATAAAGAAGATATACCCCACCCCGACCGTAACCGTTCCTTTGAACTGGTCAAGGCGATGGAAGAGGCGGCAGCGCATGATTTATTGATAGTACACGGCTCGGAAATCACCCGTTCCGAGCCCGTGGGCCATAGCAATGCCATATTCATCACCGATGCGAACCCTTTGTTGCAGGACAAACCCGAAGACGCCTTTGCTGCCGCCAAAAAACAGAATGCCTTCGTTTTCTGGAATCATACTGCCTGGCACCGGCAAAGTCCGAAAGGGACACCGATTTTAAGCGACTTCCAAAAGGCCCGTATAAAAAATGGGGAACTGCACGGTATCGAGGTCATCAACACTGTGGACTATTCTGCGGAGGCACTCACACTGGCGTTGGAACAAAACCTAACGATAATGGGTACCAGCGACATTCACGGCCTCATCGACTGGGACTATACGGAAAAAGGCAACCACCGCCCCATTACCCTGGTCTTTGCCAAAGAAAAAAGTAGCGAAAGCCTTCGTGAAGCGCTCTTTGCGGGAAGAACGGTAGCGGTCTATAATGACCTGCTTGTTGGCAAGGAAGAATTCTTAAAACCCTTGCTAAAAGCCAGTATCGAAATAGTTACTGCGGAATATATTGAGGATACGCAGGTCTTAAAAGTAGAGCTTACGAATATTTCAAGCAGTGACCTGCTTTTCGAAAACCAGATGGAGTATACGTTCTATAGCAAATCACCAGTATTCGAAATTCCCGCTGGAGCGACCGAAACTTTGCAAATCAAGACCTTGGAGAAAAAGTCTTCCATTACGGTTAAATTGAAGGCGTTGGGTTGTTTTACTGCACCCAAGGTACAGCCGGTGGTTGAATGGGAGGTTCCGGTAAATTAGACGGTCTACTCCTTCCCATCCACATAATTCTGTAAATACGAATAGCGCTCAGTCAACTTTCCGTTTTGCGTCATGCGGGCGCGGTGTAACACACCATCCTTATCCCCATTGAAAAAGGCGGGAATGACGTTTTTCAGGAAAGCCTCACCAAAACCCTCGCTGGCATCCCTCGGCAGCTCACAAGGCAAATTGTCAACCGCCATTACGGCGATAGCGGATTTGTTCTTGAAATTAGTTTCCTTTTCCTTTTTTGGGTCGTATCCGTAGATAGGGTCGGCAATTGTAGAGGGGCGAATCGTACTGGCGACAGGCCCGTCGATATCGCAGCTTACGTCGGCAACGACCTTTATCTTGAAGTCCCGCTGCTTGGCCTCTTCCCGGGTAAACAGATAAGGCGCGCCCTGCCCGTGGAAATGGCCCGCAATGTAAAAATCCGTTACTTCGGCGAAGCGTAGGAAATCGGACTTATATTCCCCAGGATTTTCGAAAAAATCCACCTTGTTGCCACGCGCACCGTCTTTTCGTTTATTATACTCTCCCGCATCTATCTGGCAGTAGACGGGTTCATCGAAATTCTGTGACAGGTATTCTGTGACATTGACGCGCCGCATGCTCATGCCGTCGAGCATTTCCCGAGAGCCGTTGCCAACCCTGCCCCTTCCGGTCAACAGTACTTTAATATTGGGTAAGGGTATTCTCTTTAGGGCATCGATCAGCGCCGTTTGGTTGGGAAGCTTTTCAGCTTTCGGTAATTTGAACAGGTCATATTTGAGTCCGTAGGCCCGAAATCCGTTATAGGCACCTACGATGCCGGCATATCTTCCGAAAGCAACTAAGCGCAGTTCTTTGGTGTTAGTAATGACCTCGTGGTCGTACAGCTCTATATTTTTATCCAAAATCGCCCGGAGCAGCTCACGGTTATAGGGCTGTTTTTTAATGGTATGGGAAAAGAAAAAATATTTTTTATTTGGGATGAGCGCATCTATAGGTACTTCTTTGACGCCCAAAAGAACGTCGCATTCTTCCATCTTGGGGTCTACAGCAATTCCCATCGCCCTATATTCTTCTTGGGTGTAGGTACGGATAGGAGATGGCTCTACAACAATTTCAGCCTTACTATACTTGTCCATTATCGTGCGACAAGCCGTTGGTGAGAGCACTACCCGTCGATCGGGCGGGGATTTGCGTTCGCGTATGATACCAAATTTCATATAAAGGAAGGTTTTTTTGTTAAAAGTAGCTTGAAATGCGGGTCTGGACAAGTTCTCTAATCGATAAATTTATGTGGAACGGGGGAAATTGATTAACTTTGCAGTCCTTTTACGGGGCCGACTGGTTTTGACAGCGAGACCAATGGCAATGTAAGCATGCCGAGCGCTGGGGTACAGCTCGTAAATATCATACTTCACACTTTTAATTGGCGAATCTAATTACGCTCTTGCCGCGTAATCCGAATTATAGTAGGATTATGCCTCGTTCCGACAAGGTCGGAAAGCGAGATGTCCCTGAACAGCCCTTGTTGACGGCGGTTCATTTCGGG
>JAGXIC010000265.1 GCA_024635875.1 Pricia sp.
AATTTTACCCGAGTAAAGCCCTGCCAGACCTTGGTCAACGTACTGGACGGTCTGAACGACCCTAGGAGAACTATTTGGTTCGCTCCCGTAGCCATTCCCATTAAAGTGGTCGCTCCGTCAGAAGTTCCTGGAGGAGGAGGCGATGTCTTGGTTGAAGGGGTACGCTATATCAACTCGGATAGTTTGGCCGATAATTTTACGGTCTACGACCCCGAAACCTGGTACCAAGACCGGCTTAACGGTCTGACGATGATAGATACCAGTTCGGTATATGTAGGTATTCCCGTATCAAATCAAGGTACCGAGCCATATACCTATAACCTCAATCCGCAGCCCACGCAAGGCGGCGACAACGTACATGTTTCCGAAATGAACGCCCAGTTCAACGAGGTAGCGGGCCCGAACTTAAAGGCACGTATTCTGTCTTATGCTGAGGTCTCCTTTTTAAAGGCCGAGGCCGCATTAAAAGGATGGGGCACCAATGCGGAAGAGAATTACATCAATGGTATTCAGGCTTCGTTCGATACTTGGGGAATCGGCGATCTTGCAGCGGATTATTTAAGTAGCGAAGGAGTACCCTACAATGGTACTTTGGAACAAATCATGGAGCAGAAATGGATCGCTAATTTCTCATCGGCATCGGAAGCCTATCTCGATTGGCGAAGAACGGGGCTGCCCGATCTGAGAACCGGTCCTTTTGCCAGATCCGAGGTTATTCCCGTCCGATTTGTGTACCCCGACAACGATCGCAATTTTAACCGTGACAATTATAATGCCGCTTTGCAGAGCCTTGAAACGACGGAATACACCGATGATGTGCCCGGATATGTGGAAAGCGACACGCCTTGGTCAAAACCTTGGATCCTGCAGGGGGTTACAAAACCTTGGTGATAAAATTCCAAGCACCAAATTCCAAAAAATCGAAAAGATAGTGTGATGATAATTATGGGATTAAAAAATCTAATAGTTAGATAATCGGGGGGTTATTCTTTCAACTAGTATTGTTAGTTGAGTTAGCTAGAAATTACCCGGGGAAACCTGGGTAGTTTTGTTTAAGGCAGTACATCCTATGAACGTAAAGACTTTGTTGTTGTTATTAATGATTTCAATCCTATCCTGTAACGAGAAGGAAGGTATTGGTTTGAACTTATCCCAAGCAACCCTTTTAATTTCCCCAGCACTGGAAGAAACGTTCCAACATACCGCGGAGACAATCTTGTCGGAAGAAATCGGAAAACGAACGGGCCTAAAGTTCGCTCGAAACGATGTTTGGGATGCTGAAACCGTTATTGCCATTGCCCTAAGCGGGGACAGCGAACTATATGGGAGTTCCGTACCTGCTAGAAACGATACCCATCCCGAACAAAAAAAAGAAGGCTACCGTATTGTAAATGCAAATAAAAACGGAAAGGATGTTCTTTGGATTATCGGGGCGGACAAAAGAGGAATTTTGAACGGAATCGGCAAGTGGTTGCGCATTGCGAACATGCGACGAGGCAAGTTATTGATGGAAGAAGAAACGGACGTGTCCGAATCGCCCGAATTTACACTTCGCGGCCACCAATTCGGCTATCGCAACACCGCCAATTCATGGGATGCCTGGACGGTCGACCGGTTCGACCAACATTTTCGGGAACAAGTGTTGTTCGGCGCCAATAGTTTTGAGAACATTCCCTTTCAAGACCCCGGCTCAAGCGTCCATTTTAAGATTGACCCGCAGAAAATGGAGGTCGAACTGAGTAAAATATGCGATAAATACGATGTCGATTACTGGGCATGGACACCCGCCCCCAAAGATTTGACTGGAAAAAACGCCAAGGAGGAAGGCCTACGCAAGCAAGAAGCCTTTTACGCCCGCTGCCCCAGATTGGATGGGGTTTTCGTGCCGGGCGGCGATCCCGGAGATAATCATCCCTCCGAATTGATTCCATATTTAAAAGGCCTTTCGGTTCTACTCAAAAAGTACCATCCGGATGCCGGTATTTGGGTCTCCTTGCAGGGTTTTAACAGGGAAAAAATCGATTACTTTTTTAAGTATTTGGAAGCAAACAGCCCGGATTGGCTCGAGGGATTGGTCAATGGGCCTAGCAGTCCTCCTTTAGAATATGAACGAGACCGCCTTCCCAAGAAATACAAGTACCGTTTTTATCCCGATATCACCCATACCGTACGCTGCCATTATCCCGTAGAAAATTGGGACCAAGCCTTTGCGCTGACCTTGGGGCGCGAACCCTGTAACCCACAGCCCGTTCGGTACGCCGAGCTCTTTCGGCGCGACGTTGATTATACCGATGGTTTTATTACCTATTCCGATGGTTCCCACGATGATGTCAACAAGGTGGTATGGAGTCAATTGGGATGGAATCCGAATAAGAATGTTAGGGATATTGTGACGGAATACTGCCGCTTTTTTTTCGGTCCGGAAGTCGCGAAGGCTTCAGCGGACGGCATATTCGATTTGGAACAAAATTGGGTGGGACCGATATCGGATAACGAGACCATCGAACAGACCCTAACGCTCTGGAAAAATTTGGAAGCGGAAAATCCCCAACTTCAGGATAACTGGAGGTGGCAACAACTGGTCATGCGTGCGTATTACGATGCCTACATAAAAACCCGTCTTGCCTACGAGGTAAATCTGGAACAGGAGGCCTACCGAATTCTTGCTGATGCGGATAGCATAGGAGCGGACAAAGCCATGGACCAGGCCCTAACACGCCTGCTCCAAACTGACCGGCAACTTGTGGCACAATCCCTCAAAACAAAGGTTTTTCAGTATGCCGAAAAATTATTCCATTCGATAGGAGCCCAGACCAGCGTACCAAAATATGGCGCGAAAAGTCCGGAAAGAGGTGCTATTTTAGATTTTATCGATTATCCATTGAACAACAGATGGTGGCTGGAAGATGAATTCAAAAAAATCAGGGAATTCAAAACAGAGAAGGAAAAATTGGCCCGGTTCGAATTTATAAGAACCTATGCATCCCCTGGGCAAGGCAGTTTCTATGACAATATTTCAAGTGCCGACGCCGAACACGTAACCTCCAAAACCGACGATGCTATCGATTATTTATGGGAAAACGATGGTCTAAGCAGAAAGAGGCTGTCTACGCAACTGTTTCAGTTTACACCGACCTTGGAATATGATGAACTTGACCCCGATGCAGATTATTTGATCAGGGTTTCGGGATATGGCGAAGCCCTATTGCGGGCGAACGGACAGCGACTAAAACCGACGAAATATGAAAAAGGATACGAACAATTCAAGGAATTTCCCTTGCCCAAAGATTTGATAGCGGACGGAAAACTAACAATCACCTTCGACAAACCCGATGAAGACCATTTGAACTGGCGGGAACAATCACGGGTCACCGATATGTGGCTTTTGCGGCAACCCCCTAAAACTCCATAAATCAAAAAACACTATTTTTATACGTCAAGAATACGCCTATGAAACCCATTGTACAGATTTCGCTCGACTTGACCAACATCGATGAGGCCTTGGAAACGGCCGCCCTAGCCATGCGCGCGGGTGTGGACTGGCTCGAGGCCGGAACGCCGTTAATTTTAGCAGAAGGACTGCACGGTGTTCGAAAATTACGGGAGGCCTTCCCCAATGTGCCCATAGTCGCCGACTTAAAGACCATGGACGGAGGCTATCTGGAGGCGGAAATGATGGCCAAGGCGGGGGCGACCCACGTGGTCGTCATGGCACGGGCCCACGAAGAGACCATAAAGGTGGTGGTACAGGCGGGAAAAGATTACGGAATAAAGGTCATGGGCGACAACCTAGGTTGTGAAGATCGTGTCGAAGGCGCCAAATGGCTCGAGAGCCTTGGCTGTGATTACGTAATCCACCATATCGGATACGACGAACGCCGTGGGATTGCCGCACAGGGAAAACGAATGCCAAGCCCTCTGGATGAGCTGCGGGAGATTGTACAAGCGGTGAACATCCCCGTACAGGCGGTAGGCGGATTGACTTTGGAACAGGCCATCCGCTGTCCGGAATATGGGGCGCCGATGGTGGTTTTGGGCGCTCCACTAACCATAGATGCAGATGCGTTCAAGACCGCAGATGGTGATTTGGAGGCTTCTCTACGCCTAATCTGTGACAAGATTCATGCGTATGGGGAGGTTTCGAAATAGTTATGAGTTATGAGTTATGAGTTATGAGTTATGAGTTATGAGAAAAAAATTAGTGAAAAGGAGTGTACTTCCTGTCTACACTTGACACTAATTCTTACTAATTTTTGAAAGTGGTCAATTTGAAATTTGAAAAATACACTATGAAATCTGTAGCAGTTGTGAACTTTGCTCCCAAATCCGGAAGTGTCGAGCTTAGGGAAATCGCCAGACCTTCCATAGGGGAGGAAGACGTACTCTTGGAAGTCGCCAATGTAGGGGTCTGCGGAAGTGACCTGCACCAATGGACCGCCGATCATAGCTGGCCCGTGAACTATCCCGTCGTGCTAGGTCATGAATTCGGGGGCCATATCGTAGAATTAGGTGAACGGGTGAACGGATGGAAGGAAGGCGACCGGGTCGTCAGTGAAACCGCGGCGGTCATCGACCCCAACAGTCCGCTTTCAAGACAAGGGCTCTATAATTTGGACGCTTCCCGAAAAGGATTCGGTTACGGGGTCGACGGTGCCATGACCCGTTTTGTACGGGTGCCTGCCCGCTGCCTTCATCGAGTGCCAGATAGCCTGCCCTTCGAACAGGCCTGTTTGACCGAACCCTGTTCCGTAGCCTATAATGCCGTGGTCAGAAATTCCAACATTACCCCCGGGGATCGGGTCATCGTACTCGGCCCGGGAACGATCGGTATTTTATGCGCGGCCATAGCTCGCTTGTGTGGGGCCGAGGTCGCCATTGTAGGGCTGGAGGCCGATCGGGCAAGGCTCGAGATCGCGGGCCAATATGGTTGTAACCCTATCGTTGGCGATGCCTCGGAATGGGCCAGGGAAAAAGACGGACTCGGGGCGGACTGTATCGTAGACGCTACCGGTGCCAGTGCCGCTTTGCAAAACGCGCTGCAACTCGTCCGCCCGAAAGGCTATATTACCAAGGTGGGCTGGGGCCCGAAACCCTTGAATTTTTCCTTGGATGCCCTGGTACAGAAAAACATTACCCTACAGGGAAGTTTCAGCCATAATTGGCCGATCTGGGAAAAAGTACTGTCGCTTTTGGCCTCCGGTCGACTGGATGTCAAACCAATCATCGGAGGCGTTTGGGGCTTCTCGGATTGGCTAGGTGCCTTTGAGGAAATGCATTCGGGCAAAGTAGTCAAAAGTGTCCTTAAACCTGATTGAACAGCTTTTGGAGTCTCGGAATCAAGCATCCCGAAATTTCAGACCCATAAGAATAAGTGTCAATTATTGAAAATGATTCCCAACCGATCCGTCGAAACTACAAACACAAAATGGGCAAGTCCCATAACTCAAAAAATATGCGTCTAAAGCACAAAACGATATTGATAACCGGCGGGTATACGGGCATTGGCCGTGCCATTGCCATTCGTTGCGTAGCGGAAGGCGCCAAAGTTTTGGTCAACGGTCTTGACGAGTCCAAAGGTCAAACCTTGATCAAACAACTAGGCTCCAAAAACGCGCTGCACCATACCATAGATGTTACGGATAAGAATGCCCCAAAAGAATTGGTAAAGGCCGCCCTTAACAAATTCGGAAAGCTGAATGCCGTGGTAAACAATGCCGCGATAGTCTCGTCTTCGAACATAGCGACCACCGATAACGCGTTCCTAGAGCGTGTGTTGGCGGTCAATACCATTGCCCCCTTGGCCCTGATCCGCACCGCCCTGCCCCAATTGACCGGAACGCGGGGCTGTGTATTGAACATCGGCTCCATCAATGCCTGGTGCGGCGAACCCGATTTGCTGGCCTATAGTATGTCTAAGGGAGCGCTGATGACCATGAGCCGCAACCTTGGTGATACACTGTTTCGGGAAAATGGCGTACGGGTAAACCAGATCAATCCGGGTTGGGTGTTGACCGAACGGGAAGTCGTGGATAAAAAGAAACAGGGCATGCGCGAGGACTGGTACAAAGACCTGCCGGACATCTTTGCTCCCGCACAACGTATTTTTTCACCCGAAGAGATTGCCGCTGCCGCCGTTTATCTGCTCTCCGATGAATGTGGCCCGGTAAGTGCGCAGGTAATCGAACTGGAACAATTTCCGCTTATCGGCCGGAATCTTCCCAAAAAATGGGAAGGATCACATGGAATTGAGTAAACAACAAAATATGCCAAAACTAGCCGTATTTCCCAAAGCCTTTATGCAAGCGCTCTGTAAAGAGGGTACGATGAAACTTACCGAATGGATCGATCTGGCCAGTAAATTGGAAGTCGATGGGCTGGAATGGTACGCGGGTTTTTTGGAAATGGCGGACCGTTCAAAATGGGCAGGCTTTCGAAAACAGGTAGAAAATCAGGGTAAGGTCATTCCCATGCTTTGTTGCTCCCCTGATTTCACCCATCCCGAAAAGGCCTTTCGCCAAAAAGAGATTGAAAAGCAATTGCATTGGATCGACATGACCCATAGCTTGGGCGGCTCGTATTGCAGGGTGCTTTCAGGGCAAAGACGCCCCCAGCTCACTATGGACGAGGGCATAACCCTGGCGGCAGAGTGCATCGAGGCCTGTCTGCCCAAGGCGGAAGTATTGGGTATCACCTTAATATTGGAAAACCATTATAAAGACGATTTTTGGGAATATCCGGAATTCGCCCAAAAGATGGATGTTTTTTGTCGCTTGGTCGATCGAATCGACCATCCGAATTTCGGGGTCAATTACGACCCGAGCAATACCTTTTTGGCTGGCGAAGATCCCTTGGAACTACTCTACCGCGTTTCTGACCGTGTAGTGACCATGCACGCCAGCGACCGTTACCTTATCGAAGGAACCATTGAAGACCTAAGGAAAGAAGAGGGCGGGGCCATTGGCTATGCCAAACGCTTACGCCATGGGGAGATAGGCAAAGGACTTAACGATTACGATGCTATCTTCAAGGAGTTGCAACGAGTCGGCTTCGACGGCTGGATCAGCATCGAAGACGGGGTCGACGGGATGGAACAGCTTGAACGCAGTGTTGATTTTTTACGCGAAAAAATCGTGGAATATTGGCCTGATTTTGAGTGACATTTTCATTTTAAATGCTATAGGAGAAAGGTTAAACCTTTACGCCTATTGCCCTCTTCATAAAATCAGCGCTCAAGGACTCTCATCGCCAACACAGTATATTTTCTCCTCATGCCCTATACGCCCATCCTCGGAAATCGCTTCTACGATGATTAAGTAATCCCCGGTAATGTCGCCGTTGTAAAAGCTTGATGAAGCCTTTCCATTTTCATCGGTACTCAAGCTGGGCGCCCAATGTACCAAAGATCTTAAATCAGTTTTTTGACTATCGGGAAGAACCGGCCGGTCATATCTTGGGGCATAGAACTCCTTTACCGGAGAGAAAACGTCTATGGTGGTATCGAGCGTTCCCGGCGCCGGTCTGTCAGTAGCGTAAATTCCCACCCGACCTTTGGTATAAACAGAAATGATATGTCCAACAGTTGGTGCATCCAAGGGGTGTGTTTCCGGAAAGACGGTCAGGTAGTGTTTTCCAAAGAATCGAGCATACTTTACCAGCTCAATATCTTCCACGATTCCTGGTGGCATATGCGGTATGGCCTCATATTCTCCCTTTGTCAACAATCTTCCGTCTACCATTAATAAAGTAGTTTCACGACTCGGATTCCCAGCCTTGATATGGGCCAGCATGAAGCCATCTGGGAACCGTTCGATTGGTATTTGATCCGGATAATTGAATAGCAGGATGCTGTACAGTCCGTACGACCATTTTTTTTCTTTCTGCCGAATATCGTCACTCTTGATCACGACATCGGGCTCACCATACTCCTGATAGGCCTCTTTTCGTTCAGGTCTCAATCGATAGTCCTCGACCACAACCTCTTCCAATTGGGTAACTCCGTATAGGGAGTCGAATACGGCAGCCGTTTCGTCGCGCCTTTCTTTGGAGGCCAACACCTCCAGATCCACGGGGTCAAGTTGTCGTATCGAAGGTTTTGGTTTATAATCAACTTCAGGGGCACGAAACCTGTCTAACGACAGGTTATAGTTCGATTTCTTTTTCGTGCCATCAGGTTTTTTTGCGTTCAGTAAGATTCTCATCTGTGGGCCGTAGCTATCGTCCAACAAAAAGTGAAACCTTCCCATACTATCGACTTTATGTGAATAATATGATATGTTTTCGCCAAAGGTTGCCATAGTCATTTCAATGCCTTGAACAGGTTCTTTGTCTCGATTGGCAGAACGAGCGCTTCCCTCCGCTAAGTTCACTGGGGAAATGGTTTTCCGCATCCAAGAGTATCGCTTTGAACCAAATCGTCTGGTCGGTGGCATATGCCGATGAGCTGAGTTGTAGGTATACTTTTTCGGTTATCGATGTATCCATCCTGCCGTTATATTCTTGAGAAAAAGCAGCTATGGACAATAGCAAGTGAATGAATAAAATACTGGTTTGCGCCATTTGGACAAAATGGACATTTCGTCCATTTTGTCCGCTTGAAGAAGCATCTATCACCACATAGTATTTAGCTGAAAATATGGGCATTTATTTCAAGTAAGCGATTATTTTAAAATGGTGTGGATGCGCTTTTTTAGTTTCGATATTAAACGCGATAAGGATTATTGGTGGGGCCTTATATAAATTATTTTTTTCGCAATGAATTAATTACTATCCGTGTTTCTTCGATTCTTTCTTGAAGGCCGTCCCGATACCACCAGGCACGTTTATCTACACGATCATTAGGCTCCTCTAATTCCTTTTCTAAATCATCTAAATACTTTTCATTTAAGGTTAGATATCCTTGTAGCGTTTCCGGATTGTGAAAACCGTTGTTATCTACGCTTATATAAATGGGAGTTGTGTGGGCAACTTGGGTCGGCCCTGCAAAACACCTTGCAGCGACCCAAATGCCTTTTTTTATATCAAGTTTAAAGTTCAGCTCCATGTTTTCCAGGGTTTGTTCATCGCCATCGGGTAGCACTTGTTTCAGCACCTTTCCATGGCCTATTATCTCTAGCTTTGATAGGGGTATTTGGCCTTTATTTCCAAAAGCTTTTGCTTTGATCGAAACTTTGCCGGGACCTGACAGGTCGATTTCATCACCCGGGAGATGACCATCGATACTAAAAGTCAGCATGGGGCCTGACGAGACAAAAGTATGCCCTTCCTTTAAATTTTTCTTCCACGAATCATATTCAAATGCTCCATCTATCCAAGTATAAAACCTGGCATTCCCAATTCGGGCGTTCCACTCCGGGCCCTCGACACCAAATTGGGGTCCGTTGCCACACCATGGAAAGTCAGATCCGGCCGTTGCGGTAAGCTTATAGCCCAAATCGAGAAAGTGGTAGTAATTTTGGGTGAGCAAAGGCCCACCTTCCACACAGAATTGAAGCAATTCGAGAAAATCTACTTTTCCACTTAGCACATCTAAGGTCATTCCCCGAGAACCATTGAACGACATGCCTTGATGGGCATATCCCATTATTCCGTTCAAATCATGTACTTTATCGAATATCTTATCGTAGTGGTAATATTCCTTTTGATATCGCACAAAATCATCCGCCACCAAGGCGATTGTATGACCGATTTCGTGAGTTCTCGGATCCTCCTGTCCCGTTGAAAGCAAGCTTTCCTCCCCTTCAAATGTACCCTTCTCGCCAAAGGCATACTGAGAAAAGTAGGTCGCCCAGAAATCTCCCATTTGAAGTAAGACCCCGACATTCAGACCTTCGGCCTCTACCCATTTCAAGATTAACGGATTTTCCCTTGGCGATCTTCGGATATGGATATGGTCATCTGCCGAATACCATCCCAAATCGGACATCTTAATCCATCTTTTCATCTTAAAGTTGAAAACATTCCCCCCTCCTTGCTTTAAGTTGATGGTGAGTGTTTGATCCTCATATTCAAATCCCTTTGAAAGTGAAACATTGTATTTTCCGGGATGCAGATCTAGATTCAAATGGCCGTCGATATAAAATGTACTATCCGGTGGAAAACCGAAACGTTCCGGTTGGTCATCCCTTCCGTACATAATTGAAATCGCCTCTTCGGGGAGACCTGCTACATGTCCTTTGGCATCGGTGATTTTCACACGCACCGCCGTTGGATTTTCGGTGAATTGGTCAGTGACCGTTACTTTGACCGAAGCTGTATTATTTTGGCAATGGCCGTTGTATAAAAACACGAAAAATAAAGGAACGAGAATAAATTTCAAAGGATTCATTTTCAATGGTGTATTAACTTTACAGGTGATTGTATTGTTTTTAAAGTTAATACTAAAAAACCATCTCAGCTTTTTCCCTTGCAAATTTTAAATTTCATCTATGGTATTTCGGGTATCATCGATTGGCCCACTAATCACTCCCAAATACCGCCCCATCCAATACGGCAGCAACCAAATGTCGCCGGCAGAATATTCTTCGGTGCCGTCGCTGCCTACTTTATCCAATTGGAACATGTTGGCGTTATGCCGCTGTATTCGCCTTTCGTCGGGGGGGAGTACTTCACGGGTGGTCTGCTCCCTGAAATTCGGGGCCATCAACTCGATGTCCTTTCTGTGGCTGTTCTCAATATCCCAAGTTATGAGGTCCATGGGGTGTTCCCGAAGATACCATGCGGCTTCTTCCAAATCGAAATCAGGGGTATCGGTGAGTGCGGTCATGATATTCCAAAGGCCTTCCTTTTCAGGGCGTTCGATTTCCCAGTGGTCGATAATGGCCTCTTTGTACTTTGCTTTTAGGGAGTCGTTAAAGGCGTATTTGTACAATCCCCAATACCCCACAAAATACATCTCGTCATCGGAATGGTTCCAAGATTCCGATAACATCTTGCTCCAGTCATCGGCATCATCAGGTGCTTTTGCTATTTTATCCATGGGGCGCATCAAATTTTCGAGATACCCGTGGTTTTCCATCAGGTCAAAGGCTTTTTCCTTGTATTTCTCCTTACCTGTAAAATGATATGCGGTCTGTAGCATACCGATGATGTTCGAGGCATTTATTTTGCGGTCCCCGACCATTTTTGGCCGTGCGTTGACGTACTCAGGGTTCCATCGGCCCCAGGTGGTGGGTTTGCCATCATAATCGACCATGTACATATCGTTGCGGACGACATGGCTCATCAAGGTATCAATAAGGATGATCGCGCGGTCTTTCAGCTCGTTATCCATCAATTCGGCCATGGCCCCGTAAGCGAAAATATGGCCGATGGCCTCGTCGCTGCTGGTAGTCGCCTTCCAGTCCCATTCCGGATTCGAGCTATTTTGCCACCGCTCGGGATCGTGCAGCACATCGATATACCCGCTGCGATCGAACGACCGCGAAGGGAAACCGGGAACGGGATTGATGCTGAACAAACGCTCCATGGCATCCATGGATTCTTTACAGTTTTGCAGGGCCTCCTCAGATCCGGTAACAGAATACCGAAAAACTTCCCCGGCGAGGTACATGGTGGTCCAAAGTCCATCGTTATCGGAATCGGAAAGCCTACCAGAGTCAACGTTGCCAGTTTCCATGTCGACCAACGTGGCATTGAAGCCGTAGCGGATATGCCGATTGCGGACCTGCTTTTCATAATATTGTGCCTTGTCGAACAGCGTCATTTCCTCAAATACAATTTGGCCCAACCCTGCATCTGTCAAAATCAGTACAGAACCATTGGTGCCTTTTGAAATGTGTTCGACCCTGTTGCCGGGCAACCAGCGTTTGCCATAGTAATAATCGAATTTGCCATCCTCCCGCAGTTTGAACGCGCCACGGGTCGAACCGAACCACAATTGGCCATCGATCGTTTCCACATCGGTAATTTCGGTGGCAGGAAGCTTTATATGTTTATCGCCGATTTGCTTTCCCGAAGACAAATCCACAACCAAATAGCCCGAATTTGTGCCGATGACCAATTCCTTTTTGTTCAAGGCAAACGAGGCAAAGGCATCCCCTTGAACCACAGGCTTTAATTCGTTCGTGGCCGTGTCAAAGCTTGCTATCGATTTTTCGCCTAAGACCCAAAACTTTTTGCCGGCCTCATCATAAAGAATATCCATTACAATATCATCCATCAATTCGCCGCTCCAAGAAACCTTTGATTTTGACAAAAACTCAAGCGAGGCACCATCGCTTATCATAAAATCGAAACCCTCGCCTGCGGTCACCATAAATGCCCCTAGCAGATTGTGTTTTAGATACAGCGAGCCTGCCCACGCATTACTGAAAACCGCGGTATCGTCGACGTAAACGAATTGGTTTTGAAAAAGGGTCAGTCCCTTGACGTTCTTATCGGTAAGTGGTCGGTAGGTTTTGTCTTTGACCAACTGACCGGGATATAAAAACTGGCCGTCGTGCGTACGAAGAATACCGTCGGACGATGCGACCTGGATTACGCCATTTCTATCCATAAAAGCTTTGGAAAAGGCAGTGTTTTCGTCTTCCCAATCGTATTTGATGGCATAATCCTGAAGGTAGGGCACATCATCATAAACGGGCATTGCCGCAACGGACCCAGATTTTGTATCGTCATCTGAACAGGATAGGCATACAAAAGCAGCGAGAACGGCACGAAGGTAAAGGTTCGGTCTTTTCATGGTGGTAGAAGTTAGAGGTAGTTCGTAAAACGACCGTAGCAAATTAACCGAATTAAAACCTGTTTTACCTCCAGTATATTATGGGGTTTACATGCTATTTTATCCCAATATTCAATTTTAACTGAATTTCACGCTTAAAACGTTAGAATAATTGAAGGTTGGTATAGAATTCATTTGCTGCACCCTAGATTTTCAATACTACAAGTTGAAAATAAAGGCATCAAGAAACCATGTAAATCGAGTAGAATTACTGAAAGATATTAGCTTTCATCAGTCTATTTTTGATAAGCATTCCTGATAAACAGAAACTAAGAAGATGTACCTTCATTTTGAAAAGCCTAGTATGGATACAAAAGAAAAAAATAAGCACAATAGCAGAAGACACCTTTTGATCAGATCAGGATTAACGGCAGCGACCATCCCACTGCTTCCTTTATCCTGTAAAAAAGTAATGGATGGAGAGGAGAAGGACCAAGATCCCAAATCCTTCGAATTTGCCTTTCTGACCGACATCCACATCAAACCGGAACTGAATGCCCCTATCGGTTTTCAAATGGCCATCGATATGGTAAATACAATGAAACCCGACTTTGTTTTAACAGGAGGGGTCTTGTATATGATGCAATGCGGGGAAATCAGACCAAATGCGAGTCTCTTTTTTTTCCTGTACACCAACATGAGCGCAGGGTTTCAAATGCCCGTACACAACTGTATTGGAAACCACGACCTGTTCGGTATTTATGAAGAGAGTCCCGAATCGGATAGCCATCCGGATTATAAATATGGGATGTGGGAACGCTATTTTGGAAAGACCTACTATTCGTTCGACCACAAAGGATGGCACTTTATCACTTTGAATTCATTGGATGTCACGGAGGACAAAAGGTATGCCCGGATTTTCCATAAGGAACAATTGATGTGGTTAAAAAACGGCCTTAGGAATGTAGAAAGGTCGACGCCTATCGTAATCACCACTCACATTCCTATGATCTGTACCTACACCCAATTGAACGGAGGTAATGGTAACCGCACGGTAAACAACGCTTTGGAGGTGTTCAAAATACTCGAACATCACAATTTAAAATTGGTGTTACAAGGCCATATCCACTGGAAAGAATTTGGTTACGTCAACGATCGGTTCCACTTTCTTACCGGAGGCTCGATAGCGGGCAATGGCTGGAAAGGTAGAAGGCACAACACTAAAGAAGGTTTTGTGAGGGTCAAAGTTACAGGCCAGGACTTTTCTTGGGATTATATCGACCACAGTTGGGAGGCCAAGCGCCATAGTACGGAAGCTCAAAAAAACAGTTGACACTAACCCATTGAAGACCTTGTTTCACCGCAGTGTATTTTCAAGTACAATGACTGAAGGACTGTCCGTCAACCACTTTTTACTTAGCCCGGTAGTATCACCCTTCGCTAAAAATTGTACGAACGACCCCAGCGCCAAATCGATATCGCCGTCGCCATCGATATCGCCGGCATCCATAACAATCCATCTTCCTTTGGTCGATTCCGCGAACGAGGAGGCGTCAAAGGTTAAATTCCCCTTGTTTTCAAGATATACAAAACTTTCTTCGGGCGAATCGGCGTAATCGGGGAAAAAAGAGATAGCGGCTATGTCCAGATCCCCGTCCTTATCAAAATCTTTAGGGATGGCTTTGTAGGCACCGTTCTGATGGTAGAAATAGGAATGCTCGAAATTCATTTTCCCATCGTTGAGAAAGATATATATCCCGTGATACGCTTTCAGTATCGGAGTTTTATCCGCATTATCTCCGCAGACATAGAGAATGTCATCAAAACCGTCCCCGTTAAAATCGGCCAGTTCGAAATATTGGCTTCCGTTTAGTGGTGAGAAGGTCAGAAGCCGTTTTTCCTTAAAAATACCCTTTCCCATGTTTTCATAATAAAAAAGACCCTCGTCGCCTTGTGCCATCAACACAAAAATATCGTTTCGGCCGTCCGCATTGTGATCCTTGATAACCACTTTAATGGCACCGGGCTTGTTTTTCAAAATATGGGGGGAATAAGATCCGTTACCCAAATTTTCATACCATATAAGTTTACCTGTAAGGTCGCCGTATTCGCAGGCTACGATATCTTCAAGCCCATCGTTGGTCAAGTCACTGAACACCATATTTACCGGACGTTGTAAATTCTGAATCAACATTTTTCCGGTCTCCGGATTTTGTGGAATTTTATCCTTTTCGAATTTTTGAAGCGCCCCGTCGGACAGGTCATTGGGGAAAACATTTTTTCCAATGGTGGTCAAGTAAACGGTGTCGGCATTTTCATAATAGTGGATAGGAGTGTTCCTAAACGGCAAATCCAGCTCCTTTTCGAGATTTGGGGTCAGAAAGGTCAACCTATTGCGGTTACGCTTGCTGTCGCTGAATACAAGTCCTCTTTTATTAGGGAGGATTTTAATCATTGCGGTCAGCGGTGGCCCGTTAGAATATGTGGCCTCGGTATACTTGAAATGCCTCAAGCCTATTTTAATTGTGGTATTGCGTTTCGGGGGAAGAACAGTATCAGGGGCGTTGTCCACATAATAGGAAACTATCTTGGTCCAGTCCTCCCTGGCCAACACCGGTTTTTCGGGAAAGACGTTCTCCTTTTTAACGATCGATGCGTTTCGGAAAGAGCCAAAGATACTATCGGGCTGATGGTCGCCATTGAAGATGCCCAATCGATTGCCCATAGCGGGCAGCACATCGTTTTTCCAAATCGTCTTCGATAATGTTTCGGGCCTTACGAACGAATGGCAGCTAGCACAATGAATATTGGCCAATGCCTTGCCAGAAAGCCCTGAAACCGCAGGTAAATCGCGAATGGGTTTTGTGGTTTCCTTGGATTGGTTGCAGGATAGGACAAACCCTACCAAAAAGCATAATAGAATACGGCGTTTCATAGTATTTATATGCCTTAAAAGCTCATGATACGGGGATTATTTATATCTTCAACAGCATATTAAAAAGCACGCTTAAGATTTATCCCCAAACCATCCTTATCAAAAATGGTAATTATCAATACTACCTTAGATATATGGACATTCAACATCAAAGATAAAAAATATTGTAGCCGATAATATGCCCGTTTTCAATTCGCCCGAATATTTTCAACAAAAGGCCGGATATGTCAAGTTCGGCGCTTTGGCAACACCGATTAGCGTGGACTGGGATGATGATGGCGACGAAGACATCGTAACCGGAAATACGGCTGGCTACATCGGTTTTATCGAAAATTTGAACGGCGGTAATCCCCCGAAATGGGCCGTACCGAAACGCTTGAAGGCCGATGGAAAATAAATAAGATATCTTGCCGGTGACAAAGGTTCCATTCAGGGACCAGCAGAAAAGAAGTGGGGCTACACCATACTTTCGGTCAACGATTGGGACGGTGAAGGCCTAAAGGACATTATCGTGAATTCGATATGGGGAAAGGTCGAATGGCACAAGAACCTGGGTAAAAAAGGGCGTCCGAGATTGCAGTCAGCCCAGCCAATCAAGGTCGACTGGGGCGTCAAGGCGGTTCCCAAACCCGAATGGAACTGGTGGCGCCCGGAGAAAACGGAACTTGCTACCCAGTGGCGTACGACCCCGTACACCATCGACTGGAACAAAGATGGTTTGATGGACCTAGTACTGTTAGACCATGAGGGTTACTTGGCTTTTTTCGAACGGTTCCGGGGCGATGACGGCTTAATGCTAAAACCGGGACAGCGCATATTTTATGGAACGAGCGGTTCGGAATTCGACAACAAAAACAAGATAAAAGATAGTAATTCCGGTCCGTTACGCTTAAATTCGGGGAAATACGGCAGCAGTGGCAGAAGAAAACTGTGTTTTGCGGACTGGGACCAAGACGGTGACCTCGACCTGATCGTAAATGGTAAAAATGCGGCGCTGTTCGAAAATGCGGGAACACAAAACGGAAAGGCAAGCCTACGATTCAAAGGTGAACTTTCCAAGCAAAAGATTGCCGGGCATACCACATCGCCGACCCTAGTTCATTGGGACAAGAACGGAGTGCCGGATCTATTACTGGGGCCGAAGACGGTCATTTTTACTATTTGAAAAACAACAGCTAATTGGAAAAGTTACCCAAAGGCCTATGGCCGGTGATGCTCACCCCTTTCGACGATTCGAACCAACTTGATTTGGATGCGTTGGCACGTTTGACCGAATTTTACATCGCAACCGGCGCCGACGGGCTTTTCGCCAATTGCCTGTCGAGCGAAATGTTCCAGCTGACCGATGAAGAACGTTTGCGCATCACCCAGACCGTGGTCAAAACGGTCAATGGGCGAATTCCCGTAATCGCTACCGGATGCTTTAGCAGCGATATGGAGGTGTCGGCAAACTTTATAAAAAACATATATGATACCGGGATAAAAGCGGCAGTCATCAGTACGAACCAGCCCTGTAACGAACATTGCAAGGCCGATGCCTTTAAGTCAAAGATGGAACTATTGATGGCCAAGACGGAAAGCATTCCCTTGGGGCTTTACTAATGTCCGGTGCCCTACAAACGGCTGATGAACCCGGAAACCTTGGGGTGGCTTGCCAGTTCCGGCAGGTTTCTCTACCATAAGGATACTAGCTGCGACCTTGACGACATTCAAACAAAAATCGATGTAACCCGAAATACCGATTTGGGGGTCTATAACGCCCACGTGCCTACCGGAATTGCATCTTTGAGATATGGGGCCTGGGGACTTTCCCCGATCGGCGCCAACCTATATCCTGAACTTTTTAGCGGACTTCTGGCCCGTGTAGAAGATTCTGGAAAGCAAAAGGATGTCGAAAAACTTAATGATGCCCTAAACATGATGGATACAATCATCCATCATAATTATCCGTATACCGCCAAACTCTTCCTGCAAAAAAGAGGATTCGATATCGAGACCAATTGCAGAACCCAAAGAACCCGGATGAAACCCCATGACCTGAACAGATTGGATTCGGTTATGAACGTTTTTCAACAGTTATCCGAAGAATTGGGTATTGAGATTATCCGATTTTTGTAACCCTTTAGACGCTTTGAACCTAGAATAAATAAACCATGCTATCCTAATGAAAAAACTACTCTTTTTCTTCCTATGCATTCCCAATCTGTTTTTTGCACAATCATCATTGCGGCTGCCCGATATTCTTGGCGACCATATGTTGCTGCAACAAGACTCGGAAGTGAAGTTTTGGGGATGGGCCAGTCCGCGTTCAAAAATACAGATTGTCACAGATTGGAACAACGATACCCTTCGAACAACGGCAAGCAATAAAGCGAAATGGGAAACCTTACTGGAAACACCTAAGGCAGGTGGCCCGTATAGCATTCAAGTTTTAGCCGGAGAAGAAGCCGCAACCATAGCGGATGTCATGATCGGTGAACTTTGGATCTGTTCTGGGCAATCGAATATGGCATACAGTGTGAACCGAGGCGTAATCGATGCGGAAGCTGCCATGGCGGACAGCCAAAATGACCAGATCCGCTTTTTCTTCGTTGAAAAAGCAACGTCGGATCATCCGCAAGATGAGCTCACGGGGCATTGGGAGGTATGCGACCCGGAGAGTATGCGCAAGTTCAGTTCGGTAGGTTACTTTTTTGGCAGAAAACTGAACGAAGAACTTACTGTTCCTATCGGACTTATCAACTCCAATTGGGGAGGAACCCCCGTAGAAACATGGATTCCAAAGGACCAAATCGAGGATTTGGAAAAGGTACAGGCCGAAGTCAAGAATTTAAACGACAGTGAAGGTTGGGACCGTGATATCGCTACTACTTATAATGCCATGATTCATCCTATTACAAAAATGAAAATTGCGGGTACTATCTGGTATCAGGGGGAATCGAACACCCCAAATGCAACCTCCTATTCGGACCTTTTTACCCACATGATTCAGGGATGGCGTACCAAATTCCAGAGCAATTTTCCATTTTATTATGTGCAAATTGCTCCTTATCAAGGATATGGCGTCCCTTTTAGTGCAGCTATCGTTAGGGAGCAGCAGCAAAAGGCAGCATCCCTTGAAAATACGGGAATGGTGGTCATCTCCGATTTGGTGGACGATGTGGACGACATCCATCCTAGATATAAAAAAGAAGTGGGCAATCGATTGGCCAATAGAGCATTGGCGGAAACTTATAACAAAGACACACCCAAATACCGATTCGCAACTTTAAAGGAACAAAATATCGAAGGCCGCAGCATTCGCATCAATTTAGAAAATGTTGGGGAAGGTCTGGTCATTAAGGGAAAACGTATCGAGACCCTAGAAATCGCTGGTGAAGATGAGAGATTTTATCCTGCCGACGGAAAAATCGACAAAAAGACAAATACCCTCATCGTGAAGTCAAAAAAAGTTAAAAACCCCTTGTTTGTGCGCTATATGTTCGGAAATGGTGCTATCGGAAATCTTTTCGATCGATCCGGTTTGCCAGTGGGACCTTTTAGGACGGATAAAATTATTTATGATCTAGCGCCAAACAACTGAAAATTTGTCACTCGAAGCCATTCATTGAGGTACGTTAATCTAAAATTTTTGCCCTGTTAGCAAATTCTATTGCAATGGTCAATGCGATTTTTGTTTGCAGCAACCGGTTCAATGGCCTTGGCGGCTCTAGGCAGATTACCGTTGGAAATCGATCTTCCATGGTTCGCCGTAGCACATGCCCCGGTAACATGAGGCATGCTACAACTTCCGGTATTTTCTTAATTTCCTTCATAAAGGGTAACACACCTTCCCTAGAATGCTTATCTATGCGTACCGAAACCAATACCATACTGTTAAGGCCCAATTTTTTTCTATCCAATAAGAACACCTTTTTTTGAATAGGCCCATGGTATTCAGTTTTTTGATGCGCTCATAACCCGGCGTCAATGTAAGATGGGTGGCGGTACTGATTTCTTTGTTACTTATGTTGGCATTTTCCTGTAGGAGATTCAATATCTTTAAGTCCTTTTTATCAAGTTTTATTTCGACAGCGATTTTATACTAAAAAAGAGAATACCCATTTAAATAACAGAAGATAAAATCTAACCACGTCAGGATAACCCTATTATTTTACTTTTGTTCAATTTTTTTTAGGATAAAATTATTTTTTACATAAAATTTAACATAGGTTTAAACCGATAACGAACGAGGTATCCGTTGCCTTTTTGAAATTCTGAAAAGGATAATTATTTTTTATAGGTAATCCCATCAAATTAACGTTATAAAATGGCCGACGTTCAGTTAAAAAAAGTACTCAACCCCATAATGCTATGGGGCTTGGGCGTTGGGTATGTGATTTCAGGAATGTATTTCGGATGGAATCTAGGCTTGGCCGAAGGAGGCACCTACGGTTTGGCCATAGCGACCTTTTTTATAATCATCATGTACCTGACTTTCACGTTTAGTTATACAGAAATGGCCTGTGCTATACCCAAGGCGGGCGGAGCTTTTGAATATGCCAATAGGGGACTAGGAAAAAATTTAGGGTTTATTGCAGGAATCGCCCAGAACATCGAATTTATTTTTGCCCCACCGGCTATAGCGGCCGCTATTGGAGCCTATCTTAATCTATTGCACCCATCCGTTGACCTGATGGTTTTTGCCATAGCGGCTTACCTCATTTTTACCACAATAAATATTTTGGGCGTAAAGATCGCGGCTTCCTTTGAACTGGTGATCACTATTTTCGCTGTCATCGAATTGTTCATTTTTGCAGGGGTGACCTTACCTGAATTTCAATTTGAAAATCTGCAATCAAATCCCCTGCCCAACGGATTCTCAGGTATTTTTGCGGCAATCCCCTTTGCTATTTGGTTCTTTTTGGCCATTGAAGGGGTGGCCAACGTTGCCGAAGAGGCTATAAATCCCCAACGTAGCGTGCTTATCGGTTTTGGTTCCGCCATTCTGACCTTGGTGGTCTTGTGCGTTCTCACATTTGTTTCTGCGGTAGGTGTGGCCGGATGGGAAGCTGTGGTCTATCCTGCAGGAAGTACCCTGGCGTCGGATTCCCCGCTGCCACTGGCCTTATCGCGCGTGGTCGATAGTGGCCATATCATGTACCGGTTGTTGGTGGGGATAGGCCTTTTGGGGTTGGTTGCCTCATTTCATGGAATTATACTCGCAGGCGGTAGAAGCACCTTCGAATTTGGAAGGGTAGGTTATGCGCCAAAGGGTTTGGGGAAAGTGCACAAAAAATTTAGGACACCCGTCAATGCGTTGATAGTGAATATGTTGGTCGGAATCGTTGCCTTGCTTACTGGTAAAACCAGTGAAATCATAACAATTGCATGTTTTGGGGCGCTCTGTTTGTATATTGTTTCCATGATCGCTTTTTTCGCCCTGCGTAAAAAGGAACCCCATATGGAACGCCCCTTTAGAGTACCGCTATATCCTTGGTTTCCGATGATTGCCTTGGTCATTGCCACAATCGCACTAGTTTCGATGGCCATCTACAATCCTACCTTAGCCTTACTATTTATAGGTATTATAGCACTATCATATCTCTATTTTTTCCTGTTCCTTAGCAAAAAAATGTAATCCTTATGGACAAAAAAGAAATAATAGCCCGTTTACAAGAGAGTGATCACCACAAGGTAAAAGTCGCTATTACCGATATAGACGGGGTACTCCGGGGAAAGTACGTGCATCGCGACAAACTTCTTAGCGCATTGGATAGCGGATTCGGATTTTGCTCGGTGGTATTCGGTTGGGATATGGGCGATGGTTCTTATGACAATACTAAAATGGTCGGATGGCACACGGGGTACGGTGATTTTGATGCCCACTTGGATTTAAATACCTATAGAACTATTCCCTGGGAAGATGGAGCCCCCTTTATTCTGGCCGATTTTAGCGGAAAGGGTTCAAAACAGCTATCCATCTGCCCAAGAAGCTTGCTGAAAAAAATAATAGTCGAAGCCGAAAATGAGGGGTATGCCCCTATGTTTTCCCAAGAATTCGAATGGTTCAATTTTAGTGAAACGTCCGTATCCTTGGAGAACAAAAGTTTTCAAACGCCACAGGCATTGACCCCGGGTATGTTCGGATATTCCATTTTAAGAATGTCGGAAAACCATGGATACTTTCAAGATCTTTTTGAACTTATGGAAGGTTTTGGGATTCCCTTGGAAGGTTTGCATACGGAAACGGGGCCTGGGGTAACCGAGGCGGCCATACAGTACGGTGACATTCTAGAATCGGCGGACAGGGCCGTACTCTTTAAGACCGCCGTTAAGGAAATTGCAAAAAAGCATGGTATTATGGCCAGTTTTATGGCAAAGCAATCGAGTAAATTACCCGGAAACGGCGGACATATCCATCAAAGTCTTTGGGATTTGGAAAAGAAAAAAAATCTTTTCTACGATGCTGATTCAAAAGACCATATGAGTAGTACAATGCAAAGTTTCCTTGCGGGACAACTGCACTGTTTGCCCGAAATATTACCCATGTTCGCGCCGACCATCAATAGTTACAAACGTCTGGTCGAAGGGGCGTGGGCACCCACCACCCTCACTTGGGGCCACGACAATAGAACCTGTGCCCTAAGGGTTTTAACGCCATCCCAAAAGGCGACACGTATCGAACATCGGGTAGTGGGTTCCGACGTGAATCCCTATTTGGCCATGGCCGCCTGTTTGGCCAGTGGTCTCTATGGGATACGGCATAACTTGAAACTTGACATTCCCGCAACAAAGGGCAATGGGTATACAGATACACAGTATGGTGTGTTGCCCAACAATTTATTGGAGGCCGCTACCAAGATGAAAACCTCCGAGATGGCGAAGGAACTCTTCGGGGAAACGTTCGTAGACCATTTTACTTGTACTCGGGAATGGGAATGGCGGCAATTTTCCGCTCAGGTAACCGATTGGGAAATCAAAAGATATTTTGAAATTATTTGAAAGTATATGATAGAAATGAAAACGACCTATAGTTTTAATTTTCCGACTCCGATTCGTTTCGGGGCCGGAGTAATCAATGAGCTCGGCGATTACCTAAAGGAAAACGGACTTAAAAGACCGCTTTTGGTTACGGACCCCAATGTGGCCGATCTTTCCTTTTTTAAGGATATCAAAAAAACTCTGGAGCGTCAAGGACTGCATACAGAGGTTTTTCAGGATATGCACAAAAACCCCGTAAAATCAGATGTTATTAAGGGAGGGGATATGTACCATCAGACCCAACGCGATTCCATTATAGGAATTGGTGGAGGCGTTGCCTTAGATGTTGCCCGGGCGATTGTTTTACGCGTAAATCATACCCACGACCTTTTTGACTATGACGACCTTATTGGCGGGGACAAATACGTTACCGAAGATGTCCCTCACTTTATCACCGTGCCCACCACTGCCGGTACAGGGAGTGAAGTGGGCCGGAGCGCCATTATTTCCGAAGACGTTTCCAAAAGAAAAAGAATACTCTTTAGTCCCAAATTAATGGCAAGAATTGTATTTGCGGACCCGCATTTGACCATGGAATTACCTCCCTTTATCACTGCCGCTACGGGCATGGATGCCCTGACCCATAACCTAGAGGCCTACCTCGCGAAAAATTTTCATCCCATGTGCGATGGTATCGCACTGGAAGGTATGCGCTTGATCGCACAATCGTTGGAAAAAGCCACCAAAGACCCCGATGTAGAATCAAGGGCCAAAATGCTGTTGGCATCGTTAATGGGCGCCGTTGCATTTCAAAAAGGATTGGGCGTAGTTCATAGTTTGGCCCACCCGTTATCAAGTCTGTTAGATACCCACCATGGTTTGGCCAATGCAGTGAACCTGCCCTATGGAATGAAATTCAACTATGATGGTTTTGAAAACAGGTTCGATTCGATGGCACTGGCCCTTGGCTTGGGCAACAGTGCCGGCGATAAAGTAGTAGACTATCTTTTTGACCTGAACGGAAAACTGGGGCTGCCCGTAAAACTGTCGGAAATAGGGGTGAAAATGGAACATATTGACGAACTCTCCGTTTTGGCAGAAGCCGATTTTTGCCACCCCAACAATCCTAAACCGGTTATCAGGGAAGATTTTAAAAGCTTGTATACTGAGGCGTTGTAGTTTGTAAAAGACCTAAGAAGTAAGGAAAAAAATAGAGAAGAGACCGATGATGGGGTATTTTTTTCAAACTCCTAAGCTTACGATTACTGAGCTTGTCGAAGTATAAAACCCTAAACCCTTTGAATTAAATGAAAAAAATAGGCATATCATCCTGCTTTATGTATCCAGACGTCGACAGAATTGTTTTTGGCCCCAAATCCTTAAGTTATTTGGAAAACGATATGGCGAATTATGTGACCCGAAAGGGAATCCTTCCGGTGCTTATACCTGATGTGGATGACGACTTTTTAAAAGATATCCTTTCCGAAATGGATGGATTCGTTTTGCAGGGAGGAAGTGATATGGCTCCTGAGTCGTATGGGGAAACACCGATCGGAAAATGGAAAGGTGATGCCCATCGGGATGCCTACGAATTAAAGATCGTGGACTTTGCCGTTAAAAATTCCGTACCCCTTTTTGGGATTTGCCGGGGCTTTCAGGTGATGAACGTCTATTTCGGAGGTACGCTCTACCAAGACATAGAAACACAAAAGACCGATGCCGACCAACACCGTTCCGCAGCCTTGTACGATACTATAAAACATCCTATTAATTTTGTAAAGGACACCGTTTTAAGTCGAATTTATAGTGCCGTGGATAACCCCCATGTGAACACGGTCCATCACCAGGCGGTAAAAGATTTAGGAAAGCATTTGGAAGTGTACGCCACCTCCGAAGACGGATTTATAGAAGCCTTCGGATACACAAAAGAACCCGATGGGAAAATCATGGGGGTACAGTGGCATCCCGAGTTTTCAAATACCCTTAAAGAAGAATTGATCGATGCAGATGCAGTATTCGATGTATTTTTAAAACATTTAAAATAGCAGCACATCAATGAAAATAAAAAATCCCGCCACAGGCGAAATCATAGCAGAATTAGATGAGGACCGTACAGAAGAGGTTAGGGCCAAGCTACAATCATTGCGCCAAGGGCAGCGGGCATGGGCCCAAATTTCGGTCCGGAAACGTTTGGCGTGCATAGAAAGATTTGGGGAATTGGTCCGGCAAAACAGCGATGAGCTGGCCGCTATTTTGACTGCGGAGACCGGCAAACCTATACAACAGTCCCACAACGAAATAATAGGCGCACAGAACCGTATCGACCATCTCAAAGCCAATGCCGAAAAATGGCTTGCCGATGAGACCTTGGTCGATACCGGAGCGACCCACGAACGGATTAGTTACGAACCCCTCGGGGTCATTGCCAATATCTCGGCGTGGAACTTCCCGTACAACGTAGGTTACAATGTCTTTTTGTATGCCTTGGTGGCGGGCAACGCTGTGATGTACAAACCTTCGGAGTACGCCGCCTTGACCGGAAAACAGTTCGAGAAATACCTGCACTTGGCCGGTATCCCCGAAAATGTGTTTCAATGTGTAGTAGGCGACGGTAAATTAGGCCAGACTCTTTTGGAGGAGAATTTTGATGGATACTGGTTTACGGGCTCCTATCTGACGGGCAGGCACATTGCGACCACAATAGCCCATAAATTGGTGCCTTTACAATTGGAATTGGGCGGTAAGGATCCCTTATATGTGACCGATGATGTGACGGATGTAAAACAAGCTGCCATCAATGCCGCAGAGGGTGCTTTTTACAATAACGGGCAAAGTTGCTGCGCGGTAGAGCGCATCTATGTCTCCGAAAAAATTTACGATGAATTTGTAGCTGCTTTTACCGCTGAGGTCAAATCCTATACCATCGGTAATCCCTTGAAGACAGATACCTTCATCGGGCCAATGACGCGCAAACAACAAGTCAACGTTCTTGATGGTCAGGTTAAGGACGCGCTAAAAAATGGCGCCCTTTTGAAAAATGGTGGAAAAGCTATAGAAGGGAAGGGAAATTTCTACGAACCCACGGTACTTATCAATTGCAGCCACGCCATGAAGGTAATGCGCGACGAATCTTTCGGTCCCATTATCGGTATTCAAAAGGTAGCTTCGGACCAAGAAGCAATCGCTCTGATGCAGGATACGGAATACGGTCTAACGGCCTCCGTTTTTTCATCCAATGAAGAAAGGGCATTGCAGATACTAAGGGAAATGGATACCGGAACAGTATATTGGAATTGCTGTGATAGGGTAAGCCCAAATGTGCCTTGGTCCGGAAGGAAAAACTCCGGTTTGGGTACAACTTTATCCTCCCAAGGAATCCGTGCCTTTGTACAGCCGAAATCGTATCATTTGAGATTTAGTTAGGCTTGCTTAGAAAGTAAAGCCCGAGTTCGGTGCGAGGATCGAAAGGTTCAGCACGAACAGTGTCGCCCCTATCCACGATTCCGACGTATCCCTTAGCTTTGCCCTGGTATGGTTGAGGGACAGCATTGGTAATCCCCAATGGTGTAAATATAGCGCCCTGGGGTTTTTTGCGTTTGTGGTTAGAAAATAATTTCGGGATACTCGCCAAAATTGATATATTTCACAAAATGTTCATTCAACAATTGAGAATTTACGGTATCATAAAAATGTCGCTCAGAAGAGGTACCAAATAGTATTACGCTTACTTACAATCATCATACTAACCCATCTATTTCCAATTGGTAACGAGTACCGTATCTAGTAAGAGGAGGGTCAATAACGGTTAGAAAATAGCTGCGCTAAAAAAGCAAAAACTTTTACCGATCAATACCTTCACAAAATGAGTATTTATATTGCAATTTGGATACCTGCCCAAAACAAAAAATAATTCGTTAATAGTACCACTTATACTAATAATATTCTCTATTTTTCAGAGGAAGGAGGGAATTTCTCAAATTGAAAACTTCAGGTAGTTTTTAACCTTAATTTGTACTAAGATTTTACTTACAGTTATTTTAAAAAAATGAGTTTAACGAAAAATATCTTTGCGATTTATGCCAGCCAAGATAAAGATGTGCTGCAGTATCTTTTAGCTCACTTACATCCTCTGGAAAAGGACTTCAACATAGCTATTTGGAGTGACGATGCCATTAATCAAGGGCAGCGATGGAAACCGCGAAATATATCACGAATAGACCATGCAGATGTATTCCTGCTTTTACTGAGCAATACTTTTATGTATTCTGAATTTATCAAGCAAGATGAATTTAAAATGGTCATAGACCGCTATAAAGAGGGCAAGGCAATCGTTATACCCATACTTCTCGATGATTGCCCATGGGACGCTGAATTTACCTTCGACGACTATAATTTTAATTTTAGGGAACTACTGGTCTTTCACAAAGATGAAAAGCCAATAGGCGATTGGAACCCAACGGACCAGGTTTTTACGCAAGTCGCTTATTATGTTAGGGGTTTACTTACTTCATCGTCTAAAAAGAGGGCTCTAGAAGAACCCGTAATCAATGGAGGGAAGAAAATACGGAATACAAAGAAAGAAGAGCAAATTGCGATTGATTTTTTCGAAGAAAGAGAAGCCAATATTAACGCCGAGTGGGAGAGAAAACATAAAAAAGAAGCTGAAACAAAAAAAAGAGTCGAAGAAAATAATAGACTTAGGGAAGAGGCTGAAGCCAAAGAAGCAATTAGAAAGGCGAAAAGGCTAAGGCAGAAAACCGAAATTCAAAAAAGAATTGAAAAAGAGAAAAGCCTTAAAGAAAAAGCGAAAAAAGATAGAAAAATTGAAGAAGAGGTCGAGGCCAAAAAAGTATTTCAAGAAGAAAAGCGGGACAATGAAGTAGCAAAAACCAAACCGGTAGTAGAAGAGAAAAGAGGCAGCGAAATAACAAAATCCCAAAGAGAGACGGAACGGGAAAAAGG
>JAGXIC010000266.1 GCA_024635875.1 Pricia sp.
GATATACATCTGCTCAGATGCTCTTGGGCCAACCACATCAAAATTGTGTGTGAGGTGCATCGTTTGATCGATGAGCGATAATTTCCAGGGATCGGTTGGATTATTTGGCATTTGATAGGCAAAAACCTTCACACCTGCGCCTTCACCATTTGAATTGTCCCGGCCGTGCAGTGGTAATACGACAAGTTGATAATTATTGTCAGCAGTCTGGACCCAGTGCATCCGGTGAACAGTCGGCTCGTGGTGGAGCTTTATGGCCGTCCATTTTTTTGTGGGATCCTCCGGTCTAATAAGGTAATGAACACTCCCCGATACCATGTCATCGCCTGTTTCACCAGGATTCCATTGAGCACCCACGGCTACTTCCACCATGCCATCGCCATTAATATCGCGGGCGGCAAGGCACACATTGTCAGACTCAGTAAGGTTTTCTATCATCACAAAGCGCTTCCAGTCGCCATTCCTGTACCACACGAATTCTTTTTTATCCGCCAGTAGTATGTCTGGCTTTTTATCGCCATCTACATCGCCGATGGCAAGGCCATAGCCGATGGCGATATTGGCATCGATTATTTGAGCTTTGAATAACGGATCAGGATCTGAAATAGCGTTGAATAGGGCGAATAAAGTAAAAAATAAGGTTATCATAAGTGTGTTTGTTTCCTGTTTGAACCATTGTCTTTCAAGATACAAAATTTTTATACCCATTTGGGTTTCAACAGCCAAAACAGTCTCTCTCTAAGTCCTCTTCTTCGATATTTAGCAACTTATTCATGTTTGCTATTCGCAATTTACTTTGCTTATAGGTTTTGTTTTGATATGCCATAGGATTTTGTGAATTGATTAGTGTTAGGTTCGAAGAAGCAATAGGATAACACACTAAAGCGATGATATGAATTATAACCTATTAAAATTCAGTTGATTGTATATTTTGATAGTTTTTTTATTCCCCATTTTTCACGGAAAAACCTTGGTACCCCCTATTTTACAGCAAATTTTTCACGGAAAAATGGAATTTCCAGATGTGTCATTGTCATGACAGTCTTGCTTTGCTCCAGATGGTTACGAAAAAAAAATTGGGGAATGAAAAATAGCTAATAGAATGCGCCCTATTTCGATTTTACTTTACGCTTATCTGCCGGTATCCTATAAAATCGAAACAGGATCCACGCGCAAAGTTTAAGGGTAATACTTGGGATAAAATAATCATTACTTTTTGGCTTTAACCGTTTTCTCCAGTTTGTGTTTGTTTTGAAGTTTTTTTCTCAAAAGCTGCATATCCTCACTAACCTTCCGATTTAAGATTTTGGCATAGTGCTGCGTGGTTCGAAGTGATTTATGCCCGAGCATCTTGCTTACCGATTCGATAGAGGCACCATTGGAGAGCGTTACAGGAGTTGCAAAAGTGTGCCGTGCTAAATGCGTGGTCAAGTTCTTTTTAGTACTGCTTTAAGTCCGCTATTTCCTTTAAATAGGCATTCATCTTTTGATTGGTCAACACCGGAAGTACTTTATTATGACCAAATGCGGACTATCCTCATATTTTTCCAATATCATCAGAGCAGTGGGCAGGGCAGTTATATTACTTTTTGTCTTGATCTTTGTACGTCTGGTATTGATCCATAGTTCCCCATCGATGCCCGTTACAAAATCATCATGGGTCAATTTTTTTACATCCGAATACGCCAGTCCCGTAAAACAACAGAAAACAAAACAATCTCTTACATGTTCCAAGCGTTGATTGTGAAAAGGGGTGTCCATTAGTTGCTGCAATTCCTCAGCTGTCAAAAATTCCCGTTCTACAATTTTTAAATGCACTTTGCAATTAACAAATGGGTCTTTTTAAGATAGAATAATAATGAGACCATAGAACTGTCACTTCAATACATATTTCCCTTGAAATAAGGAAAAAAATATTGAAAAGCAATTACTACAACCTATTGATTAACAATATTTTATATTTAGATAGGTGTCAGTTGCAGAGAGAATTTTGACTGACACCGAATTGGGCACTATTTAACATGATATCGTATGATATCATTTGAGTACAAAAAAAATAAAAACCCTGTAAATCAACAATTTACAGGGTTCTTTGTTGTGATTTGGAATCACTTGGCGGAGAAAGAGGGATTCGAACCCCCGGAGGTGTGACCCTCAACAGTTTTCAAGACTGCCGCATTCGACCACTCTGCCATTTCTCCAATGCGAGCGCAAATATAGAAAGCTTTTTCTGTTTCTTAAAAGGATTTCTAGGAATAATTCGTGCCATGGAAATTCGCAGATACGCTAAATCTAATTTTTCGCCTGTTTTTTATACCTTTCCGACGATGAAAAACCCATTGGTAAGCATTTTAATCCCGTATAAAAATACCGAAAGGTTTATTTTTGAATGTATACATTCAGTATGTTCCCAAACCTATGAAAATTGGGAGATTCTGGCTGTCAATGACCACTCCGACGACGCTAGTCGACCACTAGTTGTTAACCTATCTATAGAGGACAAACGAATAAAGGCGATCGATACGAATGGTGTCGGTATAATAGATGCCCTACGCACTGCATACAACAAAAGTAGTGGCCACCTTATTACCCGAATGGATTCCGATGACATTATGACCCCGAGCAAGTTGCAGGTCATGGTCGATTCCCTTTTGGACCATGGTAGAGGTTATTTGGCGGTTGGACAGGTCAACTATTTCTCCGATCAAGGCATCAGCGAAGGATATGCCCGTTATGAAAAATGGTTGAACACACTTACGGAAACGGGCAGCAACTATTCCGAAATTTATAAGGAATGCGTCATCCCATCCCCTTGTTGGATGGTTTTCCGGGAGGATTTGGATGCTTGTGGCGCTTTCAATCCGAATCGCTATCCCGAGGATTATGATCTGGCTTTTCGGTTTTATGAAAAAGGATTGAGGTGTATTCCTTGCAAACAAGTACTTCACCATTGGCGGGCTTACGACACCCGCACTTCCCGCACCAGCGAAAACTACGCCCAAAATTATTTTTTGAATATCAAGCTGCACTATTTCCTTAAATTGGATTATAATCCCGACAGACCTTTGACCGTCTGGGGCGCGGGCAACAAGGGCAAGCAAATAGTAAAGGGACTACAGAAACAAAACAAAGTTTTTAATTGGCTATGCGACAATCCAAATAAAATCGGCAAGAAAATCTACGGGGAGCAGATGCAGCATTATAGCGAGTTGAAGGCGTTAAGACATCCGCAGAGCATCATCACCGTGGCCAATGCGAACGCGCAGGTAATGATCAGGGAATATTTTGAAAAATTGGGCCATGTGCATATGTCGGATTACTTCTTTTTCTGTTGAGTCCGCTGTTTGAGTTTAGCGGTTGGCCGTTTTTAGTAACATATCTAAACCACAAACTCCAAACAATTTATTCTCACGTCTAATATCTAACAGCGCAGCGTTCTCACGTCTTTTTTTCCCTACCTTTGCAATCTCAAACCGGGAAATGCAGTTTACACATCCAGAACTTCTTTGGGCCCTCCTACTACTTCTGATTCCCATTCTTATCCACCTTTTTCAATTGCGGCGGTTTCAAAAGACACCGTTTACCAATGTCAAGTTCCTTAAGAAAGTCGTGTCGGAATCCCGACGCAGTAATGAGCTCAAAAAATGGCTTCTTTTACTAACAAGATTGGTCATGCTTGCCGGCTTGGTGATTGCCTTTGCCCAACCATTTTTTGCGAAGCAATCTGCACTGCAACAAAAGGAAACGGTTATTTATTTGGATGATTCCTTTAGTATGCAAGCTAAATTCGAGGGAGCCACATTGTTGGAAAATGCAGTGCAATCCCTCATAAAATCCATACCCAAAAACCAGAATTTCACACTGTTCACGAATCACCAGGTCTTCAAACAGGTCTCCCTTCCCGAGGTACAGAACGATTTGTTGGCTATTGAGTCCACCCCGAAACAACTTCAACTGAGTGAAATATTCTTAAAAGGAAATACCTTTTTTGAGGGTAATCCAGAAGCGGTCCGGAATCTCGTTCTGGTGTCCGATTTTCAACGGCGGATGGTCACTTCCGAAATCGATACGACCGGTACCGTGCAAATACATCTTGTTCCCTTGATTCCCGAAAGTATGGAAAACATAGTTTTAGATTCTATATATTTAGAGGGACAAAATTCTGAAAATATAGAACTTACAGCAATAATATCACGTAAAGGTTCAATGGAAAGTACACCCGTTTCACTGTTTAACGGCGAACAACTTAAAGCAAAAACCGCGGCCGTTTTTAAGGAAAACGACAAGGCAGCGGTGCAATTTACGATTCCTAAAAATGAGCGTATCAATGGCAAACTCGAAGTTTCAGATACGGGATTGGCCTATGACAACCATCTATTTTTCAATATTGATACCAAAGACAAAATAAAAGTACTCGCCATTGGAGATGCCGATACCGATTATCTGAAAAGAATCTATACCGATGGTGAATTCGTCTTTACGGCAACTGCCCCGAAAAATCTGAATTACGGCGATTTGGAAAATCAAAACTTAATTATCTTGAACGAAATACCATCCTTGCCGACCGCCTTGGCAACTAGTCTCCGGTCGTTCTCGGAAGGGGGCGGAAGCCTTGCCATCATACCATCCGATGAAATTGATTTGAATTCTTATAACTTTTTGACTTCCAACTACTTTTCTACTTCATTTATACAAATGCTTAAATCGAAACGTTCCGTCACCAGCATTTCATTTTCCAATCCCATCTACCGTAATGTGTTCGAAAAAGATGTGGCTAATTTTCAGTATCCCGAAGTATCGCAATATTTCAGGGTCAAGACCGCCGCACCCGCTGCCCTATCTTTTCAGGACAATTCGCCGTTCTTGTTCGGTGGCGACGGCAAGTACATTTTTACCGCATCGATTGCTGCGGACAATTCGAACTTTAAGAACTCCCCCTTGATCGTACCGACCTTCTACAATATGGGCAGCAATAGTCTGCGAGTGCCTCCGCTATACGGAGTTCTGGGAAATCTTTTCTCCATAGACGTTTCCGCCAGTCTTCCCGAAGACACCATCCTAAAGGTCTCCAAGGAGGATTACGAATTTATTCCCCAACAACAGGCCCTCTCGAACAAGGTTACGCTGAGTTTCGATGAAAATTTAAAAGAGGATGGTATTTATACGGTTTCTCAGGGCGATACATCCCATAAAAACATAAGCTTCAATTTTGACCGCAAAGAAAGCGACCTCACCTACCTAAATCTTAACGAAATTAAAGGGGCGTCAAAAGCATCTTCCATTGCATCGCTCTTCGACACCTTTGAAAAAGACAACAGCATCACCGCACTTTGGAAATGGTTCGCTATTTTAGCGTTGCTGATGTTGCTGGTGGAGGTGTTCATTCAAAAGTTGATTCCTTAAAACAAAATATGAATTCAACAGGAAAACGAAAACTATGCTTTTTAAACTAAAAATAGAGATTAATAATCTTAATTAATTAATAATCAAAATTTTATATTCAATAATTAATTCCGATGAACTTACTGATTAAATCCGCAAAGATTAGTGATATCTCCAACCAGGAACTTCATTCCAAAAAACGTGATATCCTCATCAAAAAAGGTAAAATCGAAAAGATAGCCGCCAAAATAGCCACCGATAGCAAGACGGAAACCGTGACCTTAAAAAACCTGCATGTCTCCATAGGCTGGTTCGATAGCGGTGTATGCTTTGGCGAGCCAGGTTTCGAGGAACGGGAAACGATAGCAAACGGACTGAAAACGGCCGCCAAAAGTGGTTTTACCGATATTGTACTGAATCCGAACACCCATCCGGTGCCTGATAGTAGTCCAGATATCGTTTTTCTTAAAAATGCGGCCAAAGGCCAGGTGACCGGTCTGCATCCTTTGGGCACTTTGACCATGAGGGCCGAGGGAAAAGACCTTGCCGAACTCTACGACATGAAAAAGAGCGGCGCAGTAGGCTTCTACGATTTTAAACATCCCTTGGAAAATGCGAACCTTTTGAAAATCGCCCTGCAATATGTCTCGAATTTCGGGGGATTGGCCTATTCCTTTCCGATGGATGCCGCTATTGCCGGTAAGGGAAACGTTAACGAAGGTGAGTCCTCCGTGAGACTTGGATTAAAGGGAATTCCTGCCCTAGCTGAGGAGTTACGGATTGTTAGAGACCTGTTTATTTTAGAATATACCGGTGGAAAATTACACATACCCACCCTATCGACCGCGCGTTCGGTAAAATTGGTTGCCGATGCCAAGAAAAAAGGATTGGACATTACCTGTAGCGTCGCGATTCACAACCTAGTATACGTCGATTCCAAATTAGCCGAGTTCGACGCGGCCTACAAGGTAATGCCGCCTTTGCGCACCAAAGAAGACACCAAAGCATTGATTAAAGGGGTTAAGGACGGTAGCATCGATTTTGTGACCAGCGACCATATACCGATGAATATTGAGGAAAAACAAGTAGAGTTCGAGAATGCCGCCTTCGGAAGTATTGGGCTTGAAAGCGCCTTTGGCAGTCTAAACCGAATTTTCGATACCGAATCCGCCATAACTCTTCTCACGAAGGGAAGGGATAGATATGGTATGAAACGACCAAAAATCAAAGTAGGCGAAACGGCCAACCTTACGCTTTTCGACCCCGATGTGGACTATAGTTTGGGTGCAATCGACATCCATTCCACTTCCAAGAACAGTATGTTTTTGGATGCCGAACTCAAGGGCAAGGTTTATGGGGTTATAAATAATGGTCAAACACTTTTTTGATTACTTTTAACCGTTAGAAATCGTCTTGAGTTCTAAATCTAATTCTAACCTTTAAAACCAAAAGTATGGACCAAACAACTATTGAAGAGGGAAAAACAATTGCGATTATCAGTTACATAACCATTATCGGGCTAGTTATCGCTTACCTCATGAACAACGACAAAAATAACAGCTTTGCGCAATTTCATATAGGGCAATCGGTCAGGATCGTTGTGCTGGCATTTGCCAATTATTTGCTGGCATGGGTACTACCTTATTCTTTAAACCTTATCACCACCATAATTAGTCTAGGAATTTTTGTCCTTATCATTTTAGGAATTGTAAACGCCGTAAACGGAAAAACAACCCCGCTTCCGGTCATTGGTACCATAGGATAATTAGCCCTTGGAAACACAATAGAAGGAATATTAGGATGCGGCCTCTTTTTTCGCTCTTCATCCTTGCCTCAACTCTAAAGCCATGAATTCCATTAAAGAAGGAAAGACAACAGCTATAATCGCCTATTTCACCCTGGTCGGTGCTTTGATCGCTATAAGCATGAACAACGAGCCAAAGAATGAATTCGCACGTTTCCATACGCGGCAGGCATTCGGATTACATCTGTTTTTTTTGGGTTTCGCCCTTTTTCTGAGCGTTTGGTTCAATAGCTATGCCTTTTACGGTTTGTACATCGGTTATATCGTGCTCTGGGGATACGGCTTCATCGGTGCCCTGCAAGAGAAAAAGCAGTCCGTACCTATCCTGGGCAATCTTTTTCAAAAATGGTTTACTTTTATAAGTTGAAGAGGGATGCTTGGAGTTTGGAGTTTGTGGTTGAAAATTAACAGTTAACGGTGACAGGCTGACATGGTGCATCGTTCATCAAGCATCAAGTATCAAGCATCAAGCATCAAGCAAATTATCTAAAATTAAAATCCTCCCTTAAAACTCTTAAACCCAGTCTCCGAATATGACTACAGCTCCATTGTCCCTAAAACATATCATTCGCCCCTCATCACTTACGGAAGGGAAAGCTCCGGTACTGTTCATGCTGCATGGCTACGGAAGCAATGAAGAAGATCTTTTTTCCTTTGCATCCGATATTCCCATAGAATTATGCGTTATTTCCATCCGTGCGCCTTATCCTATGGAGC
>JAGXIC010000267.1 GCA_024635875.1 Pricia sp.
TTTCCAAGGTGTTGACGTAAGAAACCTCGGCGTTACAGAACGCATCGATCTCGGTCTTGAAATCGTCGAGCGGATGGCCGGAAATATAGATGCCGACCACTTCTTTCTCGCGTCGCAATTTTTCCATAGTACCCCATTCTTCGCAGGGCGGAACGGTAGGTTCGGGAATCTGTACTTCGCTGGAATCTCCAAAAAGACTGACTTGGGCGGAGTTTTCGTTTTCCTGGAATTTCGCGCCGTATTTGACTACTTTTTCCAAAAACGTCACACCATCACCCTCGTCCTTAAAATATTGGGCCCGATGGGCCGCCCCAAAAGAATCGAAACCGCCGGCGACCGCTAAACTCTCGAAGGCTTTTTTGTTCGCCGCCCGCAAATCGATACGTTTGGCCATGTCGAAAACGGACTTATAAGACCCGTCTTCCTTCCGGTTGGCGACTATGGTTTCCACGGCGGAACGACCGACGCCCTTGATGGCTCCCATCCCAAAACGTACGGCTCCCGCCTTATTTACTGCAAACTTGTAATACGATTCATTGACATCGGGGCCGAGCACTTCAAGGCCCATCCGCTTACATTCTTCCATAAAAAACGTAACCTGCTTGATGTCGTTCATGTTGTTCGAGAGCACCGCCGCCATATACTCGGCTGGATAGTGTGCTTTCAGGTATGCGGTCTGATAGGCGATGTAAGCATAGCAGGTCGAGTGACTTTTGTTGAAGGCATAGGCGGCAAAAGCTTCCCAGTCTTTCCATATTTTTTCTAGGATGTCCCTCGGATGTCCCTTTTTCTCGCCCCCGTCCAAAAACTGGGGCTTTAGTTTGGCCAGCAGTGCAAATATCTTTTTTCCCATCGCCTTCCGAAGGACATCCGCCTCGCCTTTTGAGAAACCCGCCAGTTTTTGGGACAGTAGCATCACCTGCTCTTGATAGACTGTAATGCCATAGGTTTCCTTCAGGTACTCCTCCATATCCGGAAGGTCATAGGCGATCGCTTCGTCCCCATGTTTTCTTCGGATAAAGCTCGGAATGTACTCCATCGGACCCGGACGGTACAGCGCGTTCATGGCGATCAGATCATCGAAGACGGATGGCTTCAAATCTTTCATGTGCTTCTGCATGCCAGGGGATTCGTACTGGAATATCCCCACCGTATCGCCGCGCTGAAAAAGTTCGTACGTTTTTTCGTCATCCAACGGAAAATCATCGGGTACCAAATCGATGCCGTGTTTGGCCTTTACAATTTTGACGGTATCCTTTATTAAGGTCAAGGTTTTCAATCCAAGGAAATCCATCTTTAACAGTCCCGCACTTTCCACGACGGAGTTGTCGAACTGGGTAACGTACAGGTCGGAATCCTTTGCGGTAGCCACAGGAACGAAATTGGTAATGTCATCGGGCGTTATAATCACCCCGCAGGCGTGTATACCCGTATTTCGCAACGAACCTTCGAGTATACGCGCCATGTTCACCGTCTGGCCTTCTAGATCATCGGTCTCGGCAATATTCAAAAGTTGATTGACCTTTTCGAGATCATCGGGGCGAAATTTCTTTTTCAGGTCGGCATCCGACACTCCGAAAATCTTGCTCAATTTAGACATGGTCGGAATCAGCTTTGAAATCCGGTCCGCGTCGCTCAAGGGCAGATCGAGCACCCTCGCCGTGTCGCGGATCGAGGATTTTGCGACCATCGTACCATAGGTAATAATCTGTGCTACTTGGTTCGCCCCATATTTTTTTATGACATAATCCATCACACGCCCCCTGCCCTCATCATCGAAATCGATATCGATATCGGGCATAGACACCCGATCGGGGTTTAAGAACCGCTCAAAAAGCAAATCGTACTTTAAAGGGTCAATATTGGTAATCTTAAGGCAGTACGCGACCACAGAACCGGCAGCGGAACCCCGGCCTGGCCCAACGGAAACATCCATATTGCGGGCCTCGCGGATAAAATCTTCGGTAATCAAAAAGTATCCGGGATATCCGGAATTCTTGATCGTATCCAGCTCAAAATCGATACGTTCCTTGATTTCAGAGGTGATTTCGGGATACCGTTTTTTTGCCCCTTCATAGGTGATGTGTCGTAAATAGGCATTTTCCCCACGGTTTCCGGCATCCGTTTGATCTTCCGCGACCTTAAACGCTTCGGGAATGCTGAACTTGGGCAACAGCACGTCGCGCGCCAGTTCGAAAGCTTCGATTTTATCGACTACTTCCTGAACGTTCAGAATAGCCTCGGGCACATCTTTAAAGAGCGCCTTCATCGCGTCACCGGACTTAAAATAGTACTCCTGATTCGGTAACCCGTAGCGATAGCCTCGACCCCGGCCGATGGGCGTCGCCTGTTTTTCACCGTCTTTTACACAGAGCAGAATGTCGTGCGCTTCCGCATCTTCTTGCGCGCAATAATAGGTGTTATTGGTCGCGACCAGTTTAACGTCGTGCTTTTTAGAGAACTGTAAAAGCACCTGATTGACACGGTCCTCATCTTCTTGCCCGTGGCGCATCATCTCTATATAGAGGTCATTGCCAAACTGCTGCTTCCACCAGAGTAAGGCTTCCTCGGCTTGGTTTTCGCCAACGTTCAAAACTTTTCCGGGAACTTCGCCGTACAGGTTCCCGGTCAGTACAATGATATCCCCTTTATACTGCTCGATGACCTTTCTGTCGATACGCGGTACATAATAAAATCCCGCTGTATAGGCAATCGATGACATCTTACACAGGTTGTGATATCCCTTTTTGTTCTTGGCCAGCAGTACGATCTGATGGCCATAATCCTTTACATTCTTATTGGTATGGTCGTCGCAAACAAAGAATTCGCAGCCGATAATCGGCGTGATTTCCTGTTCGGTGACCGGCTCACCATTGTCCTCCGCAGTCTGGTTTCTTTCCCGAACGGCCTTATTATGTAAGCCGATTTCCTTGACGAAATGAAAGGCGCCCATCATATTCGCATGGTCGGTCAGGGCCACCGCCGGCATCTGATTATCGGCGGCGGACTTCACCAAGTCCTTAATGTTGATGGTGGACTGCAAGACCGAAAACTGGCTGTGGTTATGCAAATGCGAGAACCGGGCATCTTCAAGGGTCTTTATATTTTGCTTGATTTCTTCCTTGGATATCTCTTCGGTTTCATGGATACCTAGCTTATCGGCTAATTTTTGGGAGGCCTTTTTGAGGTTAATATGCTCAAGCCCGATAAGTTGGATCTCCTGGGGATTGGCTTCGGAGAAATTTTGGAAATAATCCGGCTGAACGTCCAGTTTTTCCAACGGATAGAACTTCCTGCGCAACAGCTCTAGGAAGCATCGCGTAGTAGCCTCTACATCGGCCGTAGCGTTATGGGCCTCCGAAAAGGGTTGGCCGAAAAGATATTCATGAAGCTCGGTCAAAGTCGGAAGCTTGAACTTACCGCCCCGCCCCCCAGGAATCTGGCAGAGCTTCGCGGTTTCTTCGGTACAGGTATCCAACACGGGCAATTCCTGCAACGGATTTTCAACGGCCAACCGATGGAACTCCGCTCCCATAATATTTAAGTCGAAACCGACGTTCTGGCCGACAATAAATTTGGTCTTGGCCATGGCCGCATTGAACTTTGCCAAGACCTCGGCCAAAGAAAGTCCCTGCTCTTGAGCCAATGCCGTGGAAATACCATGTATTTGCTCCGCATCATAGGGAATATTGAATCCGTCGGGCCGTATCAGATAGTCTTGATGCTCGACCAGATTGCCCATCGCATCGTGCAATTGCCAAGCGATCTGCACGCAGCGTGGCCAGTTGTCGGTGTCGGTAATCGGGGCGTTCCAGCGTTTGGGAAGTCCGGTGGTTTCTGTGTCGAAGATTAAATACATTGCGGGCTGTTTAAAGTATTGCGGAGCGGCCTAAATCATCCTGTAAAAATAGACAATCGAATAAGGTTATGGAAAAGGATTTTTTAGGAGTTATTAACCTTTACCGTTTTATGAAGGACAAGGAATATTGGTAATAATTCTTTATCTTCAAATCCAGATATAAATTTTTTATATGAACGACAAGAAATTACCCTTAAAACCACCAAGACACCTTTGCCTTCTATTCCTTTTTTTGGGGATGTACCTTACATCCGCCCAAACCAATAAACAACGACCTCCCAACTTCGTCATTATTTTCGCCGATGACCTAGGTTATGGCGACTTGGGCGTTTACGGCCATCCTACCATCAAAACCCCCAATCTGGACAAAATGGCGCACGAAGGCCAAAAATGGACGAACTTTTATGCCGGGGCAAGCGTTTGCACCCCGAGTAGGGCGGCCTTGTTGACCGGAAGGCTTCCAGTTCGCAGCGGTATGGCGAGCAACAAACAAAGGGTGCTTTTTCCCGACTCGAAAAACGGACTCCCCGCCGACGAAATCACCTTGGCGGAGCAATTGAAAAAAGTGGGCTACGGCACCGCCTGTATCGGAAAATGGCATTTGGGCCATAAAGAACAGTACCTGCCCACCAATAACGGATTCGATTACTATTTCGGCATCCCGTACTCCAATGATATGGATGCCACCGGGGGCAAAAACTATAAAGAGGCCGCCAAAGAAGGCCCCTCCGCCATTAAGATAGCGGACTACAATGTGCCCTTAATGCGAAACACGGAAATCATCGAACGGCCCGCCGAACAGAACACCATTACCAAACGCTATTCCGAGGAGGCCATTTCCTATATCAAAAAAAATAAGGACAAGCCGTTTTTAGTTTATCTGGCGCACAACCTGCCACACATTCCCCTTTTTGCCTCCCAAGCATTTTCGGGAAAAAGCGAGCGCGGATTGTATGGCGATGTGGTCTCCGAAATCGATGATGGTGTGGGCAAGATCTTGGCTACTTTAAAGGAAGAAGGTCTCGCCGATAATACGATTGTAATCTTCACTTCCGACAACGGTCCTTGGCTGCCGTTCAAGACCCACGGCGGCAGTGCCGGATTATTGCGCGCAGGTAAGGGAACTACTTGGGAAGGGGGTATGCGGGAGCCGACCATTTTCTGGTCTCCCGGAAAAATAAAACCTGCTGTAATTACTGACCTCGGTTCGACAATGGACTTGTTTACCACGTTCAGCAAACTTGCCGGAATAAAAATCCCGGAAAACCGCATTGTTGATGGGGTCGATTTGAGTGGGCCTCTATTCGAGCAAACCAAAAGTCCCAGAAAAAATATGTTCTACTATCGGGGTACCGACCTCTATGCCGTTCGGCTCGGCGATTACAAGGCGCACTTCATCACCGAAGGCGCCTACGGGCAATTCGGGGAACGGGAAGAGCATTCGACTCCACTCCTTTATAATGTCAACGAAGACCCTTCGGAGCAGTTCGATATTGCGGCGGAACATCCTGAAATTATCGAGCAGATCAATACGCTTGTAGCGGAGCATCAATCTAAATTGGTCAAGGGGAAAGATATGTTGGCGGAGCGGGAGTGAAAAAGTATGCAGTTTCAGTGGCAGTTTGCAGTTTCTTTAATTCATCTACATCCCATAAAATTATCCCATCCCAATTTTCGCCAATAATTTAATTAGGAGTGTTGCCCATTTCAAGAAATGGCGTATATTTGCACCCGCTTTACAGGAAAAAGTGGACAGATTTCCATCATGTTTTTGGAAGATTGTATTCCCCTGAAAGCGATTCCCGCTTAAATGGGAATGACAAAAAAGATAAATTGAATTAATAACTTGGGTCGGGCACCCTGCAAAATTAATGTGATATGCCAGTAAAGATTAGACTTCAGAGACACGGTAAAAAAGGTAAACCATTATATTGGATCGTTGCCGCCGATAGCCGTGCCAAAAGGGACGGTAAATATTTGGAAAAATTGGGTACTTACAATCCCAACACCAATCCCGCAACTATCGATTTGAATTTCGATAGTTCTGTACAATGGCTACAGAACGGGGCACAGCCTACCGATACCGCACGAAATATTCTTTCCTATAGAGGCGTGATGATGAAACATCATCTTTTAGGCGGTCTTCGTAAAGGCGCACTTACCGAAGAGCAAGTGGAAGAAAAATTCAATGCTTGGTTGGATGAAAAAGAATCCAAAATTTCCGATAAGGTAACCGGATTGGATAAGGAAAAGGCAAAAGCAAAAGCCGACGCCTTAAAAGTGGAAAAAGAGATTAACGAAAAACGTATGGCCGCCGCCACTGAAGCTGAGCTTCCGGAAACTCCCGAAGGCGGAGATGCTTCCGAAGAAGTCGAAGCTGTAACGGAAACCGCTCCGGAACCTAAAGCTGAAGTCGAGCAAAGCGAAGAAAAAGCACCGGAAGTCGAGGCGAAAGAAGAGACACCTGCCGAAAAAGCCGAAGACGATAAGCCCGAAGTTAAAAAGGCGGATGCTAAAGAAACCGAAAAAACCGACAAGCCAGTGGCTAATAAGGAAGACGTCAAAGAAACCGAAGAGGTCGTCAAAACCCCAGAAGCCGCACAAACGGATAGGGATAATGCAGAAGATAATTTCGCGGCACCAGTAGTCGAGAAGGAAGAAATCAAAAAAGACGATTCCAAAACAGAAGCCCCAAGTGTTCAGGAAGTGGTTTCCGATGCCGATTTTTCTAAAAAAGATGGGGACAAGCCTCAGCCTGCGGAGAATGAAAAAGCGGAAGACAAGAAATAAAGTAGAAAACGATGCGCAAGGAAGATTGCTTCTACCTCGGTAAAATCGTTTCAAAATACAGTTATAAGGGCGAGGTACTGGTTAAAATCGAAACCGACGAGCCCGAGATCTACGAAAATATGGAATCAGTGCTTATCGCCATGAAGGGCGGTAACCTGGTTCCATTTTTTATTGACCGCTGCCGCTTGCACAAATCGCTGCTACTGCGTATCGATTTCGAGGAAATTAAAGACGAGCCTGCCGCAGACCGGATCATGAACCATCAACTCTTTCTTCCCCTATCGATGTTGCCAAAATTGGAAGGGGATAAGTTTTATTTCCATGAAATTACAGGATTTACCGTAGAAGATGCCGTATATGGAAATATCGGAACCATTACCGGCGTCAACGATACGACTTCACAAGCCATTTTTGAGGTAGAAAAAGATGGTAAACAACTGCTGATTCCCGTCACCGATGATATCTTTACCGGGCTTGACCGGGAGAAAAAAATCGTAAATGTTTCTACACCCGACGGGCTGGTCGAACTTTACCTTTCATAAAGCAAATTTTATAGTAAAAGTACCGAATCCTAATAAACAACGGAACTTTGAGACTTCGACGTCAGTCTATGCTGAACACCGTCTAAGCACTCAGTGTGATTAATTTGGTACTTGGTCTTTTTTGCCCTTATATTTAGGCTGTAATCTATCAACTGCACCTGATGTATCGCTTATGCCTCCTTTTTATCCTAATCAGTTTCTATTCCTGTAAAGAAACTAAGACATCCTCTGAAAAATCGGAAGATATAAAACCACCGAATATCGTACTAATTTTTACTGACGACCAGGGCTATCGCGATGTCGGGGTATTCGGCGCGGACGATATCGAGACCCCGAACCTTGATCAAATGGCGGCCGATGGCGTCAAATTGAACAGCTATTATTCGGCACAGGCGGTCTGTTCGGCTTCCCGTGCCGGTATTCTGACGGGTTGTTATCCAAACCGTATCGGTATCCACAATGCCATGATGCCCGACAGCAAGAAGGGATTGCATCCTTCCGAAACTACCTTGGCCGAAATGCTAAAGGCCAATGGATATCGTACGGCCATTTATGGCAAATGGCATCTGGGCGACCACCCAAATTTCCTTCCCACCAAAAACGGATTCGACGAGTGGTTCGGCATCCCCTATTCCAATGATATGTGGCCCCTACATCCGCAGCAAGGACCTGTTTTCAACTTTGGACCATTGCCGCTCTACGAAAACGAAACCGTAATCGATACCTTGACCGATCAGTCCCAACTGACCACCCAGATTACGGAACATAGTGTAGACTTCATCCATAGAAATAAAGACAATCCCTTCTTTCTCTATGTACCGCATCCACAACCCCATGTACCTTTATTCGTTTCGGATAAGTTCAAAGGGAAATCCGATAGGGGACTTTATGGGGATGTCATTATGGAAATCGATTGGTCCGTCGGACAAATTTTGAAGGCTTTACAGGAGGATGGCCTAGCCGATAACACCCTAGTGATTTTCACTTCAGATAACGGCCCGTGGCTTGCCTATGGAAACCACGCCGGAAGCGCCCTGCCCTATCGGGAAGGCAAAGGTACCGCTTGGGAAGGCGGACAACGTGAGCCTTTTATAGCCCGCTGGCCCGGAAAGCTTCCTGCGGGAAAGGCTATCGACGTTCCCGTTATGGCCATCGACATTTTTCCTACCATAGCGGACATCACCGATTCAAAGCTTCCCGAAAAAACCATTGACGGTATGAATGTTTGGAAAGTGTTGACCGGGGAGTCCGAAGCAAGTCCGCAAGAGGCCTACTTCTATTACTACCGCGTCAACGAACTTCATGGGGTTCGCTATGGAAAATGGAAGCTGTATTTTCCGCATACCTATCGCACGATGAACGGACAGCAGCCAGGAAAAAATGGCTTGCCCGGGGAGTATCGGATGGTGGACCTAGAGGAAATTGAACTGTATGATCTTGAAAAGGATGAAAGCGAGACTGACAACGTGGCGGACGAACATCAGGAGGTTGTTGAAAAAATCAAGGAACTCGCCGACGACATGCGTGCGCGGTTGGGCGATTCTCTTAGGGATATGGATGGTTCGGAAACCCGTCAACCGGGTCAGGTCGAATAAGGATTAAAAATTATATACGAAGGTTTTCAAAAAAGGTTTGGTTTTAAATGTTAAAATTTGAAAAATCCGTGTATCTCTAAGAATTCAATGTACATCAACACAAAAAACCCGCTACCTATATAAGTAACGGATCGATAAACAGATGCTGTTTTATCTTTTAATCTTCAATGGTCAAAACCCCGGTCATAACCGTATGAAACTGACAGTTATAGAACAATGTATCAGGGGCGTCCATAGGAACTTCGAAGGTTACGGTTCCATCTTGTGTACCATTGTTAGTGACTCCTGTGCTGTAGGCATTCCCATTGGTATTACCTTGAACCGTCTTGATAAAAAACGGATGTCCGGATGCACTCACGGTAAAGGTATACGTCTGTCCCCTTTTTAAGGTCAAATTAGGATTTTCAACATTCTCTAAATCAGCTGAATTGAAAACATAGGCGGTCAGGCCCGCATTGGTCACGTTGTAGTTTATAGCTTCGGCATCTTCCCCTGCGTTGGCCCCAACATTACCTTGAGCGATCAAGGTCGCCAAATCGTCGGCACTTAGGTGAACGTTGATATACCCGTCTATCGCAACCATAGATGCATAGTCCAATGGCTCCCCTCCATTAGGGGCACCGTCAGGGCCGTCAAAAGCGGTTACGTTTTTTACCAATGCTCCGGTCTCACCGTTAACCCCGCCCAATGAAACGATAATCGCTCCGGGTGCATTCGCTACGGAACCCATGTGAATATGGGAAGGATGCGTATTACCAGCGGTGGTACCCTCTAAAGCTATGGAGACCAAAGTTTCTCCGTTAACGCGCTCTGCAAAACTGGCCGAACCCAAAATAGAAACATTAGAAACTGCCGCAAGATCATATGACATGGTTTCTCCGGTCAATTGGTTTTGACCGATATCGCCTTGTGCGACCAAGACTCCTAATTCCTCTGCACTTAAATGGATGTTGATATAGCCATCGTATTCCAAGACATCGGAATACCCAAAAGCGGTTTCATCGTCCAAAGCCGCTACATTGGTATTGCTGATGCCCGTTGCCCCGATCACAGGATTGAAGGTAAAAGCGATGTCACCACCCTCGGCAGCCGTATTAAAATGAATGTGACCCGGGTGCATACCATCTTCCGGTGTATTGTTCAGCTTAATGACCGCTAATGCCTCACCGTTCTTTCTTTCGAAAAAGGTTGCGGTACCGTCGATATCGTCAATCGCTACACTACCCAAAGCATACTCCTTTAAAGTACCGGTCAGTTCGTTTTGCCCGATATCGCCTTGCGCGACCAAAGTGCCTAAATCATCAGCACTCAGGTGCACATTAATATATCCGTCATATTCCAAAAGCCCTTCATAGGTGATAGCGGTACCGTCGTTCAAAGTGGTCACATGCGTAGAACTTTCACCCGTAGCGCCGTCAACGGTGGTCAGGTCAAGTGCAATATCACCACCTTCAGCGGCCGTATTGAAATGGATATGGGCGGGATGCATACCACCTTCGGTAGTATTCTCAAGTTTTAACTCGATTACCGTAGAATCGTTACTAAAAGTTACGAACTTTGCCGTACCGGAAATATCGGGATTGGCAACTGAACCGAGAGCGTATGTTTTGGAGTCGGATTCTGTAACTGGGTCTTCCATTTCAGGTTCTTCCATGTCCGGCTCTTCGGGCGGTGCTACCGTTCCGTCATCGTTATTGCAACTGGCGAGCATAAAGAACACTGCCAAAAAAGGAAGTAGGCGTGTCGTTTTTTCTTTTAAATTCATAGCTATTAGTTTTAAAGTTAATTTAACATTCATATTTATAGTACGCATTTTAAACTGAAAAGGTTTGGTTTTCAGCAGTAAAATTTTGTCCGTATGCCCATTTCTCATTAATAAGTTCAAATTGAACCTTGATAATAGTACCGCTTGAAAGATTACTTTAGTTTCAAACAATTCGTCGTTCATCAAGATCGCTGCGCCATGAAAGTGGGTACCGATGGTGTTTTGTTGGGCGCATGGACGTTTTTGGATGCAACTCCCGATGCCATTTTGGATATCGGAGCAGGAACCGGACTGATTGCCCTGATGCTCGCCCAACGAAGCGCGGCGCAAACCATCGATGCTTTGGAAATCGACGATGCGGCCTACGAACAATGCGTCGAAAACTTTGAGGCCTCGCCTTGGGGCGACCGGTTGTTCTGCTATCACGCCGGGCTGGACGAGTTTGTGGTTGAGTGGGAAGATACCTATGATTTAATCGTTTGCAATCCGCCTTTCTATTCGGAGGATTTTTCCAGTGGGGATGTTGCGCGCGATACCGCTAGGCAAAATGCCGCACTTCCCTTTGAAGAACTTTTAAATGGAGTTTCTTTATTACTTTCCGAGGATGGCGTATTCGCCACCATCATCCCTTTTAAAGAAGAGAATGATTTTTTAGTTCTTGCGGCCAGCCTGGGATTATATCCTCAAAAAATTACCCGTGTCAAGGGAAATCCAACCGCTAACATCAAAAGAAGTCTGCTACACTTCGGATGTACCGAAATCAAGGTCGATATTGATGAGCTTATCATTGAGCGCGAACGCCACGAATACACAACAGAATATCACGAACTTACCCGTGAATTCTATCTAAAAATGTAACACAGAGAGGCTTTAATGTTATATTTCATTACTATCTTTGATACAAAATCGCTCTAATGAAACCTGACTTGTTCGAAGCACCAGACTACTATAATCTAGATGATCTATTTTCAGAAGAACATAAGCTTGTTCGCGACGCCGCACGCCAATGGGTCAAACGCGACGTGTCTCCCATCATCGAGGAATACGCCCAAAAAGCGGAATTTCCCAAACAGATTTTAAGCGGATTGGCGGAGATCGGCGCCTTTGGTCCTTACATTCCCGAGGAATATGGTGGAGCCGGACTGGATCAGATCAGCTATGGCCTTATCATGCAAGAAATAGAGCGCGGCGACAGTGGGGTAAGATCTACCGCTTCGGTACAATCGTCTCTGGTCATGTATCCCATCTACACCTACGGCAACGAAGAACAACGTAAAAAATACCTTCCGAAATTAGCGTCCGGCGAACTGATGGGTTGCTTCGGATTGACCGAGCCTAATCACGGATCTAATCCCGGAGGCATGGAAACCAAATTCAGGGACATGGGTGACCATTATCTTTTGAACGGTGCGAAATTATGGATATCAAATTCTCCTTTTGCAGATATCGCCGTAGTCTGGGCCAAAAACGAGGAAGGACGCATTCACGGCTTAATCGTGGAGCGCGGTATGGAGGGTTTTTCCACTCCGGAAACCCACAATAAATGGTCGTTGCGCGCTTCCGCCACCGGAGAGTTGATCTTTGACGACGTAAAAGTTCCAAAAGAAAACCTGCTACCGAACAAAAGCGGACTCGGTGCACCCTTAGGCTGTCTGGATTCCGCCCGATACGGCATTTCTTGGGGCGCCATCGGTGCTGCAATGGACTGTTATGATACGGCACTCCGCTATGCCAAGGAGCGTGAACAGTTCGGAAAACCGATTGCAGCCTTTCAGTTGCAGCAAAAGAAACTCGCCGAAATGATCACCGAAATCACCAAAGCACAGTTGTTGGCCTTCCGATTGGGCCAGTTGAAAAACGAAGGCAAAGCAACCACCGCCCAGATTTCTATGGCCAAACGCAACAATGTGGATATGGCGATAAAGGTTGCCCGCGAAGCCCGGCAGATTTTAGGCGGAATGGGCATTACCGGTGAATACAGTATTATGCGCCATATGATGAACCTTGAAAGCGTGATTACTTATGAGGGTACACACGATATACATTTGTTGATAACCGGGGCGGATATCACTGGCCATCAAGCGTTCAAATAACAAAAAAACAAGCCTACACCACAATTTTTGCATACTTCACAACAAACAATTTGCAGCGCACCATACCTGTGCTATGTTTGTACTGCAATTAAAACGGAGTTAATTTTTTCATTTTCATATAGTGTTCTCGTAAAAGAGCTTTGTCGAAAGACAAGGCTCTTTTTAGTTTGTAATCATTAAAAGAATGTCCGTTCAACCCATTTAAACTTTATGACACCTTCTTCGAACCGGCCTTCAAAGGCTGTCCGAATAAGTCGAGTATGGGCTTACCGTGCCCATCAGGCGTCGTGTAGAATGGCCTACCTTCTATGGTGTAGTTTGTTTCGGGATGTATGCCTAGCGCATGATATATAGATTGATGCACTTGATCTATTACAACAGGATTCTCAGTAGAAGAACACGGCCTTTCATCTGCTGTTTTCCCATAGACCAAGCCTTTTTCTATGCCCCCGCCCCACATAAGTATAGAACTGCCATCGGTGAAGTGCCTATGCATACCATAGAATTTCTCATCTTCTATGATATCGGGTTGATCGACCTGATCTTGTACTGGCACGCCTGGCCTCCCTTCCATAATGGCGTCGCGGCTAAACTCGCTGGCCAGTACGATCAACGTCCGGTCTAAATGGCCACTCTCGTCCAGATCTTTTATCAGTTGGGCAATGGGCCTATCGATCAGCTGCTTCATTTTCTCGGCACGGGTATGGCCATTTTCATGGGTATCCCAACCTAAAAAAGGTTCATATTCGGTAGAAACACTGATAAATCGGCCGCCGTTCATCGCCAATCTTTTGGCCAAAAGACATCCGAGACCAAAGCGGCCCGTATTGTAGGTATCATAGACCTTTTTCGGTTCTTGCGACAAATCGAAGACCTTTGCTTCGGGGGAGTTCAACAACCGATATGATTGTTCCATCGAGCGCATCAGGGATTCCCTTTGGTAATCGCTCCCACTTTCCATGACACGTGCATTGGCCAATTCTTTATACAGTTTGTAGCGCGCCTCGAAACGCTTTGTCGACATGCCTTGGGGCGGACGGACACTTTCTAGTCCGCCGGAAGGATCTGGAATCAAAAAAGGACCGTATTCGCTACCTAAGAAACCCGCCGTGTGAAAGGCCTTTAATTCTTCCGCCTCACCGACGGTAAACCGCTGCCCCATGGCAATAAAAGGCGGAATTACCGGATTCCCCGGCCCAAGTTCTTTAGCAATCCATGCGCCAATATGCGGTGCTTGTACCGATTGCGGAGGCTCATAACAGGTATACCAGTGGTATTGATGCCGGGTATGTAAAATGTGTCCAAGGTCGGCCGCTTTGTAGGAGCGGATAATAGCACCTTTCTGAATAACACTTCCTATGGATTCGAGGCCCGTGGAAA
>JAGXIC010000268.1 GCA_024635875.1 Pricia sp.
ATTCTCTTCCATCACACAGCCCTTGGTATCCGTTACACGAAACGTATAGGTTTCCGGGGCCAGACCGGTAAATAGATTGCTGTTGCCATTGTTGATGGTACTACCGCTAGGGGCGATAATTTCATAAACGAACGGAGCGTTGCCATCGGTTACAGTAACCGTGACATCCGACACAACGGCCGGACAGACCGGGGCGGACTGGGCAAAGGACAAATCGGTCGGTGGATCCAAGGGATCGATAATAACGGCCGGGGTTTCGTCGGTACATCCGTTGGCATCCTTGACCGTAATGGTATAGGTGCCAGCCGTGATTCCAGTACTGAAAGTATCGGAGGGTACGAAATTCACACCGTCGATGCTAAAGGTATACCCAGGGGTGCCTCCGGAATAATTGATGGCCTGAAGGGTGGCCGAGGTATTGTCACAGCGATAGTCTTGAACGACATCGATCGTTCCGGGATCCAATACAGGGGGAGCCGTTAGGGTTATATCGTCCGAAAAGACACAACCTTTCGTGTCGGTTACGGAATAGGCATAAGTTCCGGCGATGAGACCGGAATATGTGGTCTGTACCGATGGGCCACTTCCATCAAATACGATTTGGTAAGGAGGTGTGCCCCCGGCAATCTGCAATTCGGCGATACCATCCGCACTGGTGTTACACAGCGGGTTGGTGGGCGCTTCAGTTACCGATGGCGGATCATTGGCGGAAATCCTTACCGGGTTCGTGGTCACCGTACAGCTTTCGCTATCGGTAATTACAAACGTATAGTTTCCAGCAACTGTAGTAAAATAGGAGAAGGGAATACTGGGTAGCGCAGCATTCGCTTGAACGGAACCTCCGTCCCTAAATACTTCATACGTGAAATTGGGATTTCCTCCTGTTATGTTCAGGCGGATTTCAGCATCGGGTGAGGCACTACAGTCTAGATCTTTTAGCAAGAAAGCGGATGCCGTCAATGTCGGAAACACATCGATACTGGTAGTGCCCGTACAATTCTTGCTGTCAATGACCTCAACGGTATAGCTTCCCGGCCCTAATCCCGTGAAATCGGTTTCGGACTGGTAGGCGCCCCCGTTCAAACGGTACTGGAAAGGCGCTTCTCCACCGGATGTTACATTGGCGGTCAGGGTCAAGCCGCTATTGCTGTCATAACATAGGTTGTTGGCGTCCACTTCAAGAACCGGTGCAACAGCAGGGGAAAGCGCAAAAGTGCGCGTTACTTCACATCCTCCGGCATCCCTTACGGTCACGGTATAGTTTCCTGATGTGTCGGTCAGGCCGGAAAAGGAATTGGTCGGCTGTGGCCCAACGGATGAACCGACGGGGTCTTCAAGTTCGTACTCATATCCGCCCCATCCACCGGCAGTGGTTATAACCACCGAACCGGGGTTCGTTCCTGTGGTGGAACAAGTGATGTCCGTAACGTCAAGATCGGAGATGACCAATTGCGATGGCGGGGCAGCGACCGTAATATCGGTGGTTGCCTCACAATTGGTGACGGTATCCGTAACGGTAATGCTATACGTACCTGCCGCCAGACCGGTCAGCGGAAGCGCGTTGGCGGTTTCGGCAGTTCCGGAGAAGTTTGCGGGACCGGTGACGTTATAATCATACGAAGTCGCAAAATCGGCCACATTAAATGTGCCTGCACCATCGGATAAGCCAAAGCAAGTGATATTATTGTTCAATTGTCCGGTTACGGTAATCGGCGTAATCGGGGCGATGGTATAGCTTTCCTGAATTGTACAGCCCTTGGTATCGCTTACCCGAAAGGTAAATGTGCCGGGCGATAGGCCCACAAAAGTAGCGTTGGATCCATTGTTCACCGCATCTGCAGCGGGGGCGACGATCTCATAGGTAAAAGAAGGATTGCCATTGGCAACGCTTACCGTAACATCGGACGTCGATGAGGGGCAAAGCGGTTGTGTCGAGGCAAAAGTAAGGTCAGTGGGCTCGTTCAACGGATCTATGGTAATCGGATCGGTCGGAAAAGTACAACCGGCGGCATCGCGTACCGTAACGGTATACGTACCACGGTTCAGGTTCTCAAAACGATGGGCATTGGGCGTGGTGTCCGGTACAAAATTGATGCCATCGATACTGTAGGAATAAGGTGCCGTGCCCCCGACTATATTTTGTGCTTCAATAATGGCGTCCTGAGCACACGTATACTCTTGAATAAGTGCCGAATCGGCATCCAAAGCATTTGTTGGGGTAGAAATGGTATGGTACTCGAAATAATCACAAGAAGCACTGCCCTTTCTTTGGTTGATAACTATGGCATAATCACCGGCCGGTAAGCCCGGAAAGTTTCCTGTTCCATTGAACGCAAGGGCATTGATATACTCGTAATCGTCTTCGTCAAAAGAGGTCGCGTCGAAGAGATAGTAAGTGAGTTGGTAGCCATTGCTATTAACAAGGTTGAATACTATAGCTCCGGTAGATTCGCCGAAACAGAGTACATCGGTCACCGAAGTAGGGTCGAACTCGGCGGCGGGCCTAAACTCTATTTCTACGGGGTTCGAAAAGGCGATACAGTTGTTTCTATCAACAACGATAAAAGTGTAAACCCCAGGGTCAAGAATATCGAAAATTTGACTTGTCTGGTATTCCGAGGGCGGTATTTCCGTAGGAGCATTGTACGATGTTACCGTGTTTCCGTCAGCATCGATAAATGACCAAATGGCATAGACGTGAGGTGTTTTACCTCCATCCGAACTCATCAGAATATTACCCTCCTTACAGGTGATATGCTGTGAGACCCTGGCCTCTAGTTGAAGATCTGAATTGTCTACGATCTCTATCTGGCCCGTATCGGAACAACCATCATCCGTGGTAACCCGGAAATCATAAATCCCAGGGTTCAGGTCTTCAAAGGTATAATTATTGTCGTCGGATGGGCCGAAGTTATCGACAACCGTTCCGCCCCGTGAAACTTCATAATAGTATTGACCGACCGCGTTCAAGGCGGATAGGCTGATCGAACCAAAGCCGGTACAGGAGGCATCGACCTTGTTGGACTCTATTTCAAAGACCCGGTCAAGGATACCGATATCCGGTGTGCTGAAAACACAGGCGCCGTCGATGGGATTTCCGGAGCTGTCGAGCTGAACCGCATCGACACGGTAGGACCCGTTGGCAGAAATATCAAAGCTCGGCCCGCCTTTGGCGCTAAAGGGCACAACGATTGCGCTGGTGGAAACATTGACCAATCGATAGCCATAATTGTTGCCCAGGTTGGTAATGGTGATATTTCCATCATTTCCACAAAGAATATCCCGGTTATTGTATTGAATATCCAAGGTGTTCTGGAAAACATCGAAATAATAGCGGTTGAAACAACCGTTCTGGTAATTGACCACCAATCGGTATTTTCCGGATGTTGTCACGGTATAATCACTTCCCGTAGCTACCGGGTTCCATATACAGGTCAAATCCTTATTGGCGCAGTCGTCAGGGGCGGCCGAACAGCTACCTTCATCCAAAAGTTCCCATGAAATGCTCTGTGCGTCAAGAATATTAAGTTGTATAGGTTTTGAATCATTTGTGCCACAAAGGAATATTTTTGGCAGCAAATCGCCATCTACACTACACTGTGCAATTTCACCTTGAATATCATTGGTAGGATCTGCATCGCTATTGATATCATTATAATATTCGATAATAGGGTTGGTACGATTGCTTCCATATCGCTCTACCACTATGATTTCCTTAAATCCCTTACAAGGATCGGCAACGATTTTATCGACAATATAGGTGCCTTCCTGAGTTACGGCCAGTGTACTGGGGTCGTTGTCGGGATCGCCGTCGTTCAAGGTAGTATCGGACGCATCGAACTGCCCGTTACCGTTATCGTCGCGCTTCCACACATAGTCGTCGAAATTGTTACCGGCATTCAAGACCACATTGGCACCACAAAGTAGTACGGTACGGGTGAAATTACAATCCGCAAGGTCGTCTAAAAGAAAGTTGGTGGCCCCGGGGGTTACAAAGCCGCAGTTGTCGAAATCCGACACACTGGGATCATCGGTAATGGTAGCACTATTGATATCTCCTCGATATGTCGAATAGGCCAAATTTTGAATTTGATCTGTACAGGCGTCTACAAAATCGAAGCAGTTTTCCGCCACCTTCACCCTTAAACGTATTTCATATACCGGATCGCCAATTTCAACACGATTGTTAGGAACGGAAAAGGTTATTTCATTGGTAGCGGCATTGACACTTGCAGTTACACCAGGTGCACCGGAAACATCGAAACTTATGAAGCTGGTATTGACCGGTAGTACATCACGGATAGTATAATCGACCGCATCATCGTTACCCAAATTTCGAAAGGAAAGTACATAATCCAAGGTTTGCCCAAGATTGACGCCCCCATCGGTAATATCGTTTCCGGCAATATCCTCCACCCGTTTTTCAAGTACGATGTTTGGTTCGATAATTTCAACGGCAAACGCGGCTAAAAAGGAACCATATCCGTCACCAGTTGAGGTAAACCGTAAAATTGCGCCACTCTCTTCATTCGGAAGAACGGAATTTAAAGGATTGTCTAAATTGAAGAGGTCTAAATCGGTTCCCAGTGTGTTCGTCCCATAGGGAGTTCTGGTGGGTACTTGTGCTCCATCCGTAGTGATGGTGGAGTTGAAAAAATTATTTTGTGGATTTAAACCGGTCGACAAATTGGTGAAATTGGTGTTGGAATTAGCCCTTAAAAAGAACCTGTCGTTGTATATACCTCGGTCACCCTCTAGGGCCCCAACTCCAATTCTGGCCCTTACGGGAAATGGATTGGGCAACGTTCTAAAACCGTTAACGGCGACATCAACATTTCCCGCCGCGCCTGACATACCCGCGTAACCATCAAAAGTTGAGATAAACTTGCCCGATTCATTGGGGTTCTCATAGATGACAACCATAACCCAACCAGCGGAGCTGGAACCGTTTCTGCGCCCTTTGGTGGCACGGACATTGGCTACCGTATAATTACCATTGGGATTGGTGTTCGACCGCACAAGATCAGTTACGTTCTTATAGCAGACATAGGGCGAATCCTTAAAAGAGTTGTTGATATTGCCATAGTCGTAACCATCATAGATAATGTCGTCTTCTTGACCTATAGGATCGGCAGCGGCATCTGCCGTAAGATCGACATAGGCACCTCCCGGCACCTGAAATTTAATATTGAACCAATCCTCTATCCGTGGGGTACCGCTAAAAGACTGATTTCCTTCGGTGCTGCGCTCGTTGGGGTAGGTGGCCGCCCAGTAAAGCCCAGCATACCTTACTTGGGAACAGTCTGGATCTGAAATATTCAATTCGGCACTACTGGAACTGAATGTAGACGAATTGCTATCGATGTCGATATATTCCATCCACAGCGAATTGTTGTTTCCATCTCCGTTGTAAGGCGTATTTGCCTGTCCGGGGTTGGCTTGCGTCGCACGGTTAAGGATGTTGTTGCCCACAAAGATGATATCACCCCGTATTTCGATATTTCCCCCATCTAGTCGTGGGGAAAAAGGCGCTACCTCTTGTGCGTTGGAAGCGATAAAGCTACCAATGAAAAGGACGAAAAATAAAAGGTGCTGTTTTAAGGTCGGTTGGGTCAGTCTCATTTTAAGCCAGCTGGTTAGGTCTGACCCGCATAATCCACATTTTGTCGGAATACGAGTCGTTTAGGTTGGTGTAATAGGATAACAGGGCACTGTTCCAGGAGGCGTGTTTTTTAAGGTATACGTACCTCCAGTTGTTTTCGGGGTTGATGAAATATCCGGCGCTGAGCCCGTGGGAATTCAATAGCTTTACGAAACGGTTGGCGTTTTTCGGGTTGGCGAAGACATTGGCGATAATGTAATAGCCAGAACCGATACCTTTTATTTGAAAGGTCTTGGCCGAAAGTTCTTTATCCGTGACCTGATCTCTTACAATTACATTCTGTTGTAGGACATCGGTACCGTATTTTGCCGATTTCTCTTTGAGCTTATCTACATTACTGGCGTAAGCCTCGTTTGTATAGCGGTTGTCGACGTCCATAATCCAAAGGTTGCCGGTATAGGCACCGTTCATACCTGATTTATGCGCATCCAATGCTTCTTGCCAAGTATCATAGCGTTTCAGGTATACGTATTTTAGTCCGTTTTCGGGATTGTCGACATAATCGGGACTAAAGCCTTGGTCCCCCATATCGTTGATGAAATTTTCCATGTATTTACCGCCCTTGTAGACGTTGGCCACCACATAGTATCCATCTTGCACGCCGTCAAGATTTCTGAACTTTCGTCCTTTGACGTTACTGCGCTCGGCGGTTTCGGTATATTCGTCGACCTCGATCGGGTTACGGGTCTTGTCCTGAACAACGGTAGGCAGTATTCGTTTGGCCGAATTTTGAGCTACCCTGCCCTTGCCGCTCGTATTTGCACTGTTGGCATTATTAAGACTGCTGAGAGAATGGAAAGTACCGGTCGAAGCGCCTGTACCGCTCGTTATATTTCCGTCGTTACCAGAATTATTGGTCGCTATAGATGGCCTGTCTTGACTTCCCAAGAAAAGTTCTTGTGCTTGTTTTTCAAGTTTGGGATTCTTCCCATTGGTCTCGTTACGCACCATGCTCATGACCAAATTGAAACGGCGTTCCAAATCTTGTTGGCGGCCGTTTTCCAGAGAATCCTGACGGAACATTAGTTCTTGGATGATGGCATCGTTCTCGGCCAGCTTCCTTTTTAGTTCAGCGATTTCCTCATTGGCTGCGAAATCATTTTTGTTGGCTCCCTCATTAGTATCTGCTAGCGTATCCTCATAATCCTCTTCCAACATTACCCGGTCTTCGGTAAGGTTCGGGGTGAAGGAATAGGCAAATGATATTTCATGGGTAACGCCCAAGTTGTTAAAATCGGTGGAAAAACCTTTTTCCATGGTATATCCGAGGGAAAGTCTTCGGTTGATGTTAAATCCAGCTCCTGCTGATGCGCCGTAGAAACTGTCATATCCACCTTGCAACCAACCCAATTTGGGCAGGTCGAGAATCATTCCACCACCATAGGCAAGGTCTTGGGGCTCATCGGCATCGGCAGCAGCCCTGTTCTGGCCGTTCATACGAATCCGCGCTATGGGCATTAACCGGCTGCCCTCCATGATTCCGTCCCCATTTTGAAAGGGATAGGTATACTGCAAGTGGCCGGAATAGGTCTTATCACCGAATTCGGTCAAGGATTTACTGGTCTTAAGATTATAATCAAAAAGATTTTCGGCAAATACGCCGAAATCGAACTGTCCGTAAGAAATATTGAAACCGGGCTGAAAAGAGAGTACATTGCTGTCTTCGGTACCGTTCAAGCGAAAGTCGTTGGGGTCGATAACGTCGATGTTATTGCGATCTAGCCCCGTACTATAGTAGGCAAGGTTTCCGCCAAAAGTAAAATTGCTCTTATCGCTCAATTTAATACCGTACGCATAATTGGCCAGGATGCCGATGTTGGAAACCGGCCCCAACTTTTGGGTATAGGCACTAAGGCCCAATCCGCTTCTATCCCCTATCCTACCGCTATAGCTTAAGAAATAGGTCTGGTCATTATCTTTAAATTGTACCGATTGGTTTCGGTGTAATAAGTTGACATACGACTTATCTTCCTGTACCGTAGAAAAGGTCGGATTGATCAAAAACCGGTTGAATTTCAACAGGTTTTGTGATGCGGGACTGTACAGTAAAATAGGATCATCTGCCTGCGCCCGAACATTCGTAAAGGCCAAGACCGCGAAAATCGCCAATGCTATGTGTTTTACAAATCTCATGGTCGGTTATCTGATAACGGTTATGGTACCTTGTTTCAAGGTCTCGGTGGCGTTCTTGATGACATAATAGAACACCATGTTCTGTTTGGCGAATGCCGTTGACGACTCGGGCCAGTTGTTCTGATAATTCGTGGCGTTCATCACCTCAACACCTTTGGCATTGTAGATAATGACGCGCACATCGGATTTACCGGAATAGGAATTCGGAACGACCCATTGGTCGTTAGACCCATCGCCGTTTGGCGTAATCACGTTGGGTATATTGAACAGGTCGAGATAGCTAACTTTAATCGATTTGCTGATTTCGCAATTATCGACATTGGCGATCAACAAATAGCTGCCTTCCTCTGTAAAGGTGATGGACGCCCCTGTTGCAATTTCCACAGTATTGGCATCTAACCATCGGTAGGCGGTTCCCCCGCTGGCAGTAACGGTTTTCGAACTTCCTTCCGGGAAAATAACGTCGCCTTCGACATTCAGGGTAATCAGGTCTGGATCTAACGGGGAGATTGTGATTTCGTTGGAAGTAAGTGGGCAAATACCCTTCTGAATGACCAAGCGATAGGTGCCCGGTAGTGTCACCGTCAAAGCGCTCTCGGTAGTACTGACGGAAGCACCATCGCGTTCCCAAGCGTAGCTTTCTCCTGTCAAATCGGTATCCGTATTTAAGGTAATAGTATCCGAAGCGCTACAATACACGGTACTTGTGCTCGTAATCGTAGTCGACGCACTGCTTCCAAGTTGAACGGGAAGCGTGTTCGAGGTAGCGTTAAAGCTTCCCGAAACGCCTTCTATGGTGTAGTTTCCGTTTTCGTTGTTCGAGGTCAAACTGATACTTTGTGCGTTTTCCCCGGATACACTGGTGCCGTCCTTCTTCCATTGATAGGCAAAGTTCGTGGTTACATCCGCGGTCACATCAATTTCACTGTTGCCGGATAGTTCCGCATAAATTTTATCGACTTCCAAAACGATGCTCGAACTGTTACAGGATTCATAAGCTGTGGCATAATCAATTTCGAATCGGAAAGCACTTGGGCTAACTACCTCGGTCGTTTCCGAAATTAGGGACGAACTACAGGAACCGCTGGACGTTACCACCACATAATAGGTGCCTGCTTGAGAGACCGTAAGGGAATTACTGTCGGAGGACGGAATGGCCGTACTGTTCCTATACCATTGGTAGGTCGGTGCATTGGCATCAGTTGTAATCGATAAGGTCTCGCTGTCCGATGGCAGAACCACTACGTTGGCGGCGTTATCCCTTGTTACGTTGAATTCGCCCGCATTAGTTATGGTAACGGCTGCCGAACGTTCGGTACAAATTCCTGTACCTGAGATTTCGACTAGATAGTCCCCATCGAAATTTGCTGTAGATCCGTTAACCGTATATGTTGTGGCAACGGCTCCTGAAATGGCCGTGCCGTTTTTATACCATTGATAGGCCCAGCCAGAACCGGTCGTGTCGATACTAAGGGCTTCCGATTGGCCCAAACACAATCCTGTTTTAGAGGGAGCATTAATAGCGATGCCTTGTCCCGATGCGTTCAGGGTAACTTCTGTGGCATTCGAGTCTGTGGTTCCACTACCGGAACATTCGCCGTAGTCAATTTGTACCGTATAGTATCCATCTTGGGTGGCCTCTATAAAATGGGTCTTGGGCGGGAGTAACGACCCGCTTCGGTACCAATTGTACTGATAGGTCTCTGGGGCGGATAGATTGTGGACTTCCAATCGAACGCTGTTGGTGTTGCTACAGATATTGCCAACAATTTGACCGTCACCATTTTTACTGATGGCCAGGGCCGAAGTGTGATCCATATAATAGAAGCTGTACGATGCCGTCGTGGCTGCGCCGATGCTTGCAGGACTGGTACTTCGGACCCGGAGTTCATAGGCGGCGCCACGGGTATCCGTAGGTATTGAAAATTCGAACCCCGTAGTCTTTACGGTGTTATTGTCCGATTCGCGGGCCAATTCGACGGGGTTGCTAAAACTTCCGGTGGCATCCGACAGTTCCAATATCCATTCGTTGTCGGTGTTGGGGGTTCCGGCATACACGACGTTGGCGAAGTACTGATTGAAATTTCCGTTGGCACCTGCACAAACCTTGTCCCATGCGTTTTTACACGGGGGATCGGAACATAGGTTATTGTTGTCGGCAGGTTCGGGCGCTAGAATCGTCAAGCTCTGCGCTGATAGTTGAGCGGCCCCGAAGAGCATAAAAGCCATGAATAGTTGGGGTACGGAATAAAGTAGTTTTTCTGTCATAAGTAGGCGTAGTTTTTGGGTTACTACAAGTTTTTCCTGATTTGGGATCGGGATAAAATACTATACATCAACAAATATGGTGCATATAGTACGCGTGGGAAATTTAATGTTGTGGCATGGGATAAAAGTGTTGTGAAACAGGAATATTTGTATGAATGGGATAGGTAAATAAGTGAGATTATCCCATTTTCCGTACCTTTGGGCGTTTTAAAAGTTATGCTATGAGCGAAGTTGGTGAATCATTGAATTTTATCGAACATATCGTTGAGGAAGACCTAGAAAATGGATATTCCCCTTCCGACTTGCGTTTTCGTTTTCCGCCAGAACCCAATGGCTATCTTCACATTGGGCATGCCAGTTCCATTTGTCTCAATTTCGGACTGGGGTTGCGGTATAATGCGCCGGTCAATCTGCGCTTTGACGATACGAATCCCATCAAGGAAGAACAGGCATATGTAGATGCTATCAAGAAGGATGTGGAATGGTTGGGATATAATTGGGATACCGAACGGTATGCTTCTGATTATTTTCAACAGCTTTACGACTGGGCGGTGATGTTGATCAAAGAGGGCAAGGCGTATGTAGATAGTCAATCCTCCGAACAAATGGCGGCTCAAAAAGGGACACCGTACGAGCCCGGAAGAAATAGTCCAAATCGAAATCGTTCCGTTGCCGAAAATTTGGAGTTGTTTAAAGGGATGAAAGATGGAAATTTTGAGGAAGGTTCCCATGTACTTCGTGCCAAAATCGACATGACCGCGCAGAACATGTTGATGCGCGACCCGATAATGTACCGAGTGTTACATAAAGCGCATCACCGCACCAATACCGATTGGTGTATTTACCCCATGTACGACTGGACACATGGGGAGAGCGATTATATCGAACAGGTCTCCCATTCCCTATGTACTTTAGAATTTGCTATGCACCGAGAGCTTTACGATTGGTTTTTAGACCAAGTGGTAGATTCCAAAAAATTGCGCCCTAAACAGCGGGAATTTGCCAGAAGAAACCTAAGCCATACCGTGGTGAGCAAACGCAAATTGTTACAGTTGGTCGAGCAACATGTGGTCGATGGATGGGACGACCCGAGAATGCCCACGATATCTGGATTAAGGAGAAGGGGCTATACACCGGAAGCCATCCGGAATTTCGTAGATACCATCGGTATTGCTAAACGTGAAAATCTTATCGATGTATCCCTTTTAGAATTCCATGCCCGAGAGCATTTGAACAAAATAGCGCTAAGGGTTATGGGCGTTCTTGATCCGGTCAAGGTAGTTATTACCAACTATCCCGAGGGAGAGGAAGAATGGCTGGAGACCGAGAATAACCCGGAGGATGAATCCGCAGGCACCCGACAAATTCCTTTTTCCAGGGAAATATTTATCGAAAGAGCCGATTTCAAAGAGGAGGCGAACCGCAAGTTTTTCCGACTTAAATTAGGTGGAGAGGTTCGGTTAAAATCCGCCTACATCATTAAAGCAGAGGGGTGTACTAAGGATGCCGACGGGAATATTGTTGAAATTCAATGCGTTTACGATTTGAAAAGTAAAAGTGGCAGCGGAACCGAGGAAAGTATGCGGAAGGTAAAGGGCACGTTACACTGGGTTTCCATAAAACACGCCATAAAAGCCGAGGTGAGACTATATGATCGCTTATTTTCCGATGAAAGTCCGGATACGCATAAGGATAAAGATTTTATGGATTTCATCAATCCTGAAGCTCTAGAGGTGATTACGGGTTATCTTGAACCTAGTCTTGTATCCGCAAAAATTGGAGATCGTGTCCAATTTCAACGCTTGGGATATTTTTGCGTTGATCCGGACTCATCCCAAGAAAATCTGGTGTTCAATCGCACGGTTGGGCTACGGGACACTTGGGCGAAAATTCAAGACCAATAAAAATTATCTATGCAAATAGAATCGGCCATAGCGTACCCGTATCATTAATCGTCGTTTTTAATTAAAGCTAAGAAGCTTTTTTTAAAATATATATCTTGGTTCGTTGTGAATGTCTTTCGTTGAGGAAATCGTTTCTATGGGGGCATAATCATTGAGAAACCGTTGTAAAGTCAATTTTTAGTCGGATTGGGGCAATAGCGCAAGGTATTTTCTAGTATATTGCATATTCTTGTTTGTTGGTGTATTTAAAGTTGACCGCGCTCAAGATTTAACAACAACTTTAACAACTGAATAGATAAAATTGAATATTATGTCAAAAGACAGTGGAAGTATAATGCTAGCCTTATTGACCGGAGCCGCAATTGGAGCCGGAGTGGGAATTTTGTATGCCCCGGACAAGGGAGACAAAACCCGACAGAAAATTAGTAAACAGGCTAAGAAAACAAGTGATGATATTGTAAGCCGAATCACGCAGGCTAAAGATGAACTAACCAAGACGGCGGAGGCCAAGAAGCTCGATTTTGAAGCCAAATTGGATAAAACCATCTCGAATATGAGTTATAAGGCGGATGACATTATCTTAGGTCTTGAAAAGAAATTGGAAGACTTAAGGAAGAAAAATGCCCAACTCCAGAAATAATGTATGGCATTTGAAGAAGTAAAGGAAAATTTTTCCGAGGCTGAAGCCACGGCACGATCATATATTAAATCTAGCAGGGAATTTTATAAGCTTAAAGGCTTTAAAGTTCTTATGAAGGGGCTGATGGTATTCGTCAAAATCGCCTCAGTAGGTATAATGTTGATGATGGCCTTGTTGTTTTTTTCAATCAGCGCTGCGTTCTGGATAGGCACCGAGCTGGAAAAAACATCCTACGGATTTCTAATAGTTGGAGGTTTTTATCTATTTATAGGTTTGCTAATCTATATTTTTAGACACTCCCTTCGAAAGCCGCTTTTAAAAAAGTTTTCCGAATTCTATTTTGACGAGATATGATACCCAAAAAATATACATCGTTCAAGGAAATCGATAACGACCTTAAAATCCTCAAGCTTCAGCGCGAAATTGACTTGGAGAATTTGAAAATGAACTTCAATCAGACCAAGCACAGCTTACAGCCCTCAAGTCTTCTCGGGGGTTTTGGTGGATTAGTTAAAAGCTTTTTGGTATCTCTTTTTGCCAGAAAGGTTTTGAAGAAATTTAGCAAATAAAAATCCTTAAATTCTCAATTATAAAGCCCGATAAACGTAAGTCTATCGGGTTTTTTGCATTTACACGAACCCATAAACAGGCAGTTTGGCGCCGAAACCCGGCCTGTTGTTCTCCTGTTCGTTTTGTTGCTATTTCTTTCCTCCCAGGTTCGGCGGATTCTTCTTTTTCATCTCCTCCCCGATCATGTTACTTGCAGTAAAGGACGCTACCATATTGTTCAGCATATCACTCCCCGCTTGAGGAGAATTGGGTAATAATATGAGGTTGGTGTTGGTCGCTTCGCCTATAGATTGCAACGTGTCATAATGTTGGGTCACTACTATGAGCGCCGAGGCTTCCTGAGAATTGATGCCGACCTTATTCAGCACTTCTACCGATTCTTCAAGCCCCCTGGCGATTTCACGACGTTGATCAGCAATACCCTGTCCTTGTAAACGCTTGCTCTCCGCTTCGGCCTTTGCCTTTTCTACGATTAGGATACGTGCGGCATCCCCTTCGAACTGGGCGGCAATTTTTTCGCGCTCCGAAGCGTTGATACGGTTCATGGCTTCCTTGACTTGTGCATCTGGGTCAATATCGGTCACCAAGGTTTTTATGATATCAAAACCATAGTCGAACATGGCCTCTTGTAACTCCGTCTTAACGGCAATGGCGATATCGTCTTTCTTTACGAACACGTCATCTAGTTTCATTTTGGGCACCTCTGCGCGCACAACGTCGAATACGTACGAGGTTATCTGCTCATGTGGATATTCCAGCTTGTAAAAGGCCTCGTAGACCTTATCCTTAAGCACAACATACTGGACCGAAATTTTTAGCTTGACGAAAACATCGTCAAGGGTCTTGGTCTCGACAATCACATCCAATTGCTGGATTTTAAGGCTCAAACGCCCCGCAATACGGTCTACGATGGGAATTTTCATATGTAAACCGGAGCCGCGAATACTATGAAATTTGCCAAATCGCTCAATGGCAACGGCAGTTTGCTGCTTGACAATAAAGAAGGAAGAAAAGAGGATAACTACCGCAATAAAGATTATTGGGATAAGAAGAAAACTGCCCATGATGTATTTGGTTTTAGTTAGAGTTAATGAAGATACTTAGACTTTATTAGATTAGTAGCGTTTTTAGAAAGTTTGTTACAAGGCCATGCACCTGCGGTGTAAATTCCAAAAAGCCAAATTTCAAAAAAATTTGTGGGTACGCTAGTAGGATATTATCCGATTGAAGCAACAGCCCTGTTGATTCGTCCAATACTCTCCGCCTTTCCGATCAGCCCCATAATATCGAACAGATGAGGCCCCTTCATATCCCCGACAAGGACCAAACGCAGCGGAGGCATCACTTTCCCGAAGGAAAGCTCCTGGTCCGTAATCCATTGTTTTGTTTGGGTTTCCAAATTTTCGGACGAAAAATCTTCTATAGTTTCCAAGAACGATACCAATTGGTTTAGCACATCCGGAGTGCCTTCTTTCCATTGCTTTTTGACCGCTTTTTCATTGTAAGACTTCGGAGCAACATAAAAATAATCAGAAAGCTCCCAAAAATCGGAGACGAAGTTTGCCCGTTCTTTAATTAGGGAAACTACTTTCTGAACCTTGTCAGGTTGAGTACCTGTCTGAATGTCAGTGTTGGACAGGCGGTCGAGACCTAAATAAACATGCTCTTTGAGAATCGGCATAAACAAAGACGTTAATTCTTCATCGGGCTGATTCTGCAAGTACTGATGATTGTACCAAACGGTCTTATCGGGGTCAAAACGTGCCCCGGATTTGTTTACGCGGTCTAGGCTAAAAGCTTCAACGAGCTCATCCAACCTGAATAGCTCTTGTTCCGTACCTGGGTTCCAGCCTAGAAGCGCCAAAAAATTGATTACGGCCTCCGGAAAATAGCCCGCTTCGCGATACCCGGCAGCTGTATTCCATTCTAAAGGGAATATTGGAAATCCACCTTTTTCCCCATCTCTTTTGCTCAATTTACCGTTTCCGGTCGGTTTGAGTATCAAGGGCAGATGTGCGAATTCAGGGGCATCCCATCCAAAGGCATCGTACAGTTGCTGATGAAGGGCTAAAGAAGGTAGCCACTCCTCGCCACGAATGACGTGGCTGATTTCCATTAAGTGGTCGTCCACAATATTGGCCAGATGGTAGGTGGGCATCCCGTCGCTCTTAAAAAGTACCTTATCATCCAAGGTGTTGGAATCGATTTCGATAGCCCCTCGGATGGTGTCCTTTAAATGCAAAGTTTCGTCGGGGGGCGTTAAAAAGCGGATGACATAATCGACTCCGTCATCCAAGCGCTTTTTTACCTCTTCGGGCAGTAACGATAGGGAATTATCCAACTTTAATCGATTGTGCCAGTTATATATAAAGGTCTTTCCCTTGGCCTCGTGGTCTTTACGGTGCTGGTCAAGCTTTTCGGAGGTATCGAAAGCGTAGTAGGCTTTTCCCTTGTCGACAAGTTCTTGCGCGTATTTCTCGTAGAGGTGCTTACGTTCGCTCTGGCGATACGGACCATACCCCCCGTTTTTTCCTGGGCCTTCGTCATAAGGAATGCCACACCAGTCCAATGCATCGATAATATACTGTTCGGCACCTTCGACATATCGATTTTGATCGGTATCCTCAACCCGTAGTATGAATACGCCCTTGTGTTTTTTGGCATATAGATAATTGAACAATGCAGTGCGAACACCGCCGATGTGTAGGGGTCCGGTTGGGCTAGGCGCAAAACGGACGCGGACTTTTTCTTTCATAGGACAAAGATAACAAATGCGCTTAGCCCCTTTGTCCAGAAAACGGGAATTTCTTACAGAACATCCAATGACAGTTGCCCATGTGGGAGCTTAGGGGCTTTTTTACGTATCTTTGCGGTCTATGGCCAGTTATAAAACCATTCTGTGGAAGCTTAATCAGTTTACCCGAAAGTATTATACCAAGATGCTCATTAAGGGCGCGCTGCTCTTTGTGGTGCTCGGTTTGGTGTTCTTTTTCGCCGTGCTTGGGGTCGAATACTTTTTATGGCTTAATTCTACAGGGCGTTTGGTGCTGTTGATGCTTTTTATCGGTATGGAGCGTTTTCTGCTATTCCGGTATATTCTGACGCCACTTTTCTATTTGTTTAAACTCAAACGGGGCATTAGCAACAAACAGGCCTCTCTGTTGATCGGAAAACATTTTCCGGATGTGGGGGATAAACTCTTTAACCTATTGGACCTTGCGGAGGATAAAAATCAGTCCGAATTGCTGTTGGCCAGCATCGAACAGCGCAGCGAAAACATGGATACGATTCCTTTTGCCAAAGCAGTGGATTTCCATGAAAACTTAAAATATACGAAATACCTTATCTTACCCGCCCTCCTTTTTGGCCTTATCTGGCTCTCCGGTAATTTGGTATCCTTTTTTGGTTCTGTAGACCGTGTGGTAAATTACGATTTAGCCTATGAGCCGCCTGCTCCATTTCAGTTCCGGCTTTTATCGGAGGATTTGAATGTTTTAGACACAAAGCAATATACCATCGAAGTCATCACGGAGGGAGAGGTACAGCCTGAAGAAGTTTATATCGATATGGATGGAGCCACTTCTTTGTTGCAAAAACAAAATGGACGGTATCAATATACATTCACACCGCCGCTGAAGCAAACAACCTTCTCTTTTAAGGCTAATGGAGTAATTTCCAGACCTTACATTTTGAATGCGCTAACTACACCCTCCATCCAAGACTTCCGAATTACCTTGGATTACCCAAACTATACCAACCGTCCTTCAGAGGTGCTCAGTAGTACCGGGAATGCCACTTTTCCCGAAGGCACCAAAGTATCTTGGGAGATAGAAGGCCAAAATGCGGATGATATCCAGTTAATCGAAAAGGATACTACGCTATCCTTTAACAAGGAAGGAAATCGTTTCGAGCTTTCAAAAAACATCTATTCAGATTATCCGTATGAGTTATCCACATCTAACACGAATATTCAGGACTACGAAAAACTGGGATATCGCTTTACGGTCATCAAGGACGCCTATCCGACCATAAAGGCGAAACAGGTATTGGACTCCCTGAACCCAAACGTATCCTATTACGCCGGGGAGGCTTCCGATGATTATAAACTGAGGAGTATAAAATTGGTCTGTTATCCTGATGATAGTCCTGATAACCAGCAGGTAGTGTCATTATCAGCGCCCAATGGTAATTTCGACCAGTTCTATTATACATTTCCTTCAGGGCTGGAATTAGAATCCGGGAAAAGATATAGCTTCTATTTTTCAGCTACCGATAATGATGCCATACACAAAGGAAAAACCGCGAAGAGTCAAGTATTTTCGATGGCTTTGCTCGATGATGACCAATTGCGCAACCAAGAACTCGAATCGCAGCAGTTCCTTATCAAAAATATGGACAGGTCTTTGGATAATTTCAAGGAGCAAAAGGAGACCCTAAAGGATATCAGCCGCAATCAAAAGGAAAAACAACAGTTGAATTTCAACGATCAGACACAGGTCAAGGATTTTTTACAAAAACAACGCCGGCAAGAAAACCTGATGCAGAGGTTTAGTAAAGAGCTTAAGGAGAATTTGGATAAAGTGGAGAAAGACGACCAAATGAACCAACTGTTGAAAGAACGTTTGGAGCGTCAGGAACTGGAAGCCAAAAAGAACGAAAAGCTGCTCGAGGAACTCAATAGGATAGCTGACAAAATTGATAAGGAAGAACTGACCAAACGCTTGGAGGACCTCGGCAAAAAGCAACAGAACAGCCAGCGGAACCTTGAGCAGTTATTGGAATTGACCAAACGGTATTACGTGACCGAAAAAGCGTCGCAGTTAGCAAAAGATTTGGCAGCCGAGGCCAAACGCCAAGAATTGCTTTCCAAAATGAAAGTGGGACAGGATTTTTCAGATGCTGAGCAGCAGAAGCTGAACGAAAGTTTCGAAAAGCTGGCCCTGGAACTAGAGGAATTAAAAAAGGATAACGCAGATTTGAAAAAGCCTATCGGTTTGAACATCGACGACACTAAAAAGGAGGCTGTAAAGCAAGACCAGCAAGATGCGTTGGAGCAAATCAATAAGCATCAAGGGGCTGAGGAGTCGTCGAAATCCGAAGAGAAAGAAAAGGCTGCACAGGCTACCAGTAAAAAGCAGAAATCCGCGGCGCAGAAAATGAAGGAAATGAGTGAGGCGCTTGAGGAATCCTCCTCAGGCGGCGAAGGGGAATCCAGTATCTCAGAGGATGCCGAAATGCTGCGACAGATTCTTGACAACTTAATCATATTTTCTTTCAAGCAAGAAAAGTTGTACGATAGCCTTGAGGATGTCGATGTCGATAACGCCCAATTTTCGGGCTCTGTTCGCGAGCAACAACAGCTACGGGATCTATTTGGACACGTTGACGATAGTTTGTTTGCACTGTCCCTTCGACGGGCAGAGCTTTCCGAATTTGTCAACGAGCAGATAACCGAGGTGTATTACAATATGGATAAATCTCTCGAAAGTATGGCCGAAAGCCAAATATACCAAGGTGTTTCGTATCAAAAATATGTCATGAACGCGTCTAATAGCTTGGCCGATTTCTTGGCCAATATGCTAGATAACATGCAACAAAGCATGCAGGCCGGCAAGGGGCAGGGACAAGGTCAAGATTTTCAATTGCCGGACATTATCAAGGGCCAAGGCGAACTCAAAGAGAAGATGGAGGGCATGGGTCAGCAAGGGCAGGGCAAGCCACAAAGCGGACAGGGAGAGGGCCAACAAGGCGAAGGTCAGAAGGGAGAAGGTCAGCAGCAGGGTGATGGCGAGGGTCAGTCCAATTCTGGTGAAGGGAACAAAGACGGAGAAGGCCAAAACGGCAAAGGAGGCCAGAAGGGCGAAGGAAAAGAGGGTAGAGGCTCTAATGGCGAAAGCGGCAACCAAGGCGGACAAGGGCAAGGTCAACCCAGCGAAGCCGAGCTACAGGAAATTTATGAAATCTACAAGGAGCAACAGATGATTCGACAGAAACTTGAGCAGCAGTTGCAGGATATGATTAACGCGGGCGATAAAAAACTAGGGCAAAAACTTCTGAAACAAATGGAAGATTTTGAGAACGACCTGCTGGAAAATGGCGTTACCCAAAGAAGTATTTCTAAAATCAATACCATTCAGTATGAGCTGTTGAAACTTGAGAATGCGGCATTGAAACAAGGCCAGAAATCCGAACGTGAAAGCAGTACGAACACTAAGGATTTCAAAAACCCCATACTCACCAAGCCGCCTGCCCTTGATAATTATCGCAATGAAATTGAAATTTTAAATAGACAAGCCTTACCTTTGCGCCCCAATTTTCAGAATAGGGTAAAAGACTATTTTAAGAGCGATGATTGAGTTCCATTATGAATCTGATTTTCTATTGGAAGACGAGGCGAAGTTAGCCGATTGGATAAGTAGGGTAGTGGCTTCTGAGGGGGGCAGCTATAATCAGATAGATTACATTTTTTGTTCGGACAACTATCTTCTTGAGATGAATAAAAAATACTTATCCCACGATACGTTTACAGACATCATCACGTTTGATTATTCGGACGGGAAACGAATTGGCGGAGATATTTTCATCTCGGCGGAAAGGGTGAGGGAGAACGCGACGATATTCGAAACAGACTTCCAGGAAGAGCTGCTTAGGGTCATGGCTCACGGGCTGCTTCATTTATTCCGATACACGGATAAAACCGAAGCGGGAAAAGATGAAATGCGGGACAAGGAAGACGAGAAAATAAAATTGTTCCACGTGGAACAATGACCAAGGTTTTGATTCGTTGCCGGTCGTCTCTATAGGTTTGTCGTGCCTCGAAACACCTGCCCGTCCGGTAGGCGGGCTCAATGATCTACATCCATGTTACGGGGAATCGTCAAATAGCGACTTTTTTTGAAGGCGCAGATGGGTTGGTCGCCAAGTAATCGCATAGCTATTGTGTCGAGGCGTCCGGCTCGGAGGCCTTCAGTGGAAAATAACTTAAAAAACAATTTAATTATACCTCAATGTTCCCAGAACAATACGATGTCATAGTAGTGGGAGGCGGCCACGCCGGAGCGGAAGCCGCCGCTGCCGCCGCCAACTTGGGCTCTAGAACCCTGTTGGTCACTATGAATTTACAGACCATCGGCCAGATGTCCTGTAACCCGGCGATGGGCGGAATCGCTAAAGGCCAGATTGTCCGAGAGATTGATGCGCTCGGCGGCTACAGCGGAATCATAACTGACAAATCTGCTATCCAATTCAAGATGTTGAATAAATCCAAGGGGCCGGCTATGTGGAGTCCCCGTGCACAGAGTGATCGTATGCGGTTCGCGGAAGAATGGCGACTTGCCTTAGAGAACACTCCAAACTGTGATTTCTACCAAGAGATGGTCAGCGGACTTTTAGTCGAGGATAATCGAGTGGTGGGCGTGCGGACTTCATTGGGACTAGAGATTAGAGGTAAATCTGTGGTCCTTACCAACGGCACTTTTTTGAACGGACTGATCCATATTGGGGAAAAACAATTTGGCGGGGGCAGGGCAGGAGAAAAGGCAGCTACAGGGATAACAGAGCAACTCAGGGAATTTGGGTTCGAAAGTGGAAGAATGAAGACGGGAACTCCGCCAAGGGTCGATGGCCGTTCGTTGGATTATTCGGTTATGATTCCACAACCCGGGGACCCTATTCCAGAGAAATTTTCTTATTTGGACACCCCTGTTTTGAAACAACAACGCGATTGTCATATGAGCCACACAAGCGCTAAAGTTCACGATTTGCTCCGCGAGGGGTTTGACCGTTCACCAATGTTCAACGGGCGGATTAAAAGTATTGGGCCACGCTACTGTCCATCTATCGAAGATAAAATCGACCGCTTTGCCGATAAAGATAGTCATCAGCTTTTCGTTGAGCCTGAGGGATGGCATACCGTCGAGGTCTATGTTAACGGCTTCTCAACCTCATTGCCCGAAGATGTGCAGTTCAAGGCTTTGAAATCGGTAAAGGGTTTTGAGAACGTCAAATTTTTCAGACCGGGGTATGCTATCGAATATGACTATTTTCCACCCACCCAACTCAAACATACACTGGAAACCAAACTCATTGAAAACCTGTATTTTGCCGGACAGATCAATGGCACGACGGGCTACGAGGAAGCGGCTTCGCAAGGACTCATGGCCGGCATCAATGCACACCTTAAGGTGAACGAAAAGGACGCTTTTGTCCTGCAAAGAGATGAAGCCTATATAGGCGTTTTGATTGACGACCTGATAACAAAAGGCACCGAAGAACCGTACCGCATGTTCACTTCCCGTGCAGAATATCGAACACTCCTACGACAGGATAATGCCGATTTAAGATTAACCCCTAAGAGTTTTGATAGCGGGTTGGCCAATAGGGATCGCTTAAAAAGGATGGAAGAAAAGGAGCGAAAATCCGATGCGTTCGTGAACTTTTTTAGGGAAACGAGCGTACTTCCAGAGGATATAAATCCCATTTTGAATCGATTGGATTCCGCTCTGGTGAAGCAATCCGACAAGATGTTCAAGGTATTTTCCCGTCCGAAAGTGAAGATGGAGCACATGCTCGAATTAGAACCGGTTTCCGGTTTTGTTGAAGATAACGACCTCGATAGGGAAGTGTTGGAACAAACGGAAATTCAGGTTAAGTATTCGGGATATATCGCAAAGGAGAAGAACAATGCGGATAAGCTGCAGCGATTAGAGAATGTAAAAATTCCAAATAATTTCGATTACACCAAGCTAAAGTCGCTCTCGTTTGAAGCGCGGGAAAAGCTTTCTGCTGTTCAGCCAGTTACCATAGCGCAAGCGGCCAGGGTTAGCGGAGTGAACCCCTCGGACATTAGTGTTCTGTTAGTGTATTTGGGAAGATGAAGCGGTCATGTTCCACGTGGAACTTGAATTTTTTGTGATGTAAGGAAGGAATTGAAGTAGGCCATTCGCTTTGGAATTCAGCTTTTCTCCTTTTTTTAATTTAGGTCTCGAGAATCAAGTCGTAAACCAATTTCCCTTTCCATTGGGATGCTGGTTTGTAGGCTGAAGCCTTATAGGTCCGAATTTTTGCTTGTGGTGTGATTTATGACACGGTTTTTGCAATCTTCATCCCATCGGAAAAATGAAGGCAAACCTCATCCTATTAATCATCCGTATTGCCGTGCAATCTTGCATCCCTATACGCATCGCCCCTAACATCGATGACTATAAAGTAGCCCAAGGAAGGAAGTTCAAGCGAAATCTTCCCAAGAGAGATGTTCGTTTTTGAAGACCCTAAGAATAGAGATCATTTTTATAATTATGTCGAAACCAAGTTTCAACTGAATAATGAAAACGTTTATGATGACGTTCCTTTTACGCTTAATGGGGTGCAACATTTTTTCTCTTTTTATGAAGTTGAGATTCCGACTAAAGAAGGCAATCTAGGAGGCGTGCTAGCCGATCCCATCCTTGATGGTGCCGGCATGGATCCGATTTTCGAAGATTCCTACGATAAGTAGAAAAGGACACTGGTATATTGCAATAGAGGTCTACAGCGATTTGGACAAAGATTGTTTGCACGTCGATGCACTTTCAAGGGAAGCGGTTTTGAAGTATCTTCGATCCCTGAAGCACAAATACTTGATTACCCATAATTACAATGAAACCGTTTTTAAAGACTAAGGATTTTTCGGTTACCGGTGAAGCGTTTGAACTGTTGCTTGACAAAGATTTACAAATGCTGGTGACCCGTCCCCAGCCGGAAAATTTGAATGCCTATTATCAGAGCGAAGCCTACATTTCGCACACAGATGCCAATAGTGCATTTTCGGATAAAATCTATCAAGGGGTCAAAACCTTTAGTCTTTGGATGAAAACACGCCTTATAAACGGCTACGCAAATAACAATAGATCCCTGTTAGATTTCGGTGCCGGTACCGGCGACTTTCTGTTGGCCGCCCAAAAGAACGGATGGACCGTAGACGGGGTGGAGCCCAACCGTGATGCACGAATGCGTTCTCGGGAAAAGCGAATGGAGTTGCGCCGCGATATGGACGCCTTACCTAAAAAACACTTTCAAATCATCACACTGTGGCATGTACTTGAACATCTTCCGGATTTGGAAAATCAGATGGCACAACTTATAAGGCGTTTGGAGGATGATGGCACGATGATCATCGCTGTCCCTAACTTCAAATCTTTCGACGCCAGGCACTATAGGGAATTTTGGGCGGCGTATGACGTACCGCGTCATCTATGGCATTTTTCAAGAATCTCAATTGAAAAGTTATTTGAAAAGTATGGACTCAAAGTTGTGCGAACCGAACCAATGGTTTTTGATGCCTTCTATGTTTCCTTGCTTTCCGAAAAATATAAAACGGGCAAACAGAATTTTATAAAAGCCCTTTATTTGGGAGTACTTTCAAATATGAGCGGATGGCTTACCAAAGAACATTCTTCCATTATTTACATCCTTCAAAAAAAAGAACGCTAGAGAAGGTTCTAATTTTCGAATTAGAACGCTTAATTTTTTTTAAGTATCCGGCAAATGATAGCTTATGATTTGGCTGCAATCCATCTTTGATAGCCAAAACTTAAAATTAAGCGTTTTAAGAAACCTTTGTAGTAACGCAAACCTGTGGGTCATTAATTTGCCGAAACTTCAAACGAACGGACTTTATGGGGCCAATACTCAATAGTCTCCATTGATTATTTGTGTGTTTGTGATAGAATACGCTTATGGCGATAAGATTGGTGCTTCAAGCAGGGTGTAGAATTAGTAAAATGGATATCTCTTGACATTCCGCTATATCCTTTCAAAAAGCTTTTCTATTTTTGCGCAGCCAAAAACGGTAAAAAGAGGTATTATTTTTAAATAGGATAAATCAAAATGAAAACAAAAGGAAATAGTTTAGGTAAAATAGTTTGGGTTTTTGCATTTTTAGGATTGGCTTCTTGCCAGCAGGCCAAAATTGGATATGTCGATAATGTAAAACTGATGGATGCGTATCAGGAAAAAATTGATGTTGAGGCTGACTTTAAAGTTAAAGCGGACGCCCTTAACAAGAAAAGAGATAGTATATCACAGGCATTTCAGGCAGAAGCACAGGCATTTCAGGCAGAGGCTGAAAAGATGTCGCAGAAAAAGGCCCAGGAACAATATGGCCAAATGCAACAGCGCGGCCAGATGATCGGACAACAATTGCAACAAGAAGATCAGCAGCTGCAGGCCATCGGGCAGACCGAAATGGACAGTATCGTTAGCAAAGTCAAAAAAGAGGTCCAGACCTATGGCAAGGCGAACGGATATACCTATATTCTCGGCGGGGGCGATGGGGGCAGCGTTCTTTACGGTGACGATGCCAACGACCTTACCGATGAGGTTGTAAAGCTTTTGAACGAGAAATATAAAAAATAATTGCTATGCGCTTAGCGCGGCACACACGATACGAAATAGTCCCTGAAGGTTTCTGAAACCTTCAGGGACTATTTCGTTACTGCAACAAGAATACTAGAAAAACGGCGGGTACAAAATAGACCGCAATGGTCTGGGCTCCCTCATAATCTCTGGCCAGCCGTTGACCGAAAAGTAACATCAAAAGGGATATACAAGACATAATCGCTCCGTAAAAAGCAAAGCCCGTTTCATTGAATACGACGATCTGGAATAGTCCGGCTGAGCACAGCAAGCCAGCTAGCATCTCTGACAACAGCACCGTGCCCAATAAAAAGGGTGTTACACTTTCTAAAGGGGTGTCGGCAAAATGACCTTTCAGAAATGATAGGTTGCCTTTCCAATCGAAGACTTTATCTATGCTGCTTTGAAGAAAGACGACAATCAAAAAAATCAAGATCAAGTTCTCGGTAGCGTGGCTTATTAGGTTTTCCATAAAGTTGGTTTGGTCTGGTTTTAGCAATACATCGGTCTTGCTAATTTCAATAACTAAGGCAATATAGTTTGTGCTGGCCGGTGCAAAAGCCGGGTAAGTTTTATCGACAGGTCCGTCAAGATGATTTTGGAATTGCCGTTGCGTTCGATATGGTAGAGGGCTGTTTCCAGCTCATCGACGATATCCGAAATGTTATTTTCGTGAATGAAGGCTGCGAATTTATTCAGTTGAAAGCCGTCTACGTGAATACGCATAAAGGCCAGTTCGTGGGTGTTGAAGTTGATAAGCAGGGCTTGGCGCATCACCGTAAGGCAATACTGTAAAAAATTCTTTTGGGTCTCCCTGCCTGTCTTGGCGACCTCTTCGCTCCAGAGTATGAGTTCATGAATAGCCGCTTTATTTCCTTTGGACTTGAAAGCGCTGCGCACCCACTGTACGAACCATTTTTCGAAAACAAGGTCTTCCGAATCTTTGTTCATGAGGTCCAGGGCCTTATTAAAATTGCCATCGGCCTCATGGGCGATTTGCAGGGCTTCTTCCCGCACCAAACCCTTTTGAACAAGGGCATTTGCCATTACCACTTCCGCCAAGGGTGGGAAATGTAAGAGTTGGCAGCGCGATCTTATGGTCTGTATAATTTGTTCCTCATCTTCCGCAATCAATAAAAAAACGGTATTGTTCGGGGGCTCCTCGATAAGTTTTAAGAGCTTGTTCGAGGCCGATACGTTCATTTTTTCGGCCATCCAAATCAGCATTACCTTATAGCCACCTTCGTACGATTTCAACGCCAATTTTTTCACCACCTCCTGTGCTTCGTCCACACCGATTTGGCCCTGTTTTTTTTCGATACCGATCAGCCGGTACCAATCGAACAGGTTTCCATACGGTTGCTCCTTCACAAAAGCACGCCATTCTTCAAAATAATGATCGCTTACCGCATGGCTTTTGATTTTATCGGAATTCGACACCGGAAAGGCAAAATGCATATCGGGGTGCGAGAGGGTATTGAATTTGAGATTACAGGCTTGGTTTTCCCCTATATTTTCCCCGTTCGCGTTAGCACAGATAACATATTGCGCATAGGCCAAGGCCATCGGCAAGGTGCCCGAACCTTCTGGACCGATGAACAATTGCGCATGGGGAATACGCCCCGCATCGGCACTGGTGGCCAAATGGTTCTTGATATGTGATAGCCCTAAAATGTCTTTGAACAACATTCCGTAAAGATAGCGTTTTCGGGGATAGTTTTGGCAGTTCGCTTACAGTGATACGCGTCCGCCACACGCCCTAAGCAATTTTTTTGCGTTCGGCGGATAGCGCACGGGGTATACAGTAGGCCTCAAATTGAATTTAGGGTTGTATAATTCCGATAGGGGTCAAAAACTGCTTACTGCCACTGCCAACTGCTTACTCTTTTCCTTACATTTGCCATTCCCATAAAACCATAAAACATGAAGACGATAGACGATTTTAATTTCAAGGATAAAAAAGCACTGATTCGTGTAGACTTCAATGTGCCTTTAAACGATGATTTCAAGGTTACGGATACCAACCGTATCGAGGCAGCAAAACCTACCATAATAAAAGTTTTGGAAGACGGTGGAAGTGCCGTTTTGATGAGCCATTTGGGCAGACCTAAAGGCCAAGCAAATCCAGACCTATCGCTACAACATATTGAAGATACGGTTTCCAATATAATTGGGGTAAAAGTTAAGTTCGTCAACGACTGTATTGGTAAAAGCCCCGAAAATGCAGTCGCAGCTTTGCAGCCCGGGGAGGTGCTATTGTTAGAGAACCTTCGTTTTCATGCCGAAGAGGAAGCGGGCGATACCGGTTTTGCCAAACAGCTGTCAAAATTAGGCGATATCTACGTTAACGATGCCTTTGGAACGGCCCATCGTGCACACGCCTCTACGACAGTTGTGGCCCAGTTTTTCCCTGATGATAAGTGTTTCGGATATTTATTGGCCAAAGAAATCGAAGCTATCGACAAGGTGATGGAAACCGGGGAGAAACCAATTTTGGCGATTTTGGGCGGGGCGAAAGTTTCCTCAAAGATTACCATCATCGAAAATATATTGGACAAGGTCGACCATCTGATTATCGGCGGGGGGATGACCTACACTTTTGTAAAGGCGAAAGGCGGAAAAATAGGCGATTCTATCTGCGAGGACGATAAGATGGGTCTGGCCATGGACATATTAAAGCAGGCTAAGGAAAAAGGGGTGGAAGTACATCTTCCGGTAGATGTTTTGGCGGCTGATGATTTTGCGAACGATGCAAACACCAAAGTGGTCGATGTAGACAAGATTCCCGATGGATGGCAGGGCCTTGATGCCGGCCCCAAAACTTTGGAAAATTTCATGGAGGTTATCTCAATGGCCAAGACCATTTTGTGGAACGGCCCTGTGGGCGTTTTCGAAATGGAGAACTTTGCCAAAGGCACCATTGCCGTCGGAAAAGCGATTGACGAAGCGACCCAAAACGGTGCATTCTCGTTGGTCGGTGGTGGCGACTCCGTTGCCGCGGTCAAACAATTCGGATTTGAGGATAAAGTAAGCTACGTTTCAACGGGCGGCGGGGCCATGCTCGAAAGTCTAGAGGGAAAAACCCTGCCAGGAATCGCTGCAATAATGGGGCAATAAGTGCGTTATCGATAAACAGATATACTGGCTCAAGGCACTATTTTATAGTTCGAAAGTTTTTCCGGAAAAAAGCCCGGTTTTCGATGGGTTGGAACAGTTTGGTAGGTGCATAAATTTCCAATCCATATGTACCGCAATTCGCAGCTAATATGATAACAAAAAACAAGTTGTTTTTTCCGTTGGTCTGGTGTTTGGTTTTCGCCGTCCCGTTGATAGCACAACAAAAAGATTCCAAGGGCCCATCTGAAAAAGGTTCCCTAACCGCAACCCAAGAAGACGAAGCTTTATCTGCGGATATGGAGTCTCCCATCGATACGTTGGCCATGGATATGACCGGTGTCGAGCAGATGGAACAAATGGCATCGGATACGACGTTGAACGATACTGTCCTGAAATTGATTCAAGACGGGGGGGGCATCAGCAAATATGCCCTTCAAGATCTTCCGGAAGCGGCAAAGTACGATAGTCTTTGGATGGAGGTGCTTTACGAAAGCGCTTCCCTTTCCGATGAAATGTTCAGTGAGATATCCGAGCTCGACTATGATAAGACCTATCCAACATCATTACCCACCGATACGTTAAAGGCCCGATTGGAACGGTTGAACCAAAAGACGCCTTTCAACGTAGCCTATAATCCATCCCTAGAAAATGTAATCAAATCCTTCCTCTTTAGAAAACGGGAACTGATGGAAAAAATGTTGACCGTCAGCCAGTTTTATTTTCCGCTTTTTGAACAGGAACTTGACAATTACGACATTCCTTTAGAGATGAAATACTTGGCCATTGTGGAGTCCGCCTTGAACCCAAGGGCGCGCTCCCGTGTTGGTGCAACGGGGCTTTGGCAGTTTATGTACGGCACGGGAAAACAGTTTGATCTTGACGTTTCAAGCTATGTCGACGAGCGTAGCGATCCAATCAAGTCTACGGAAGCCGCCTGTAAGTTTCTATCTCAATTATACGATGTTTATGGGGATTGGGATTTGGCCCTGGCCGCATATAATTCCGGACCGGGTAATGTCAACAAGGCCATACGGAGGTCTGGGGGCTATAAGAACTATTGGAATCTTCGCCGGTACCTTCCCCGGGAAACCGCCGGTTATGTACCTGCGTTTTTGGCGACCATGTACCTTTTCGAATATGCCGACGAACACGGGCTGAAAGGCGAAAAAGTAGAGCGCGCGTATTTCGAGACCGATACCGTGCATGTAAAGAGCCTGATTACCTTCGATCAGGTAACCGAACTTTTAGGAGTCGGCAAGGAAGAGCTGAGAGTGCTCAACCCGTCCTACAAACTTGATGTGATCCCGTTCGCCGATGGCAAACCGCATACGCTGCGGTTACCTAAGTACGCCATGGGAATGTTCGTTTCTAACGAAGAGGCGATTTATGCGCATGTAAAAAAGGAACTTGAGAGCAATGAGAGTCCACTGCCGCAGCTTGTAAAAGAAGCGGAACAGAACAGCATACGCTACAAGGTGCGCAGTGGTGATTATCTCGGTAGAATCGCGGAACGCCACGGGGTCGGTGTGAGCCAACTCAAACAGTGGAACGGTCTTCGGGGCAACGACCTGAGAATAGGGCAAAGGCTTACCATCTATCCAAGGCGGATACCCGGTGAAACGGCGGCACCGAGCGGTTCAACAGCCGCTGCAAATACCTCGATTCCGGAAGGGGCGAAAGTACATACGGTTAGGAGTGGAGACTCGCTATGGACCATCTCAAAAAAATATCCAGGAATTTCCGTCGAGAATTTACGACAATGGAACGGTATTAGCGGTAGTAACCTAAAACCGGGGACAAGATTGAAATTGTGCGCTTGTCCATCATAAATTTAGGCTATTACCTTAGGGTCTACCTACCCGTTAATTCGTTTAATAGCCGGTTAACTCAAAACCTTAGTCCATGAAAAAACTTGGAACACTAGCTTTACTTCTCGTCTTGATCCTAACCTCCTGCAACGATGGGAAAAATAAAAATTATCTGCCCACTTCAATCGGCGCCATAAATTCAATGGTCGTAGTGATCGACAACGAACTTTGGAAAAGCAAGGTCGGCGATTCGATCAGAAAGCATTTTGCGGCACCCGTTCTGGGCATGCCGATGGACGAACCACTTTTCAGTATCGACCAGATTGCGCCAAAATTTTTTACGGGATCTATCCGCAATACCCGTTCGGTCCTTTATGTTATGGAAGATTCGGTAAATGTAGGACATGTCAAAAGCGATATGTACGCAACACCTCAAAAAGTGGGCGTTATTAAAGGGGCCGACCAAGATGAAATCATCGATAATGTGATGAAGAAATCCGATGAGATTATTGCCGCTTTTAAGGAGATGGAGATTGCGGAAGCGCAAAAACGATTCAATCGATCGTTGAATAAAGAAGGGGCGCTGCAAGAGAAGTTTGGTATTTCGTTAAAAGTACCCTCTATCTATAAAGTGGGGAAACAAGAAGATAATTTCGTCTGGATCGACCGAGAAATACAAAAAGGAACCGCGAACATCACTGTTTACGAGATGCCCGCCAACAATTTTATTACCGATTCTACCTTGGTTCAGGATATCATCGCCATGCGTGATTCCATTGGCGAAAAATATATTCCCGGGCCTGATATAACCGGCAAAGTAACCTATATGCGAACGGAGCCTGCCTACGCCCCCGCCGTTTTCCCTGTGGAAATTGCTGGCTTAAAAGGCGTTGAGGTACGCGGTATATGGGATATTAAAAACTACCCGATGGCCGGTCCATTTCTGACCTATATTCTCAACGACAAAGCGAACAATCGAAAATTGGTTCTGGAAGGCTTCGTATTTGCCCCCGCTACCGAAAAAAGAGACGATATATTCGAATTAGAGGCCATATTAAAGACCTTGAAATTTACATCCCCAACCAAGTAATTAGACTTCGTAAGAAATAAGTTCAATAGAAAAGCCCATCGTTAAGATGGGCTTTTGCATTTCAAAAGGATGATTGTATCAACCAAATGCGAATCCTGTGGTAACCCTATAGATAAAGGCATAAATAACCATACCCAATAGCATAAAACAAAGCCAAGAATAAACTTTAAAATACTTCTGTAGCACCCTTAAGCTCCAATCTCTAAAAGCTTCTACGTAGATTTCCTTTACAAGTAATAATTTGCTCATACATTCAATTTTTAATTATTTCCTATACAAAGGTGGTAAAAGATTTATGGCAATTCTATTAATTTAGATGAAATGCTTTGCATATCAGATATGAAATTCACAGGAGGTCAATCATCGATAAAACCCTTTAATATATAGATACTCGGAATGGGGGAAAGCACTTTTGCCCAACTTCGATTCGCCGAGAAACAAAAAAGCATCCATGAATTAGGGATGCCTTTCTGGTTAGATTGATAGGTATGGTCATGGAACCTTGAAATTCTTACTCTCTTACAATAATAAACTCTGAACGTCGGTTGAGCAGGTGTGTGGCTTCCGCACAGGCTACGGTGCCGTTACACTCGTTGAGCAATCGACTCTCACCATACCCGATGGCACTCTCGACACGGCTGGCGTCAATACCTTGGGATATGATATAGTCACGAGTCGATTTGGCGCGTTTGTCCGACAGGTATTCGTTGTACACCCTGCTACCGCGCGAATCGGTATGTGATTCGATCTTTATTGCCATGCCTGGGTATTCTTTCATCACGCTGACCAGTTTGTCCAATTCTTTAGCGGCTTCGGGTCGCACATTCGATTTATCGAAGGCAAAATAGATCATTTCGGTCTTCAACTTCTTGATGCCCTCCTCTAAGGCAATCATATCTTCAATGCGCTTCAAGGAGATGTCTACATTCACGCGTTCGTTGTCTACTGTGGCTACTGACCGTTCGTTATCGAAGAACTCCCTTTTTTCGGTTTTTAGGATGTATTTGGTGTTACCGTCAAGATCCTCGAATACAAAGCTACCGTCATCTTCGGTCATCATTTCCTTAAGTTTGATGCCGTTGCCGTCCAAAAGCTGTACGAGTGCCTTGGGCATTAAGTTTCCGGTAACCAACTCGGTGATTACGCCTGCAATGGCGTTGTTGTTGGCCGGTATTTCTTCTATGGTCGGTCTTTTGAACGAGTAGATATCGTCATCCCCTTTACCCCCGGCGCGATTGGACGCAAAAAATCCATTTTGGTTTTCTTCGTTTACAATATATGAAAAATCATCTTTGTTGCTGTTGATGGGCTTGCCCATATTGGCTACGGTTCCAAAGCCCTCTTCCGTGTTGTAGGCCGCTTCGAATACATCGAGGCCTCCAAGACCCGTGTGTCCATCCGAAGAAAAATAGAGTTTGGCACCATTAAAGAAAGGGAACATCTCCCTTTTCTCGGTATTTATTCCGGGACCAAGGTTACGAGGGGCAGAAAAGCCGCCATCATCCAATACATCGACTACGAAAATATCGCTCTTGCCAATACTGCCAGGCATATCGGATACAAAATAAAGCTGTTTGCCATCAGGGCTCAAGGCGGGGTGTCCCGTGGAATAGTCGTTGCTATTGAACGAAACCTCTACCGCATCCGTCCACTCCATACCGATTTTGTTCGATTTGTATATTTTCAGGTGGTTCACCCCTTCTTTATCGCGCTTCAGCTTTTTACCGAAGTTGTTGCGCGTAAAATACATCGTTTTATTATCGGGCGAAAAAGCCACGGATGCCTCGTGATATTTCGTATTTATTTTTTTAGAAAATTTCAAGGCATTTTTGAGGTCTTGCGACTCTTTGTTTATTTCGGCCACATACAGATCAAGGTAAGGCTGATCGTTCCATTTATATTTTCGGGTCTTAAAGAAGGATGAATCTTTAGCGGAAGAAAATACAATTTGGTTCGAATCGAGAAACATCGGCGAAAAGTCGGAATATTTGGTGTTGATGGACATGTTTTTAAGTTCGAAATCCTCTTCCGAGCCTAAAATGTTGTCCAATACGATCTCGTTGGCCGTAACGTTGGTGTTGTCTAGGCTTGCTTCTCCGTTTTTCGTTTTCCGGTTATACAATCGCATAAGGCGTTTGGCGCGGCCGTATTTTCCCGTGCCTTTTAGGGAGTGGGCGTATTTGAACATATTATCCTCTGACATTTCCTTACCGTAGTTTTCATAAAGGATGTTGTACCAATGATAGGCCTTTTCCATATCGGTATTAAAGTAATGGGCATCGGCAGCTTTCTGAAGGTTATCTCGTGTATAATATTTTTCGCCTTTTGAAAGGGCTTGCTCGTATAGATCGGCAGCTTCGGCATACCACATTTTATTGAAATAGGCGTCGGCCTTTTCGATAGTTCGGCTTTTGTTGCCAGTTTTGGCGATACTGGGCGCATTGGCGTCGAGAGAAAGCACTTGTTCGGCAATTTCGCTGGGTTCAACATCCTCTTCGTCGATATTAGCCGCCGTAATCAATCCAGTTTCGCTCACTTCTAACATAGCCAATGATGATCCGCCAATGGTCATGCTATGCTCTATTTCGAGAATCCAAACGTCTTCGGCATACGTACCGTCCAGTTTTGAAACACAGGCATCGACGGCCTCAAGACCGAACGGATAGTAGGCCAAGTACACATAATTGAGCCGGTTATCGGGATTCGTGATATAACCGGACTCTGCAAAGCCTTTTCGCTTTAACTTTTTAACGGCTCTATTGCCATTTTTTCCCTCGCTGAACACCCCGGATACGATGTAATAACCATTCTCCACATTTTCAAGTCCGCTGAAGGTTCTATGGGGAATATTCTGGCTATCGGCGGCCTCTTCGAAGGTCTTGTTGATGGAAACGACCGGTTCGGTATATGAAGGGCGATTTTTTGTATCGTTGCTTGCCGTGGTCGGTGTTTCGTCGATTTTGAAGTCTTGATGGTCTTGGGCAAAGACGCCAAAAGACAGGAGGAAGATTAGGGCAGGTACTATTTTTTTCATGATTTGGGATGTAGGAAAAAGAGGAAACATTAAGCGGTACAGACAAGGCTACTCAAGAGGGAATGGCTTGAAATTAATAAGCTTAGGCATCTTTATATTTGTCTAATAGGATAACGTAAAATTCGGCTAATCACTGCTTTTAGGATAACAATTGTTGTGAAAGGAGGATAAATAGTGGTGTATCGGACAGTGGGCTAACCTTAATCGGAAAATTAGGGCTTTAGACCTATAAGAGGAAGCGCGCTGATAGGGGGATGAGTGAAATTCTTAACCTATCTGCTGACTTCATAGGATGAATTCGGGGCCAAAAAAAGCCTTTAGCGTAACACTAAAGGCTTTTATATGATATAATATGTAGACTATTCAGTCTTTCTTGTCTTTCAGTTTATCGTTTACGGGTTCGTCTTCCTTTGAAGCATCCTTAAATTCTTTGATACCGCTTCCCAAGCCGCGCATCAATTCGGGAATCTTTTTCCCCCCGAACAATAAAAGAATTATCACGACGACAACGGCAATTTGCCAAGGCCCAATTGCTAAAAATATATGTAATGCTGTCATAATCTCAATTTTTATGGATAACAAATGTAGTAAAAAAGTAATTTACTTGGTTATAATAATACGGAAGATAATTATTAAAGTGGTTTAATAACATAAATCTGTGTTCAAGTACTTACGAAGAAAGAAGAGGAAGGGTTCATTGTGATTTCATGTTCTTGCCAGTTCAAAGATCCGGAAGAAGGGCGAGACCATCAAATTTTCATAAAAACCCTCAAATTTATACGCGGCATGAGTATATTTGTGAATGGCCAACAAAGTCAAGAAAAGGAAAGAAATCAAGAGGAAGCTTTTACACAAGTACCGGTTGGTCATTCTCAACGAAAGTACTTTTGAAGAAAAGATATCCTTTAAGCTCAGCCGGCTCAATGTATTTGTCACAGGCTCGCTCTGTATCATCGGCTTGATCGGACTCACCACTTTATTGATTGCATTTACGCCTTTACGCGAATACATCCCCGGATATTCATCCACAAAACTTAAAAAGCAAGCGACAGATCTTACGTACAAAACGGACTCTTTAGTGGTCACATTGGGAAATACCAACCGATATTTGGAAAATATTCGTATGGTGTTGAGCGGCGATATCGAAAACAATGAAACCAACCTTGATTCCATTCGTGAACAGTTTGAACTGGATCCTTCAAGTATCGATCTTACCCCAATAAAAGAAGATTCAATGTTGAGGGCCGAAGTGGAGTTGGAGGA